>NZ_LN887305.1:0-296 GCF_036621895.1 Limosilactobacillus reuteri subsp. porcinus
CTTCACTATGTTGAGCGTAATGTAAACGGCAATAGGTGGAGCAAGATGAAAAAAATTAATAGTTCAATAGTAACTAGGCATGGACAAATTATCTTAAATTAAGTATTATCCATATTGATGATTGTGGAAAAAACTTAATAATGATTCTAATAAGTAGAAGGCTGGGGCAACTCCTAGTTCAAAAAAAAAGCTGGATGATGAATTTTTTGAACGATTCATCATCCAGCTTTTATGTATACAGGAAATTGTTCCTGATATGATGTAATTACCACAAAAACAACCAAAAGGAGCGATTT
>NZ_LN887306.1:0-3321 GCF_036621895.1 Limosilactobacillus reuteri subsp. porcinus
TGATGTATGGGTATTCAAAAGTCTACCACAAATGGCTTTTTATTTTTCTAACTTAATTTTACAAACCGCGTTATTGATAATTAAGATCGTCAAACTTCTTATCAGCGTTTTGTTGCGCCATATCCTTTGATTGGTAGTAAACAGCATCTACCCAATTTCCGGCACCCCCGGCTGATACAAGAACTTTAACCTGCTTTCCATCGATTATTTCGGTCTTAACAGTATATGATGAACCGTCACCGGCGTTTTGAACCCAACCACGGATATTTAACCATCGTGATCCATCCATGTTAAAGAAGCTGGCTTTCCCCCAGTTCTTAGTAGCGTTTTGGATTCCTTCGTTAGTATAGTTATCCTCGTCCTCACCCCACTCAGAATCCTGTTTAAAGAGTTGAGTTGTTGTACTGCTATTCTCGCCACTGTAGGTAAAGGTATGAGAACCAAATGTTATTGTTGAATCAGCATCATTATCTGCCGAATACCATGTTCCCTGCATTTCACTTGGAACATCAATAGTACCACTGCGGCCATACTTATGATCATTGCCAGAATTACTGGTGCTTGCTGAGGAATTGCTATCCCCACTGCGCTTATCGACTACCTGTGCCTTAGCAGCTAAGTCATTAACGAGCTTTCCCTGACCTTCTTGATTAACATAATTGGCCATTTCTGACTTTGAGATTGTGGCGAGTTTAGTACTCTTTTGATTTTCCTTGACATTTTGGTAGATGTTTACATCATCGTTATTAACAGTGTAAACCAAGCCCTGTGACTTTCCACCAGCAGTCACATCGTAAGCTACTCCTTGTCCTCCATCACTCAATTGGTATTTAGAACTTGGGTAAAGATTTACCTGCAATCCCTCTTTTTGCGCTTCTTTAGCCATGGCAGCCCAATTCCCACCATAACGAAGGCCACAATACGTACTAATCAAACTAACAGCTTCTTGGGGGCTCATGTTATCACTATTAACTTTCACATTACTTTTAGCCACTAATAAACTACTGCTTGAGGCAGATGAAGAATTAGCCGCTTTATTGTTAGCCTGATTTCCACAACCAGCTAATAATAGGCCTATCCCCGTAACCATTAAAAATCCTATTTTCTTATTCATATTAATATACTCCTATAAAAAATGAGGCTGGAGAAAATTTTTGTTTTCTCCAGCCTCAACTGTTTTTATGAACAATAGTAAGATAACATGGAAAATAACCACAAGGCTCAAGTCTAAGTACGGACGATAATCGCCGTCCTAGCTTAGTCCACCGCCTTGTCGAGGGGGTTATTTCCCACTTCCATATTTAACTAAGCCCGTGACTTGTAGCTACCATCAGTAGTGTTGATGATTAACTTGTCACCGTTCTTGATAAATGCAGGAACGTTAACAACTAAACCAGTTTCCATCGTAGCAGGCTTACCACCACCATCGATAGTAGCACCCTTAATCATTGGTTCAGTTTCAGCAACAGTTAATTCAACAGTAGTTGGTAATTCAACACCAATGATATCGCCGTTAACAAAGTTTAAGATAACCTTCATGTTTTCAACAAGGTAGTTCTTGTCGTCACCAAGCAAGTCATGGTTTAAACTGTATTGTTCGTAGCTTTCAAGGTCCATAAATACGGCTGAGTCACCTTCATCATAAAGGTATTGAGCAGAACGCTTGTCAACGTTAACTTGTTCAACCTTTTCAGATGGACGCATAGTAGTGTGGACAATTGAACCTGAACGGAGGTCTTGGATGTCCATTTGCATTAAAGTGTTACCCTTACCAGGCTTGTGGTGGTTGATTTGAAGAACCTTTAATAACTTACCATCACGTTCAAAAACCATACCTTTTTTCAAATCAATTGTTTGAATCATAGTATAAAAACTCCTTCATATAAAACTGAACTCTTTTACCGATTAATGGGACTTTGCTTTAAAGCAAGCCTTAATCTTTGGCTTCGTTCCGTGCCGTTAATCATAGATAGTTACCATCTATAATTTACATTCACTGTCTATTGTATCACATTCCCTAATCACAACAATAGCAGTTGTTAGGATGTTTTATCAATAAAAAACTGTCTGCCTATTTCATAATTTTCAATAGACAAACAGCTTTTTTTTGATCGATACTTCTAAACTAGCTCAAGATGTAATTGCTTTTCACCGATGAATCCAGCGCGCTTAAGAACAAGGTAAAGAGCAATTGAAAGAACAGCGGGTACTACCACGCCGAAAACCATGTATGTGCTGAACTGAGCCCAGCCGCGTGATAAGTAAGCAATTGGTGCAATCAAGGAGTTTAGTCCCAATCCTCCTAAGGTCGATGTTGAACGGAAATCAAACAGAACTGTTGCAATTGGTGCACAAACAGCTGCTGAAACAACCGTTGGAACTAAAAGATAAGGATTGATGAGGAGATTGGGAAATTGAACTTTAGGGGTAACAAGTCCTTGGGCGATATTTGCGCCAAGGTTATTTTGCCGAAATGACATCGCAGTAAAACCAACAAATTGAGCAGTAGTACCGATCAAGGCAGCCGCCGAAGAGATCGGATCAAGCATCAAGGCAACGGCTAAGGCAGCAGAAGAGGCAGGCGTCATCAGAAATAGGGCCCACACAACGGAAATTACCATTGATCCTAAAACTGGTGAAATTTGCATCGAATGCGCAATGTAGGCGGACACAGCAAGAAGCGTCGGCGTAACAACTGCCGCAACGACTAGGCCAAAACCGATCCCCACAGCTAACGCACCAAATGGAACAAGAACCATATCAAGTGGCGTCTTTCCAGTTAAATACTTACCGACAAGAACAGCAACAAGTGCCGCTAAAACAGCAGAAACAGGTTGGCCAGTAGTAAGAACCGGTGCTCCCGCTGCCGCCGCAGTTACTTGCCCTGTTGCAGTCATTCCTTTAACCGCCGTATCAGTAAAATGAACACCATTTGATCCAACGGTAGCCGCTACCATTGATGCAAATGTAACTAATGTATTTGTGTTCATCTGTGAAGCAACCGCAACCCCAATAGCAGGCGCTAATAATGCTTGAGCCTCACCACCAATTAGGGTAAGGACATGGATACCTGTCAAGTTACCAATTGTTTGAGTTAATAATCCTCCTCCTAGAACGACCAAAATAGCATTAGCCACCGCCGCAAAAATTCGATAGGCCACTTCCTTGACCTTTGATGAATTTTGATAAGTTGCATTAGCTTTAGAATTGCTAACTCGATTTTCCATCATTAACGCCTCCTCGTATTCTATAAATAAATCTTTACGGATTTTGCTACATTACATCTTGTCTTCTGGTCACCGCATGATAACCTCTAATTAT
>NZ_LN887307.1:0-17366 GCF_036621895.1 Limosilactobacillus reuteri subsp. porcinus
TATGAAAATCTTACACTAACGAATATTTTAATTTCAAGTTAAGAAGTATATAATATTGCTGTATAAAATAGGAAGGGAGAAAGAAAATATGCAACAATTATCACTGTTAATCGTTATGTTAGCGGCGTTAATTATTCCTATTATTATGGCGCGGTTTAAGGTTTCCTCAATTCCGACTGCCATTGCTGAAATTATTACGGGAATTATTCTTGGGAAAAGTTTTTTTAATATCGTCAACCCCAATTGGACATTGAATTTCTTGTCGTCGTTGGGGGTTATTATGTTAATGTTTTTGTCCGGGATGGAGATCAATTTTGACCTGTTCCGGAAAACACCCGGGAAGAAGCGTGATAGTAAGTCGCCGGTAATTATGGCTTCACAGGCATTTGGCCTCATTGTTATTTCTTCATTTGTGATTGCCTTAATTATTAGCCGTTTGCACTTATTTAGCGATATTTTGTTAGCGACAATTATTTTTTCAACCGTCGCACTCGGTGTTGTTATCGCAACGTTAAAAGAAAAGGACATTTTACAAAAACCAGTGGGCCAGACCCTCTTATTGACAGCGGTATTAGGGGAAGTGGTTCCGATGCTCGCATTGACCTTCTACGCATCGATCAATGGGGGCAATGCCAAGCGCCTGGGCTTAATTGTCTTTCTTTTTTTGGCAGCCTTTTTCCTCTTGTGGCGTTTTAAGCAACCGTTTATTTGGTTTAATAAAATTTCCAAATCAACCACTCAACTTGATATTCGGTTAGCTTTCTTTTTGATCTTTGCCTTAGTAACAATTGCCGAAACGGTGGGAGCAGAAAATATCCTCGGGGCCTTCTTAGCTGGGATGGTTATGAAACTGCTCGAACCAAGTGAAGCTACTGAAGACCGGTTAAACTCAATTGGCTATGGTTTCCTGATTCCGTTCTTCTTTATCATGACGGGTGACCGCCTTGACTTGAAGAATTTATTTGCTAACCACCAAGCGCTAGCCCTGATTCCGATTTTGGTCATCGGCTTTTTACTTGCTAAATTGCCAACCATGTTTATTTATCGGCGGCGTTTTAAGCCCCGTAATTCATTTGCCGGCAGCTTTTTAGTAGCGACAACGATTACCTTGGTATTACCAACCTTGCAAGTTGCGCGGAATTTGCATGCAATTACTGGTGCGCAATCCGATGCCTTTACATTGGCCGCCGTAATTGTCTGTATCATTGCGCCAATCGTCTTCAATTCAATGTATAAGCTTGAAAAATCTGATTTGATCAAGCAAAAGGTTAATTTTATCGGAACCAATACCTTAACTGTTCCGATTTCCCAACAATTATATAAGAACTGGTATGACGTGCGGATGGTTACAGATAATGAAAATAACTTCAAGACCTATAATAGTCAGGTGAAGCATTTAGAGTATCTCCCGACTCTTGACGCGGAGGCCCTGGAGCAGGGAGGCTACTTTGATTGTGATATTGTTGTTGTTGGGTTCTTAAATGATCATAAGTCAGCGCGTTTAGCTCAGATCGCCAAAGAACATGGGGTAAAACGGGTTATTGCCAGTCAAAATAATCCACGGCTAGACCCAAAAGATGTCAGCGCGCTTCGTGAAAAAGGGATTGAAATCTTTAATAGTTTCAATGTTCAAAGCAGTGTCCTGCGTGCCTTGATTGAATCACCATTGATCTTGCGGATGTTAACCGATACCGAAGCCGGACTATATGAAGCAACCGTCCTTAATTCACGTTATACTGGACGCGAACTCCATACATTGCCATTTGTTAATGACATTACGATTAGTCGGATTTTCCGGAAGCGCAAGCCAATCGACCCGCATGGTGATACGATTATCGAGTATGGTGATCATATCCTCTTTACGGGGGATCGGAAAGCAGCTGAAAGAGTTCGTGAGGCTTTACGTGGCGTTAATTAAAATATTTTTCGTTAATGTAATTGCCGGAAAAGCGCTCTTATGGTAAGATTTTAAATGAATTTAGAAGGAGGCACGGATTATGCCATTAGTTCATATTGACTTAATTGAAGGCCGGACCGATGAGCAATTAAAGGCTCTCGTAAAGGATGTTACAGCAGTAATTTCAAAGGATGCCAATGTTCCTGCCGAACGGGTGCATATCGTGTTGAATGAGATGCGCAAAGACCGCTATAGTGTAGCTGGTAAGATGGTCAGCGACAAGTAACAACAAGAGAGTCATCGGGGGAGGCAGTTCAGTCTTTGCACGGTGGCTTTTTTGTATGATCTAAAATCCATCAAGTTTCTTCCTATTATATTAGGTAGAAACTGCTCGCAATTAGCAGCGAAAGGATGAATATAATTGAGTGAACAACAATATATCATGGCGATTGACCAAGGAACGACGAGCTCACGGGCGATTATTTTTGACCATGACGGAAATAAAGTTGCGATCAGTCAACAGGAATTTCCCCAATACTTCCCGCAACCAGGGTGGGTCGAACATGATCCGCTAGAGATTTGGGATAGCGTTCAGTCGGTGATTTCAAACGTAATGATTAAGTCCCAGATCAAACCCTATAAGATTGCGGCGATTGGGATTACTAACCAACGGGAAACGACGGTTATTTGGGATCGCCATACCGGTAAGCCGATTTATAACGCAATTGTCTGGCAATCAAAGCAAACGAGCGATATTGCTGAACAATTGATTAAAGATGGTTATAAGGATATGATCCATAAGAAGACCGGCTTAGTGATTGATTCATATTTTGCGGCCACCAAGATCAAGTGGATTCTTGACCATGTCCCTGGTGCCCGGGAAAAAGCGTCGAAGGGTGACTTAATGTTCGGGACCATCGATACTTGGCTACTATGGAATTTATCAGGACGGCGGGTCCACGCAACGGATGTGACTAACGCTAGCCGGACGATGCTTTTTAATATCCATACCCTCGAGTGGGATCAAGATATCCTTGACTTGCTTGAGATTCCGCAGTCGCTTCTGCCAGAAGTAAAGCCAAGTTCAGCAATCTACGGTTATACCGGTGATTACCACTTCTATGGGGTGCAGATTCCAATTGCCGGGATTGCGGGTGACCAGCAAGCAGCCCTCTTTGGTCAAGCAGCCTATGATAAAGGTTCAATCAAGAACACCTATGGGACTGGAGCCTTCATCGTCATGAATACGGGACTAAAACCCACGCTTTCGGATAACGGCTTGTTGACGACGATTGCGTACGGCCTGGACGGGCAAACCCATTACGCGCTGGAAGGAAGTATCTTTGTGGCCGGTTCTGCCGTTCAATGGTTGCGGGATGGTCTCAAGATGTTTGATAAAGCAAGCGAGTCAGAACAAATGGCTGTCGATGCCAAGACAACTGGCGGCGTTTATGTCGTCCCCGCCTTTACAGGATTGGGCGCACCGTACTGGGATCAAGAAGTGCGGGGCGCAATGTTTGGTCTTACCCGGGGAACTGAACGGGGACACATCATCCGTGCAACCTTGGAAGCCATTGCCTACCAGACCAAAGATGTTGTTGATACGATGGTTAAGGATACCCAGTTACCATTAACAGCACTGACGGTTAATGGGGGAGCATCACGGAACAACTTTATGATGCAGTTCCAGGCCGATATCTTACAAACGCCAATCAAGCGGGCAGCAATGGAAGAAACAACCGCCCTGGGAGCAGCCTTCCTTGCTGGCTTAGCCGTTGATTTCTGGGAAGACCAGGATGAGTTACGAAAGCTATCGCGGATTGGCGACCAGTTTGATCCACAGATGGATCCGCAAGAGGCAGCTGACTTGTATCGGGGATGGCAACGGGCCATTGCAGCTGCGCAGTTTTATGGGAAAGATTAACTAAAAAACCACCGATCACCATTCAACAAACTAATGTAAAAGGAAAATGAGAGAAATGAAAATGAAAACACCGGTTCAGATGACTGATGATTTGGCACGCTTTATTAAGGAAACCCGGGAAGACGCGGCTTATCCTCATGAATCACTCTATGTTGATTTGTTAGAACAGTGGAAAGTTTTAAGTCGTTATCAGTTAGCATACGCTGATAAGGAAAGTAAACGCCTTTATAATGCCTACTGGAACTCCATGGCACGGTGGTATGAGGTTTTTAATAACGAACGAGATAACTTGTTAGAACCAGCCGCTTTGCCAAGCGATGAGTTAATGGACTTCTATGCTGGTTTGATTGAAGACCTCATGGATCACGTCCTTAGTCTGGTACCACCATCGCCCCATTTGACGATTATTAAATTAACTGACTTCCGGGTTTTGTTGAGTAACGAGTTACAAAAAATTACCCAACTTGACCTCGAGATTCAAGGTCCGATTGACTTTGCAATGATTATGGATTATTGGAAGATGTTAGGGGAAAGCTTGGATCGGGAAAGCATCAAGTAAGAGAATAAAAACAGGCCTGTTTTTTTAGTTAATCCAATCTTTTAAATACTCAATCAATACCTTTGTGTCCTCTTTTGTCAGTGCAAAAGTATTATCATGGCTGATATTATCAAAATCAATATTTGACACCAGCATTTGCAGCTTAGACTCATCAGCGTTCTGATAAATGCTAAGCTCATTAACGCACTCATCATCGCGATCTTCGCCATCATACTTAATATGGAGCCACTTAGCTTGGCGGTCAATTTCATGTTTTTCCACATTCTCACCTCAAAACTCTCCTTTCATTTTAGCACGAAGCTGGTGGGCACGGGTAATCACTCCTCGTCGCCATTGTGAAACGGCTGCCCGACTGACCCGGTACTCATCCGCAATCTGCCGGTCACTCAAATGGTGGTTGAGTTTGGCAATCAAATACCGTTGTTGAACGCGGGGACAGTGGTGGTAGAGGTAGTTAAGAAAGTCGCTATTTTCCAAGTGAGCAAATGGGGCGGTCGCTGAATGGTCAATGATTGTCTTGCCGTAGTCATGATCATCTTCTTCGCTGTCGAGGATGTAATTAAAGAGGAAACTTTCGAGTTGCTGCCGCCGTAACCGGTCCAGCAAACGCCACCGCATCCGTTGGTAAGCAAAGCACATCAAGTCCCGTTCGTTTTCGACTTCCTCTTTCTCCTGTAAGAAATCAGCTGAGGGATTACATCAATTGCTACCAGATTTAACAGATGTTGCTCTTAAGGAAGAAATAACATCCTTGCAGAACTTGCGAATTGTTAATCCAGTTGTTGATGAAGAAAACAATTATTCATTGACCGATGATGGGAATGACTTACGTAACATGGTCCTAACCATGAGTGTCTGGGGTCGGCAACAAATGGATGACTCTGCTAACCGAGCTTCCACGCAGATTGTTGAGCCGGAAAAAGATGCCAGTATGTCAGAGCTGATTAAGTATAATGAGAAGCTTAATGAATATATTTAACGAACTGTGAGCGCCTAAGGAAAGTTTTCTGGGCGCTTTTTTATTAGGCAAAACAACCAAATTTGAATTTGTAACTATAAAATGAAATAAACAGGTGATTAACGATCAGAATTCGCTATTTACCCGTTAAAACGCTGATATAATCACAAGGAAAGCGAGAAGGAACTTGATGATTTGACGAAAGTGTGAAAAAGTTATGAAATTCGTCCTTGACTATCCGTGTTACATTCTTAATAATGTATATAAGTAATTATAAATTTGATTGACTGACAACTGATATTAAAAAAGTTCGTAACTCGTTATTTACCATTGTTAGTGTAGGTTTCCGGTAATGTAACTTGTTGCACTAGTGGATTTTTTAATTACGGCGTTAGTCAAAAATGGGAGAAATTTTTTATGTCAGACGAAAATAATCGACCCTTGAATAATAATGATGATGGTATGCAACAACCGGAACATCACCATCACCACCACAGACATCATCGACGTCACCGGGGATGGAAGATCTTTTGGTCAGTTGTAGGGGTATTAGTCCTAGTCGCCCTGTTCTTTGCGGGAATGGCATGGCACAACCTAAAATCAACGACCGATGATATGTATAGTAGCGCGGGTGCTACCAAGTCACGGGATGCGCAAAAGGTCCTTGACCAAAAGAAGCCGGTCTCAATCCTCCTCTTAGGGACTGATACCGGGGCGCTTGGTCGGGACTATAAGGGTCGGACGGATACGATCATGGTAATGACTTTAAATCCAAAGACGAAGACGACCACGATTATTAGTCTTCCTCGGGATATGAAGGTTAACTTACCGGGTTATCCGCAATATTCACCAGCAAAGATCAATGCTGCTTATACCTATGGGGGAGTCAAGGAATCGATTAATACGATCCAAGACCACTTCAATATCCCAATTGACTACTATGTGTTAGTTAACATGGGTGGTTTGGAAAAGGCAATCAACCAAGTCGGTGGAGTTGATGTAAAGTCCCCATTGACGTTTAACTATGCAGGCTATCACTTTGAAAAGGGGGTAACTTATCATATGAATGGGTACAAGGCCCTTCAATTCAGTCGGATGCGGTATGACGATCCAGAGGGTGATTATGGTCGACAACAACGGCAACGGTTAGTAATCACTGCTTTGCTTAAGAAGTCTATTTCATATAAGACGGTTCTTAACCGATCATTCTTACGGTCAGTATCTGATAGTTCACAAACCGATTTGACTTTCAATGATATGGTGCAGTTAGCGCAAAGCTATCGTGATACGAACGAACACATCGTTCAAGACCACGCGCAAGGGCGAGGGCAAAATGAAGATGGTCAAGCCTTTGAAGTGGTACCAACGAGTGAACAACAACGGATCACTAACTTGTTGCAAAATAGTCTGAAAAATTAATACATGAGGAGTAGAAGTCGTGAATAGTTCACAACAAACAGCGAATAATACAATTGATTTGCATCGGTTAATGATGCTCTGTCGTAAACATATTAAGATGCTAATTATCTGGACATTACTAGCCGGAGTACTGGGGTATGTCGTGGCTCAGTTCGTCGTGGTACCAAAATATACAGCAACGACAGAAATCTTGGTTAACCAAAAGCATGAAAATAACGATAATGGGCAAGCTTATAATAATCAGCAAGCTGATATCCAAATGATCAACACCTATAAGGACATTATCACTAACCAAGTGATTTTGAGTAAGGCAAGTAAGCAACTTAAGAATCCAGTGAAGGTTATTAAGCCAGCAGAAAAGGCCGTTTATCGAACAAATGCAGATGGCACGCGGCGATTGATCAAAGAAGCACAACCAGCAGTAATTGAACGTGGTGGTAAGAGCTATAATCTTTCAACTGACGAATTAAAGAAGGCTATCAGTGTACAAACCCAACAAAATTCACAGGTCTTCTCTCTCCAAGTTAAAACTGATGATCCACAAGAATCAGCAGTCGTTGCTAATACTGTTGCTAATGTCTTTAAACAACAAATCAAGAAGATTATGAGCGTGAACAATGTAACCATCGTTTCACGAGCAAGCACGCCAGATGAACCATCATTTCCTAATAAGAAATTATTCGCCTTAGCGGGTGCTGTATTAGGTTTGATTCTCAGTTTCTTATACATCCTGCTCGGCGACTTAATGGATACCAGTGTGCATGATGATGATTACCTGACTAATGAGCTAGGCTTAACTAATCTAGGCCACGTGAACCATATTGAAATGAGTCGAGACTTTAAAGTTAATAATCAAATAAGTCGGCGCCAAAATAACGGTAATCGCCGGGTTTAAGGGGGAGAGAGTATGTCATTATTTCATCGAACACAACAACAATCAACGGATACCATGGATAATGGTGCAAAATTAATTACCGTTGCTCATCCGAAGAGCCCAATTTCCGAACAATTCCGAACAATTCGGACCAATATTAATTTTATGGCAATCGATAAGCCGATTAAGACTTTAGCAATGACCTCTGCCAATGTAAGTGAAGGTAAGTCTACGGTTACAGATAATGTCGCCGTTGTTTGGGCACAAACAGGCCAAAGAGTATTATTGATTGATTCAGATTTGCGGCGCCCAACTCTTCACGCAACATTTAGCAAGAGTAATCAACATGGGTTAACAACAATCTTAACTAGCGGAACAAACTCAGTGGATTTACGAGAAATTATTCAGTCCAGTGGAGTAGAGAATCTCGACATTTTAACAGCGGGCCCCATTCCACCTAATCCAGCGGAATTGTTGAACTCACAGCGGATGAAAACATTGCTAGATACGGTTAAGGGGATTTATGATATGGTCATTGTAGATGTACCACCAATGTTGGAAGTTACTGATACGCAAATCCTTTCACGTCACCTAGATGCGGTTGTCTTAGTTGTAAAGCAAGGACAAACACAAAAGTTAGCCGTTAAGCGGGCAGTTGAATTATTAAACTTAGCACACGCTAATTTGTTAGGTTATGTAATGAATGATGTAAATGCTGAAGGTGATGCTGCTTATGGTTATGGCTACGGTTATGGCTACGGTTATGAGGAAGAAACGAATAAATAAAATATTAAAAAATAATGGGGGGATGAATTTGTTGGAAAGTAAAGCTACTTTACTTAATCAAGATAAAATAAAATCGCGTTTTATTTATCACGGTATGAAACGTTTTTTTGATATCGTAGCTGCTACGTGTGGAATAGTAATCTTAAGTCCTCTGATGGTACTTATTGCTGTTTTGATAAAAGCTGAAGATCACGGTCCCATTTTTTACAAACAAATAAGAGTAGGAAAAAATGGTAAGGAATTTAAGATGTATAAATTTCGCTCAATGTTTGTGAATGCAGATAAAATGTTGGACAAATTAAAAGAGCAAAATGATGTAGATGGTCCAATGTTTAAAATGAAAAAGGATCCACGAGTTACCAAAATAGGGCATTTTATTCGTAAACATAGTTTGGATGAATTACCACAATTCTTAAATGTTCTGAGGGGAGACATGAGTTTAGTTGGGCCACGTCCACCACTACCTTCAGAAGTAGCAGAATATAGTGAGTATGATAAACAACGTTTGTTTGTTATACCTGGTTGTACTGGACTATGGCAAGCAACAGAACGTAATGAGGTTGGCTTTAATAGAATGGTAGAATTAGATATTGAATATATAAAAAAGGCAAGTATTGCCTATGACCTTTTGATTATTTTTAAGACAATAGGCATCGTCTTGAAACCGAATAGTTCCTATTAAAAACTTTATAAATAAAAAAGCCATAAGGTAAAAGCTTTGTGGCTTTTATTTAAGGAGTCAATTATTTTAAATGAAAAAGGGAAAAGTAGTACAGAATACTATCATGTTATATATAATGAATATAGCACAATTAGTATTACCACTAATAACTTTACCATATCTTACAAGAGTTTTATCTGTTAGTAATTATGGTGTTGTTAATTATGTTAAATCCATAATGTTTTATATGCAGATAATTGTTGAATTTGGTTTTTTACTTTCGGCAACAAAAGATATAGTTAAGGCTAAAAATAATAAGGAAATAGGCTGGATCGTTGGAAATGTAACAATTGCAAAACTAATTCTGTCATGCTTTTCATTTGTTGCACTTCTTTTATTTTCTATCTTTATTCCAATACTAAGAGATAATCTATTGTTTACTTTTTTATCCTTCATACCAGTATTCCTAACAATATTTTTATTTGATTATTTATTTAGAGGCATAGAGGAAATGCAGGTTATAACAACTAGATACCTTATTATGAAAAGTATCTCAACTGTACTAACCTTCTTTGTAGTTAAGGGAGATAGTACAATGTTATATATTCCTATTTTAGATACATTAGGGAGTTTAGTTGCAGTTTTTTTCGTAATTAAAGAGTTTAAAAAATATAACATTCATATCTCTTGGGGAAAATTTAGTGATATTTGGCAGACTTTAAATAGTTCTTTTTTATATTTTGTTTCGAGTATGGCATCAACTGCTTTTGGTGCGTTTAACACGTTATTAGTGGGAATTTTACTTTCTCCAAGAGATGTTGCTTTCTGGAGCTTAGTAATGCAGATGATTGGTGCTGTACAGGCATTATACACGCCAATTAATAATGGTATATACCCTGAAATGGTTCGAAGTAAGGACTTCAGAATGATAGAGAAAGTTATGCTGATTTTTATGCCGATTGTAACCTTAGGGTGTTTATTTACATATTTCTTCGCTCCATTAATACTAATAATTATTGGTGGAAAAAAATATCTAGCTATGACTTTTTTAGTCCGTGATATAATACCATTGCTGTTTATTAGTTTTCCCTCAATGCTTTTTGGATGGCCAGTTTTAGGTGCAATAGAAAAAATTAAAGAGACAACGTTTACTACTGTATTAACCTCTATAGTCCAAATTTTAGGATTATTTGGATTAATCTTAATACATAAGTTTAGTTTAACAAGTATTGCTTTATTAAGAGATTTCACCGAAGCTATTTTACTCTTGAGTAGATTATATTTCTGTTATAAATTTAGATATTGTTTTATTAATAAACGGAGGAAGAGTAATGACTAAGGTTTTACATTTTTCACTTACAAATAATATTGGTGGGATCGAATCTTTACTACTAAGAGTTTCAAATGAAATAAAAAATAATAAGAATCTTAAATTTGAATTTGTTACTTATAATAAGAACAGATTAAAATATGAATCTGCTTTAGAAAATAATGGATTTAAGATTCATCATCTTTCGTCAAATCAAATAGTTGCTAATAGAGAATTGAAAAAAATTTTTGCTAGTAATAAGTATGATTATATTCATTTTCATAAAAATTCATTGATAAACATAATGCCTATTTTGATAGCTTATAAAAAAACTTCAGCTGAGATAATAGTGCATTCTCATAATACAGCTCCCACCATGGATACTAATGGTTTAAAATTTTTACATTATATAAACAGAAAGATCATCAATTATATGCAAATTAAAAGAGTAGCATGTTCAAAAAATGCTGCTAATTGGATGTTTGGGGAGAAAAAATGTCAGATTATTCCAAATGGTATTGATTTAAATTCTTATTTATTTAATTTTGATAAAAGACGTAAATTAAGAGAAAAGTATAATTTCAAAAGCGATGATATAGTTCTTGGAACTGTAGGAAGAATGGAAAAACAAAAGAATCAAGAATTCTTACTACATGTTCTAAAGAATTTATTAAATTATAGTAATAAATATAAACTTATTCTTATAGGATCTGGGTCTTTAAGAAATAAATTAGAAGTACAAGCAAAAAAGTTGAAAGTAATTAAGAATGTTAGATTTATGGGAGCTAGAAATGATATTCCTAATATGCTTTTGATAATGGATGCTTTCTTAATGCCATCATTACATGAGGGATTACCGATAGCTGGTATTGAAGCTATTGCTTCAGGTTTACCACTAATGGTTTCTAATAATGTTACGGATGAACTAAATATTACTGGTGCAGTTAAATACTTCCCTATAGATTCTTCACAAACATGGTCAGACTTTATACTAAATCATAATTTCTCAAGAGATTTCACAACAATAAAAAAGTTAAAAAACAACTCTTATGATATTAGTGACACTATAAGAACGTTCAAAAATTTATATAAAGGAGAATAAGATGTCTATTTATTTAATCTCTTTTTTTTCTTCAACTCTATTTATTTATATGGGTGAAAGATTTTATTCTAATAAAAATAGTGATACTGTTATTAATACCATAAAAAAAATAATATGTTTTTTAATCATTTTAATTGCGTTGTTGATACCTAGTATAGTTGCAGGACTAAGAGACTACAGTATTGGGACTGATGTTTTAGTATATGGTAACTTTTGGTTTAATAAGAGTTTCTTTAATGACTTTAGTACTTACACTAAATGGGCTACAAGTAGTTCAATTGGTTATCTTTATGCTACTTTTAATTATTTGATTTCAAGATTTACAATTAATCCTCACTGGTTTTATTTCTATTATAATTTTGCAGAAAATATAATTGTATATGTAGCAATTAAAAGGAATAAGGACATTTTGAATATACCATTTGCAATGTTAGTTTATTATTTTCTCTTCTATAACTTGTTCCTAAACATATTACGCCAGGGTATGGCATTGGCCTTAATTCTTTTAAGTGTTAGCTATATTAGAAATAATCAAAATGTTAAGTATTTTATTTGCTTGTTTATTGCTTATTTATTTCATAGTACCGCCTTTATAGGAATTAGTCTGTGGTTAATTTCCTATGTGCTAAAACTAAAATTTGAAAGTATCGTTATAAGAAGAAACTTTTTAATAATTGTGGGTATTCTTTTTTCTTTCTTTCTCATACCTTTTGTTAATCTTTTTAATAATATGGGTATAATTGGCGATAGGTATGCAGCGTATGTTGGAAACAATAATGTTGGTGGAGGATTTTATCAACATTTAATAATGTTTTGTTTGCCTACATTGATTCTTTATTTATGGTCAGTTGCTAAAAAAAATATGATTAGTCAAAATTATATCTATAATTTTTTCTATACTGTTGTAATAATGGCTACTGTTCTAGGATTCTTAACCTTGCGTTTCACATACTTAAACAGATTGGTTGAATATTTTGATATTATTTTTATCTTAGCTATTCCGTACATTGTAAAAAACGGTACCTTTAGGGTATCAGTAAATAATCAAAATATTTTAAGTAGTTTGCTAATTGTTTATTTATTCATATATTGGGTTGTAATATTTGTGATTATGAATTCGGGAGAGACTGTACCATATCTATTTATGCAATACTAATAAATTATCCGGAAGAGTAGAGAGTAAGGTCGTATGTAATAGAATTTTAAATCAAAATATGTACAGTATTGTGGATAACGTATTCTTGTCTTAAATTTGTTTTAGCTCTTTTTATAAATTAGATTTAGCAGGAGAAGTGTAATATTTTTAAGTAATGTATAAAATTACTAATTTTTACGATCAATTAAATTCGGCTTGTAGTTTTAAATTTGGCTATTAGTCTAATATGCATTAGAAAATAGACGAAAGGGACGCTTATATAATGACGAAAAAAACAAAAATGGCTATTTTTTTAGTAGGCCTGTCAGGTGGAGCTGGTAAAGTAGTAGTAAATTATTTTAGAAATATGCCCGACAATTATCAAATAGATATTGTTACAATGCATGTTGAGTCAAAAAAGTTATTAAAGCAATATAGTGAGCTTGGGATGAATGTGATAAAAATCCCTTCAAAAAAAGATTCTTTTTTTTCTAATTTATATTCAATGTATAAAATTTTAAAAAAGGGTCACTATGATGTTGCATATGCACATATGACATTAACAAACTTTTTTCCGTTATATATTGCAAAATTATGTAATGTTAAGCTACGAATAAGTCATTCCCATTTAGCTCCACAACGAAAAAGTTTTTTTGAAAAAGTATTGGCATTGCTTACAAATGAGGTGTTAACGGATCGAATAGCATGTGGGAAGAATGCCGGTGAATTTTTATATGGGAAAAGAAAATTTAAAATATTACCTAATGCTGTTGATTTAGATAAATTTAAATTTAATAGAGATATCCGCTCTAAACTTAGGGATAACTTACAAATTCCTGAAGATGGTTTTGTAATTGGGCATGTTGGAAGATTCGATAAGCAAAAAAATCATTCCTTTATTATCAAATTATTTAAAGAGGTGATTAAAAAACAAAAAAATGCATTTTTGGTTTTAATTGGTGAGGGACACTTAAGAGCGGATATTGAAAAGCAAGTTGAAAGGTATGGTTTGAATAATAGAGTAAAGTTTATTGGACAAATTGATAATGTTTATGATTATTTGAATGTTTTTGATACTTTTATTCTACCTTCGTTATTTGAGGGATTAAGTGTATCTGCAATTGAAGCACAGGCCAATGGATTACCCTGTATTTTTTCAACAACTGTTTCTAAGGAGACAGCTATTACTAAAAATGCGTATTTTATTGATTTGAATGATGAGAATCAATGGGTGAATAAACTGTTAAAAGTCAAGAGAGTTAATAATAAAATAATAAAAGAGCAAATAACAAATAAAGGATACGAGATTAAAAATGAGGCTAGCAAATTTAATGATTGGCTTGAGAAAAGAGTGAGACAAGTTAATGGACTTAGTTAGTGTCTTAATGAGTGTTTATTCAGAATCGGTTTCTGAGCTTGAAGAATCAGTAAGTTCAATCTTGAATCAAACATACAGTTCTATTGAATTTATAATTGTGGTAGATAATCCTCAAAATATAAAAGCAATAGACTATTTAAGAAAATGTCAAGATTTTGATAAAAGAGTTAAAATTTTTATAAACAAAAACAATAGAGGATTAGTTTATAGTTTAAATAAAGGGATTAAGCTTTGCACAGGTAAGTATATTGCTAGAATGGACGCTGATGATGTAGCTCTAAAATATAGAATTGAAAAAGAATTAGGTTATTTAAAAAAAAATAATCTAGCATTAGTTTCTTCTAACTATCTAATAATTGATCAAAATGGGACCCAGATTGGTCAAAGCAGCTTTCCTCAAGGGAAAAATAAGATTAAGAAATTGTTAAGGAAAGAAAATTGCATGGGGCACCCAACTTGGTTAGTGAAAAAAGTTGTTTTTGATAAGTTAGGGGGATATAGAGATATAGATACATGTGAGGATTATGATTTTTTGATTAGAATGTCAATTAATAGATTTGATTTCGACAATATTAAAGAACCATTAATTAGGTATCGTTTTAATGTTGATAGTATATCTAGAAAGAAAAAATATAGGCAAAAAATAATATCGCAAATTTTGGCTAAGAACTATAGGCTGAATAAGGTGACAGACGTAAGACTATTAAATTTATATTTAAAATCAAATGAATATAAAAGTGATTTGAATATTCAAAAAGAATTGAATGATTTAAAAAATATATTCTTAAGTTCTAAAAGAATATATAGGATGAAATATTTATATAGGATACTTAGGCTGAAAATAAAAAAATATAATAGAATTAATAGCTTAATTAGGAATGGTTTATGTTAATAAAAAAGTTTTTTGAGTTTTTTTTAATTAGTACAAAAAAATTAATCTTAAAGATTAGATATGGAAGTAGAATTCTTATAGGTAAAGGATCATATTGGCGTTCAAGTTTACATATAAGAATTGAAAGAGATGGTAAGTTAGTTATCGGTAAAAAATGTTTTTTTAATAATTATTGTTCAATAAATTGTCAAAATTATATAGAAATCGGAAATAATACGATTATTGGAGAGAATGTTAAATTTTATGATCATAATCATAAATTTAATAGAAAAGACCTAATAATTAATCAGGGCTTTAGTACTGGAAAAATAATTATTGGTGAGAATTGTTGGATAGGTAGTAATGTAATTTTGTTAAAGGGTGCAACAATTGGTGATAACTGTGTTATTGCAGCTGGTTCAATCATTTCATCCTCTATACCAAGTGACTCAATAGTTAAAAGAAATACGAATTTTTATGTCGAGAAGATTCAATATAAAAATTAATAATCGCCGTTTAAAAAATCAAATTAAAGCTGGTTGGACCCAACTACTATCATTGGTCATAGGTAAGTTTCAATTAGTTATGGTATGTCGAATCCATTATCGAATGTTCGCACAAGATCAGTATCGTTTTAGTATTCATGATTTACCAATGAAAGGTGGATGACATTTCCAAGACTATATTGAACGGCGTGGAGAAGCAAGTCATTTTAGTCATAGTGTTTATTAACGATATCATGATTTTCCTCATACTGACATGAATTTATATACTTTGAGGCTGCTAAAGTTCACCACGGAGCGACAGTGAACTCTAGCAGAGCTTAATATTCATCACAAAACAGACGGAATTATTAGTTTGATCAAAGGCTCGTTAAAATAATATGTCACTTTATTAAGTCAATTACTTTTGACAATGGTAAAGGGTTTGGCGAGAAATAGCTGATAAGCATGATCTCTATACCTATTTTGCAGAAATGGATGGTCTTAATCAACGAAGGTAAAACGAAACTAATAATGGCATTTTACGTTGTTATGATCTTAGTGAAGAGCTAGATCTTTTGCTACTTACTTGATAATATAGTCAACTAATTTATGCATCGTTGCAACGATACCACGAAAATCTTTTAATTACCGTACTCCACTAGAAGAATTCTTGAATCACATTACAGAAAAACAACTTTCAACTTTTTCTAATTTAAATTGATATTTCTGGAATAGAAATAAAAGTTGATTCAAGAACGTCGAAATTAGATTTAATCATTTATTAATAACTCTTGACTTATATGTATTGTTAATCTAGTTTATTTTTCTACTTACTAAATTTGTTGACTTTATCTCTATAAGAGCTATTTAATGTCTTTATTATTTTAAAATTTAAATATTTGAGGAGAAATTATATGTCTACTAACTACAATGTCGTGTATGCCGCTGATAATAATTTCGCATCTGTTTTAGGTACATCTATATATTCATTGTTTGATAATAATCGTGATGCAGAAAAAATAAATGTTTTTATTCTTGATGGCGGAATTAATGAATCTAACAAAAGAAAAATTATAAATATTGAAAATCAATATAGAAATTCGAACATTGTATGGATAAAAGTTGAATCGATCTCCAGTAATCTAGGAATAGATGTACATAATGATAGGGGATCACTTAGCCAGTACTCTCGGTTATTTATTGGAAGCTTAGTTAATAAGAATGTTAATAGAATTTTGTATTTAGATTGTGATACACTTATTGTTTCTTCAATTAATAAGCTATGGAATCTGGATTTAAAAGGAAACACTATTTCAGCATTGAAAGATGCTTTTAGCAAATACTATCGAAAAAATATTGGTCTGTCTAACAATGATATTATGTTTAATTCAGGTGTTATGCTTATTGATTTAGAAGCTTGGAGAAACCAAAATATAGAAAAAAAAGCATTGTCATTTATTCTTAAGAAAAACGGAAAAATTCAACAAGGAGATCAAGGAGTTCTCAACTCTATTCTAAGTAAAAAAACACTACCGTTAGATCCTAAATATAATCTTGTTTCAATTTTCTATGAACTAACTTTTAATGAAATTAGATTATATAGAGCTCCTTATAATTTTTATGATGAGAAAGCAATCAATGACGCAAAAAAGAAGCCTGTTATTATTCATTATACTAGTAGCTTTTATTCAATAAGGCCTTGGTTTGTAGAGAGCAATCATCCAATAACAAATGTATGGCTTAGTTATTATAGAAGAACACCATGGAAAAATACTGATTTAAATCATGAACTTAATAAGAGCAAAAAAATAATCATAAAATTATTTAACTTGAATATGAAAAAGCCCTTGTTATTGTGTGCTGGAATTTTTCAAAAATACTTGAGACCCTTAAAAAATAGATTTGGATGTAGTAAATAATAAATTCTGCTTCATGAATTTATGCAGATAATATGAAAAGTTAAGTCATGTGGTAATAAGTCAAGATGTAATTATCACTGACTAGCTTG
>NZ_LN887308.1:0-666 GCF_036621895.1 Limosilactobacillus reuteri subsp. porcinus
TAAGGGTTACAGGAGTTTTATGTTTTAAATAATTTTTATTTTCAATTGAATTTGTGCATCATTTGTGCGTAAGCAGTCAATAACAGTACGGATTGAAAAAATTGGGATCATGAGCTACCGAAAATGGTAATTCATGACCCCGTTTTATTTATGGCATTCTGTTTGGACTTCTTTTGACCATGGTAAATAAGCCTCAAGGCCTTCGTCCTTGCGGTTTGGTAAGTGATCAAAAAGATACTTAAAGTATTTGTAGATATTTAAATGGTTCTGGTTTGCAGTTGCCACCAAAGTATAGAAAATGGCATTTGCCTGAGCTCCGGCAGTACTTTTCGCAAATAAGCTATTCTTTCGAATAAGAGTTGATGGACGAATCGCTTGTTCAACCGGATTATTCGTTAACGGCACTCGACCATCTTCAAATATTTGATATACTCGCTTTCTTAGCTTCAAAGCATTATTAATGGCAGCTTTCAAACGCCCTTGAGGAAAACTGATATTTTCTAAATAAGTATATAACTTATCCATCAAAGGCTTCACGTGCAACCGACGTTGCACTAGTTTTTCCTTATGATTGGAATATGTTAATTGTTTCTCTTCATGAAAGATCGGTCGCATTAGCTGTAAAACTCGGTATGCTTTGGAGTTCTTCAATTGCTCCTTATTCAA
>NZ_LN887308.1:717-1326 GCF_036621895.1 Limosilactobacillus reuteri subsp. porcinus
CCTGGGGATATAATCGATCACTATATCCACCATAACCGTCACACATAATAATTCCACGATATTGATGACCGATAATTTGACCAATGGTTTTACCCGCGCGGGTATTATAGTAATGAAACATGATAATTTGATGCTTACTGAATTCTTTTGTTGATCGCGTTACCCAAAAGTAGCCAGTTTCATTAGGCTCATCAATTACCTTGAATGGAGTTTCATCCATATGAATTACCGATTCTTTTCTGATTAATTCCTGTAAATAATCATACAACGGTTCAAGGTAGGTTTGACTAACCTTAATGATGTTAGTCGCCAATAATCGAGCATCAACTCGTAAGCCGACGGCTTGCCAAAACTTAATTTGACGATGAAACGGTAAAGCAAGATTAAACTTCAACTCTGCTACTTTAGCTAAAATAGTACTCGAAAAGTAACTATGGGGTAAAAGACTCTGTGGCATCTTACTACTGACAAGTACATCGCTACCATTAGAATTAATACACTCATTACATTTATAAGTTTCTTGAATCAAATTCACACAATATAATTCGGCTGGTTTTAACCGTGCTTCTCTACTATATACATGTTGACCCACTTTTTTCATTAGTTGAT
>NZ_LN887309.1:0-5502 GCF_036621895.1 Limosilactobacillus reuteri subsp. porcinus
CCGCCGTATACGGAACCGTACGTACGGTGGTGTGAGAGGTCGATAATTGAACTAATCAATTATCTCCTACTCGATTGTTCAAATCAAGGCTTACCATTTTACATTTATGGGAAAAATGACGACAATGGTTTTGTAGGAATAACTTGAAATGCGAAAGGACGGAGAACAATGATTTTAGATGAGACAATTACGCTTAACGGTGGTGTAAAGATTCCTAAGTTTGCCTTGGGGACCTGGATGATTGATGATGACCAAGTAGCTGAAGTAGTCCGCAATGCAATTAAGATGGGATATCGGCACATCGATACAGCTCAGGCTTATGATAATGAGCGGGGAGTCGGTGAAGGTGTACGAACAGCCGGTATTGGTCGGAACTGGCTTTTATATGGTGATGATGAATTTGTTTTAATGAAGCTATAAAGCTAAATTATGATTCGTGTAAATTAAGAGTCATAGTTTAGCTTTTTTAGTTATGATATTCTTGGATAAAAAGGGGCGAGCTAAAATGACAGCATTAACTGAAAATATGTTTGCAATCTTTGACCAGCCGGAGTTTTCCTTTAAGAAGATTAAAGAAAATCATTCACCAGACGAGGTTGCAGAATTAAAAGAGAAGTTTAAAGCAGTTTGGCAAGTGTGGAAGAGGGTAAATCAAACCGTCGCTAGTCAATTACCAACAGACCAATTTGCAAAGGTTCACGTTGAGAGTTGGACGAATGGTTGGAACCTGCGCGACCATTACTGGGCCTCTTATCGCTTAGCATCGTTGGCAGACTATAATCCCTGTATTGGGGTGATGCTTGATAAAAAGCAGTTACAGGTCTACCTAATGTTTCAACACTATAAGAGTGAACAACGACAAGGTACGCCGGATGAATACAATCAATTACTGGATAAAGTACCAGAATGGGCTAATAGTATTGACGTCGCTCACTGGTATCTCTGGGATAAAAATGAAATGGAATTTACTGATCACTTGCCCCTATCCAAATACCTTAATAATCAGGATATTCAGCAACAATTTAATACCGAGGCCCGACAAACAAGTTTCTTACTTGGAAAGTTTGCATTTCGGGGAATAGATCAAGTTGATGATATGGAACAATACATCAGTTCAGTTATTAGGCAACTTATCCCACTATATGAAGAATTGAAGTGAAGATGTAACGGGGATCTTAAGTAGAAAAAATATTGAGGTGTTTTAGATGAAAGAGAATTCCCAACAATTACAACAAGATATTAAACATGATCGTCAAATGATTGAATCATCATTTAATAGCAATAAGTTGTTTACGCCTAAAGAGATGAAAGAACGATTTGGAAAATTCGGCTGGGGAAAACATGCAGATTAAGTACAAGTTGAATGAAATAATTGATTTGTAGCATAAAAGGCACCAGAAGTCGTCAGTCATAACTTCTGATGCCTTTTTAGTTAATATTTAAGCGTTAAATTCGCTAAAATTTGTTTTTGAATAATGTCAAGATCATCATCATTGACGGGCAATCCTAATAACTTGTTTTGTAAGACATAGACAAGAATTGGCCCAATAAAAATTCGCGCAATTTGGGGTGGAGTTAATTTTGAATTGATTTCTGGATAGGTATTAAATTTCGCTAGAATCTCAACGTTATTAGCAAAAAAATCTTGGTATGATTTTTTTGTTAGTTGGCCTGTCAGCACTTCTTGAAAAATTAAACGGATGAAATCAAAATTTGCTTCAATAAAATTGATTCGGTCCGTTACGACAAATTTTACCAGAGTAGGGAGGTCAGCTTGATCATCAAGATTGCTAAAAAAATTATTTTTAATTTCTATTAAGATTGGTTGAAGCAATTTAGCAAGTAAATCATCTTTGGAGGAGAAATATTTATAAATTGTTCCTTCACTAACACCAGCTTGTTTAGCGATTTTTGCCGTAGTGGTAGCATGAAAGCCATTATTTGCAAAAAGCTTTAACGCTGTGGTTAGAACTTTCTTTTTACCAGCTGGCATTTTTGCATTGGCGAGTTGTTCTTCATAATTTGCTAAAACTTGCGTCATTTAATTCACCTCTTAATAAATTATACTTTGCGATACCGTTTGAGACCAATAATATTTAACCACAGAAGAACGACGAGGAAGATAAGCAAGGCTAAAATATCGCCGCCAAGACTAGCTAAGCCTTTTCCGTCCATGACAATTTGAGTAAGAGCATCTCCTGTATAGGTTAATGGGAGAATCTTTCCAATATATTGAACCCAGTGAGCCATGGAGTCGAGCGGAATAATCCCGGAGAAGAAAATTTGTGGAACAACAACTAACGGAATAAACTGCATCATCTGAAATTCAGAATTAGCAAGTGTTGACATTAAAATTCCGAAAGCGAGGGCAACGAGAGCAAGGAGCACATTAATGATAATGACGTTAAAGACGTTTCCGACAACTTCTACTTTTAGAAGCCAAACAGTTGCCAGGACAATTACAGTTGATTGGATAATTGAAATGATCCCATAGCTTAACATATACCCAAAGACGATTTCACTTCTTTTTACCGGAGTCGCAAGTAAGCGGTCAAGAGTACCAGAAGTCCGCTCTTTTAATAAGGCCATTCCAGAAATTAAAAAGACAAAGAAGAAAACAAAGAATCCCATCAAAATAGGTACAATTTTAGCGAAGAACCCCGTGTCGGCATCCCCGTATTGGTAATGATTACTGATCGTTGGTGAATTGCCAGACTTAGTTGTTGAAATTGGCATAGTAGGATTTGTCGTTTTAACAATTGTTTGTAATTGCTGAATACCATTTGCTAATGAGCTAATAGTAGTTTTTGTAATTGCAGCATTCAATGCCTGTTTTGTTAATGCTGTTTTTCCTGAGTCAGTATTCGCATAGGTCACATTATATTTATTTTTTGCTTGATTATATTCGATAATGGCATCCGTAGAATTATCTTTTAGCTTTTTTCTTGCGTGTTCCATCGAACTAGGCGTAACAGATACGCCATCCACTTTTTCGAGATTACGTTCAATAGATTGGCTGACATTTACTGTTGAAATATTAACGTTAGTGTTAGAACTGGCAGAAAACATTACGTTCATTAACCACATAATTAAGATTGGGGCTAAAAACATCAATGCTAGCGTTCGTTTGTCACGAAATAATTCTTTTAAGACGCGTTTAGTAATTGCTAGGGTTCTCATGCTTCTTCCTCCTCAGCTTTTAGAAAGACATCTTCAATCGTTGGCACGCCATATTGCTTTTCTAGTTCTTTTGGTGAAGCAAATGCAATTACATCCCCATGCAAAAGTAGCGCAACTCGGTTGGTAAGTTCCGTTTCATCCATGACGTGAGTAGTAATAAGAATACTTTGTCCCTGATTACGAAGTTTAAGGAGCTCTTGCCAAATTTGTCGACGAAGAGCAGGGTCAATTCCTACAGTCGGTTCATCAAGAATTAATAGTTCTGGCTGGCCCAGCAACGCAATCGCCAGTGAAAGTCGTCGCTTCATCCCCCCAGAATAACCACTAACGCGCTGATTGAGGTGATTTTGAAGATTAACAACTTTACTGACATGGATAATTTCTTCGGAGAGTTTTCTACCAGTTACCCCCTTCATCTTGCCAAAGAATTCAAGGTTCTCTTTAGCTGAAAGACTTTCGTATAAGGCATCTGATTGCGCCATGTAGCCGATTTTACTAAGCACTTTTCGATTTGGCATCGTTTTGCCAAGAACAAGGGCAGTTCCTTGAGTAGCTTTTTCCATTCCTAACATTGTCTTGATTGCGGTCGTCTTTCCCGAACCCGAGGGCCCAATTAGCCCAACAATTTCACCGGGAGTGACAGTTAAATTAATATCGTGAAGAATGGTACGGTCACCGAATTTCTTACTCAAGTGACTAAGTTGAATAAGATCTGCCATATTTAATTCCCTCATTTCTTTTTGGTGAGTAAACACTTACTTTTTTGTTTTATTATAGTGAGTGTTTACTCACCAGTCAAGACGAAAAATAAAACACTACTAATAGAGGTTCACCTATTAATAGTGTTTTTAATTGTTTTTTACCGGAATACGCAATACCGTTTTTAGATTTTCAACCTTCGTCCGCCGGGGATCTGACAAATAAATTTCATGGTGATGCCGATCATCGTTAATATCTACTTGTAAACCCTGTTCCTTAATAAACTTATGTATTTTGTCGATCGTTGCTGGTTCATCATCGTATGACCCGATATGAAGTGCTTGCACACAGAGGCCTTCGTGCATTGATAGGAATTCTACGTTATGTAAATCAAGTTGCTTTTTTTCGCTAGCCTCTTGAATTGCCCAGTCAAAAACATCTTGAGTAACAAAGTCGGGAAGGCGAATCATTGCAATGAAATAGAACTTTTCTTTGTGAGCGTAGTCAATTCCAGTGATACCATCTTGCCACCATAGTCCTTCTAGTGGGGGAACAACAAAATCAAAATAATCTGGAATTTGGTAGGTGCCTTTTTTGCTCATTTTAATGGTATAAGCAATAGCGTAAAGCTTTTCAATTGCTTTTTTATACTCACTATTTTCTTGATTAGGATCCCCATGTCCCCGCACAGCAAGATACTTCATTATCGGTACATTAATTAGACTGGGATTCTTTCCGGGGACATACAATTCTTTCTGCTCTTTTCTGAAATTATAAGCCATCTTGTCACTTCCTATGTTTTTATTCTAGCTCAACTTTTTTAATGTTGCCCAGCTCAGTAAGGTCAGTAAAGACGTTTTCTGATTTGAAGCCAGATCTTAATTCACCATAAAGTTGACAGGAGATTTTTCCGTCTCCGTAATCATAGATCGAGTATTTAAGCGGAACTTCAAAATATTTTTTGTTTAGCTGATTAATAAGTGTATGCAAATCATCAGTATTTCCTTCTAATTGAATAAAGCAGGAGAATCCTTTACCTTGCCTAAGTGCAAACTGATCTAGATATTTTCCAATAACTTCTGCTAAAAGAACGCAACAAGTGCCAATAATCCCAATACTGTATAAACCACTACCATAGGCAAGACCGATTGCGCCGGTAACCCAAATTCCAGCTGCTGTAGTTAAGCCATCAATTATTTCATCATGGCGATTAATGATTGTCCCAGCGCCTAAAAAACCAATCCCACTAACAACTTGAGCGGCAATCCGTGATGGGTCAACGTTCCAATTGCTATGGGTAACTTTCAGTAAATCAAAAAATCCATACTTAGAAATAATCATGACCATTGCTGCCCCTACCGCAATTAAGGCATGGGTCCGAATTCCAGCCATTTTAGCCTTACTTTTTCGCTCAAACCCAATGATTCCACCACATAAGGCAGCCATGAGCATTCGTAAACACCAGTCAAGCCTAAGCAACGATTACCCCTCCTTTACCAAAAATCAATTATTATCAATTTTATTAGCCTAACTGTACTATATCGCGTTTAGATGTCCCGAAATGTCAATTTAAGTTAGAAAAAAAGTAGTTGCTCATCAGTGACATACTTCATGAATACCTCG
>NZ_LN887310.1:0-40308 GCF_036621895.1 Limosilactobacillus reuteri subsp. porcinus
GGCGACCACCGAGATCTACACTCTTTCCCTACACGACGCTCTTCCGATCTACTAATCAATTATCTCCTACTCGATTAGCCAAATAATCGTGCCCAGAATCCCTTCTTTTGTTCTTTAACAGGCGATTCTGTAACTTTTTCAGCTGTATTCGTAGTTAACGTTTCCTCATTTGCTTCGTTTTCCGCACTATCTTCAGCATATGGGTTGCGTTCACCAATCCATTTAAAGAATTCATCAGCTTTAATTTCCACAAATTTTCCACGCTTGCCATTGATACCATCCACACAGAGTTCAATTGGCAGTGCATTCCGGTACTTTTCAATACTATCGGCAGTAAAACCATTGAAAGTATTAAGCTTCGAGATATCAAATAACAAGCTATGATCTTGTTGCCGGTATTTAAAGTCTTCTTCCTGTGTTAGGTAAAGTTTAGCCCACCGGTTACGCGAACTTTCCTTAAAGTCATCACAAATTTCATCTGCAAAGTAAGGAGGTACTTCCATATCCGCCATTTGATAGTAATCGCGGAAAATCTTACGGGTATTTGCTAAGAAGTCAAGTTTACCAGTCTTTTCATCGAATGCGCGCCATGGCGTTTCATCGTCCTCTAGTAAGCTTGCCATCCGCATTACAAAGTCCTTAAACAGCGTATTATTTAAGGTTTGTCGTACGTTATAGATATATTTATTGGCCTCACCTTTTTGCTGGTCATCGATAACCTTATCAATTTGGAGATAATAAGTTCGCCGTGCAGTTTCACGCAGCATAGTAAAGCCTGAATCATAGTTAGTTGTTCCGATTAATGGTGCAATTGCATGTGGATTGTTAACCAATTCATTCATCGTATCAACAACTAAGTGCCGACTATATTGATCCTGTTGGAAGAAGTATGGTTCAATCTCATCCATTAAAACGGGGTATGAACTTCCAAGCTTCATGTAGTGCTCGATTGCATCAACAGTTTTTGCTTTTTTCTGCGGTGTATCTGTAGGATAAATAGTCCCAAAATCAATTAATGACCGATCAGTATTCCATGTCAATTGATTAATAATCCGTAATAAAGTTGACTTTCCAGAACCAGCAGTTGCTCCTAGAATCAAGAAGTTAGGAATATCATTACCATCTTCAGGATTCAAACTAGCTTTCGCACGAATTTCCCATAAAAATGGTGCCGTAAAACTATATAAAATAGCTTCATAGAATCGCTTGCCATAATCATCATTGTAGTCAACAACGTATTGCTGATACCCTTTTAATACCGCATCAATACTCTTTAAGCCATCACGAATTTGACTAATAGTCGCAATCTTTCCAAATTGAATTGGGTGCGTGCCAGTATCATTCGGTACGTACAGGCCACTATTATTGTTAACCAGATTTCTTTCCATCGGACGATCATATAAGAACGTTGTATACTTCTTCTCTGCTGACCGTTGTTGTGGTGTCATGCCACTAATCAAGGCATCCTGAACTTGTTTAAAAATCTTTTCGCGCGATTTCAATTTTGGTTTAGCTGCTCGTGGCGATACAGCTGTTTTTTGCAAAGTGTAAATTGTATCGTGTTGTTGAATTTGTCGTTCTGCTTCTTCTTTATCTTGAGAACGGTTAGTCGTAATATCTCGCATCGACTTAGTAATCATTGCGGGAATTTTATTTTCATCAATTTGTTTTTGAACGTCATGACTAATCAAATCGGTCATATCTGCCGCTGCGATTTGATCGGTAACTTCATTATCAAGAATTACAACCGCATTCTTAGTTCCTTTAGTATCTTTCAAGCTCTCATCAATTTGATTTTGCGCTGCATTTAAAAGATTTTCAGTAAAAAATGGTCGTAAAACTGGCTTGATGTCATTCTTATAATGGTTATCAAGATTTTGAAATAGCCGAATGTCATCATCAAAGACTAATATTTCTTCATATTGGTTACGCTCTTTATCAAATGAAGCACTGTCCAAGTTAAGACTTCCCAAAATTACACGAGTATCATGGGTCTCGGAATTACTTAGGAGGTAAAAACGTGAATGGATAGCCTGGGTTGGTGCAATTGCAACTTGAAAAAGATTGTTCAACACATTTGCTTGATTGTCACTAGTTAATGCTTCAAAGACTTTAGCAGGCTTTTTATTAGCAGCAGATAGCAATGCATTGGTCAAAGCAACCTTAGTGATCACTTCATCACCAGTTTTAGCTTCATAATTTTCAGGGCTGCTCAGTGCAACTTCGACTTTAATGAATCGACTTAGATACTGATTAATAAAGTCGGCAGTCACGTTACCAGTAACTGCTGTTAAACGATTGAACTTATTAGCATCAAAAAGCTGGCTAATCTTTAATGGTGGAGTATCCTGACCATTAAAAACAATATGAATCTTTTTTAGATCTGAATCTGTCATTGGCGTAGTCCTTTTCTAAACAATATTAACTCTTTTTATTTTCGTTTATTTAAACCAATTTTGCAAGTGACCATCGAAATATTTTGTTTCTACGCTAGTTTTATATGCAGATAATAAAAAAACCCCAATACTCTAATTAAATGAAGTATTGAGTGATTATTCTAATTACATAGTTTTTTAATTCGTGTTCACTTGTGTTACTGCCCCTGTTGCATAATTTATACTAATATTGTTTTGCACATTGGGCACGAAGACATTGTATTGCAAACTGCCATCCTTTGATTTGGCCTCAATATGGGCACCAGAAGGCACTAAATTATTACCGTCATAGACATCAGTTACTCGATAACGAACTTGTTTATTTTGATCCAGAGCTTTTCGCACTAAGCCTTCATAGTAGTTTTGCCCAGTTGATGTACTGCTTCGAGCTTCGTTGGCCCAAGCAGTTTGAGTTGCAATATTAGCAGGATTTGACTCCGAAGCATTAAAGCCACGGATACCCCCTACTAATGCATATCCTAGTAAGTGTCCGCGATCATAAGCATGGGAGATACCACCTTTTAAGTTGTGGGCTTGTAAAAATCCAGCTGGCTTCCAATTAGTGGCTCCATTTCCAGTTTCATTCCGATTACGATACTGGCGTGTTGTTCGATTGAGCCAGGCGTCTCCCTGCCATGCTCGTCCACGCGAATCACGTCGATTAACTGCGTATGGCGCGTTATTAATATTTGCGTTCAGCGCCGTCTGATTGTTATTTAAAATAAACGCTCCGTAACCATTCCATTTTATGTCAGATGTTCCTAACTGCTGACGGACGCCATTAGAAAGAACACTCGTGGCCTGCTCTTGGGTTGGCGGCGTAAAAGAAGATGATCGATTATTGTTGCTGGAATGACGCCAAGACGCTACCCGTTGGATTCCCTGTGGTAAGGTACTTCCCTTGTCAGATGGCTGGGAAAAACTACCAATGCCGAGAATCGCTACTAAAGCTAAAAGTAAATACTGGGTCTTTTTATTGAATCGAAATCGCATGTTTTTAAAATACCTTTCCTCTTAAACGTATGTTCGTAAAAGTATTTTATCATTTTAAGCGATAAAAGAAAATACTCCCAAAACAATCTGTTTCGAGAGTATTTATTCTTTATGCTAATTTATCTTGGCGCTGAGTTCTTAACTTGTAGATAATGCTCATGATAACTAAGAAGACTGCCCCAACACTGACCGAAATCCGTGTATCTGGGTTAAAGAACATAAACAGTAAGATAACACTTAGCGCAATCAAACTAAAGTAGTTATATGCTGGATAAAGTGGCATCTTGAATGGGTGGTCCTTTAACTCAGCCGGATTATTACGCCGGAAGTTTAATTCTGAAATCAAAATAATAAACCATGGTACCATTCCGGGAAGGACACTTGAACTATATACAATCACGAAGATATTAGCAGAGGCTGCATTAAACATTGATAGAAGCATGTTAACAATAAAGCCAAGGAAAATCCAAAATGAAATTGTTAAGATTGCAACGTTTGGTACAACCCGCTTTGACAATTTACTAAAGACCTTAGGAACCTCACCGTCAACTGAAAGCTTGAAAAGCATCCGACTAGCACTGTAGATTCCTGAGTTGGCACCGGACAATGCAGCAGTCAAAACAACAAAGTTAATGATTCCAGCTGCTCCAGTAATACCAACTTTAGTAAATGTCTCAACGAATGGTGATCCAACTGCTTTTAATTCGTCCCATGGATAAATGGAAACAATAACGAAAATTGCCCCAATATAGAAAATTAAAATCCGCCAAATAACAGATTTAACTGACTTAACAATCGCATGGCGTGGTGAAGCGGCTTCACCAGCGGTAATACCAAGTAATTCAATTCCTTGATAGGATCCAGCAATCACAGATAGTGAGAACATGAATCCCATGAATCCACCAGTAAAGAATCCACCATGTGACCATAAATTGGAAATTCCAACCGGATGCCAATTGTTCCCCAACCCAAGGACAATTACTAACAATCCAAGAATGATCATAACAATAATTGTAACAACTTTAATCATCGCAAACCAAAATTCCAACCGGCCGTATGCCTTAGCAGATGCAAGGTTCGCAAGAGTTAAGATAATGATCATTACTAATCCAGAAATCCAGTCTGGTAAGTTAGGCCACCAATAATTAAGGTATTGACTCATGGCAATAATATCTGAGATACCAACAATGATAAACTGAAAGACGTTACTCCACTTTGTCAGGTATCCAGCTAAGGGATGAATATATTTAGATCCATAGTCCGCAAAGGAACCAGTTCCTGGACTGATATAGATCATTTCCCCTAACGCACGCATAACACCATACAGGACTAAACCTACAAAGGCATATGCTAATAGGACAGAAGGACCAGTCCATTTAATAGTTGATGTGGCTCCCATGAAAAGACCACTACCAATTGTCCCACCAATTGCAATCATTTCCATTTGTCCGGGAGTCATTGTCCGATTTAATTTAACTTCATTTTTCTGATTATCCATCATTCTAACCTCACTTTAAATAAAAAAGCTACCCAAAATGTCCCTAGCCAACCCTTGTCAAATTTTGATAAGTGGTTGAGACATCTTGAATAGCTATTGCTAACAGATTTAAGAGATATTAAAACTACTCAACCACGGTAATTGTTGTTGTGGTTGAGGTGGAGGTTAGGTGATGAATAATCGATTTATTGTAAATTTGCATTTTAGTTTCCTCCATTTCGTTTTTCAATAACATTAGAATACTATTAGAAAATTAAAAATGCAAGTCCTTTTATCAAGTTTTTTTGTTTTATTTCCTTTTGTGCGCTTTCTTTAACGAAAAAAGACTCATCCCCGCGACCATTACCGTTATTCCCAAGCCAAGAAAAGTCGTTAAATTATCGGTCTCATTTCCTGTCTGTGGAAGTATTTGCTGGTCAGAGTTATCGTTTTTACGTGAGTCCCGATGTGAACGATTTAGTCGATTATTAATCCCTGTTACCCGTTGATGCAAATTTTGCTGCTTTCTTGTATTATTTACCTCCCCGTAATTTTCCGTGACCTGATTATCATCCCCCAGATCTTCTTCCACGGGGTAATTATCCTGCGAATCTTTCTTTTCCTCTTTTTTATTCTCTGTTGCTTGCCCCTCCTCTTTCTTTTCTGCTACAGTATTTTCTTCGCTGTCTTTTTTTGGTTCTTCGTCTTTATTGAAAGACTGATAATAAACATTTATCGTATTTTTTAATTGCGATAGATCCTCTATTTCTGTAACAGTTGGAATCTTATCCATTGATGGTTTAAAACCAGCTTGCTCAGGGATATTAACTTCTTCAAAAGGTTCAATAATCCAAATTGCCTTTTTGGTTGGATCATTCGGTACTTCACGGTGAGCATAAGACACTTGTTCCACTTTTTTAACTTCATTTAAGAGATGAAAATAAATTACACGTTTGATTTGGACACGTTCTTTCTGACTATTTGTATTAGACACGGGATGCGTAATTGGTTCTAGAGGTACAGCTAGAACTGGTGGAGTATTTAACGACAGCGAAAGGATCGTTGACGCTGTCGTTAAGCCTACTAAGCAAGTGTTTCGCAATACACGAAGGTGGTTTAAATGAATCATATTATCTCGCTCCTCTTTTATATACTCTTTAATATATATACGTAAAAAGAAGCAATTCGCATTTTTTAAATCAAAAAAAGCTATCACCTACAAGTAATCCTTACCTGCGATGACAGCTTTGTTAACTTATAGTGAATGGATAACCTGCTCAATATCATCCACAATTTGTTTAGGGGTTAAGTGATACCATTCATATAGTACTTCGGTAGGAACATTATCCGCAAATTCACGTGGTGCCCCAAAGTTCAAAACCTTCATTCCCTTTGGTCCATAGTAACGAGCAATTGTTTCCCCGAAACCTCCACTAAGGACCCCATCCTCTAGTGTAACAACTACATCATGATTTTCTGCTAGGTGGTGAAGGACATCTGAGTCGATTCCAGTTACAGACTTTGGATTGATCAATGTAGCATCAATGTTAAGCTTGTCTTGAAGTTCCTTTCTTACCTTTTCACCAAGTTCCCAGAAATCACCAACTGCCATGATTGCAACTTCACTTCCGCGATGAGCAATATCGTACTTGATCGTACTGTAGTCATCTTGTGTTGGTGTTCCATGAAGAAGGGGCTTTTCTGGTTGACGAATTACTACTGGTTCATCAGTTTGATTAATTGCCCACCGTAACATCGAAATCATTTCTTCGACGTTTGTTGGTGCTAAATATTCAATGTTTGGCAAATCACTAATCATTGAAATATCAAATGTTCCTTGATGAGTAGCAGAACTTTCTGAAATTGACCCGCCTCGTACAATCATTACAACCGGAGCATCATTTAATGCCATATCATGAATCAATTGATCATATGCTCGTTGAAGGAAAGTACTATTTTGAAATACAACAGGGCGTGCACCTGCTTGCGCCATTGCAACCGCAGTCGTAATTGAATCCTGTTCAGCAATCCCAACATCATAATAACGATCCGGGTGCTTAGCCTTAAATTTACCAAGATCAAACGCACCAGGAATTCCAGCATTAATAGCAACAACTGGCTTATCCGCTGCAATTTGCTTATCTAATTCAGCAAGGACAGCATCGCTATACGATTCTCCACTTGCCTTAACCTTATCTTCACCAGTCTTTAGGTCAAATGGAGTGCGCCAATGATACTTCATCTTTTCTTCAACAGCAGGCTCATAACCCTTCCCTTTTAAGGTGTTAACATGAAGGACGATTGGATGGTCAATATCCTTGATTTCCTTAAAAGTGTCGATCATCGTCTGCAAGTCATTGCCGTCTGCAACGTACTTGTAATCGAGACCCATAAACTTAAAAATATTATTGGGAGATTCACCGTTAGTATCTCGGAGTTCTTTTAGCCCTTTGTATAAGCCACCCTGGTTCTCATCAATTGACATTTGATTATCATTAACGAGAATAATTAAGTTAGAATTAAGCTTAGCAGCATTGTTTAATCCTTCAAAAGCTAATCCGCCACTTAAGGATCCATCCCCAATTACTGCCATAACGTTATTATGTGATTGCGGCTTCATTAAATCACGCGCTTGAGCCATCCCCACTGCAAGTGCGATTGATGTTGAAGTATGGCCGATTTCAAAAAAGTCATGAGCGCTTTCTTCTGGTGATGTAAATCCAGTAATATCTTCATAATGATCGGGATCAAGAAAGCCTAATTTCCGGCCTGTCAGCATTTTATGGGCATAACTCTGGTGTGAAACATCCCAAATAACTTTATCGTGGGGCGAATCAAAGACATAGTGAAAAGCAATCGTTAGCTCCATTACGCCAAGGTTAGGGCCCACGTGTCCACCGATTTTTGCGTCGCGTTCAAGAACAAGTTGACGCATTTCTGCTGCTAATTGTTTTAATTCGTCAAGTGACATGTCCTTAATATCGCTTGGTTCATTAACTTCATTTAAGAGGTAATCAGGATGCAGATTCATCTATTCCACTCCTTCTTGATTTTACATTTAATAATTAGTAATACTTATTGCTCTTATTATTCTAACACTTTCTAAAGCATTGAGTAAATTACTCTCAAGTTCAAATTGACGAAATTCATGCATTTCGATACCATTAAATAGAGTAATTCGTTAAAAAGGAAATAGTTATGAAAAATATAGACAACGCTGCAACTAACAAAATTTCACCATTTAAAAAATTAACGACAAAGCAAGAACAACTCGTCAATGACATTATTTCATTTACTAAACACCATCTAACACAAAATCATCCTGCGATATATACAGTCTACGGGGATGCAGGTACCGGAAAAAGCGTAATCTTATCACAATTATTCGTCCGCATTCAAAAAGAAGCGCGGACACAACAAAATTCCGTCCTTTATCATACTAATAATTATTTTCTTGTTAACCATCCAGAAATTCTGAAAGTCTATAAAGAGATTGCCGGGCCAATAAAAGAGTTATATAAAAAAGACTTTGCTCGGCCAACCTCATTAATTAATCAATTGGATAAGCAAAACCAAACCATTGATGTTGCTGTTATCGATGAAGCTCATCTTTTATTATCCAAACCCGATCATTATAATAATTTTTACCATGATAATCAGCTTGTCGAGATTATTAAACGCGCTAAAGTTGTCATAATTGTCTTTGATCAATACCAAGTCTTACGGATGAAAAGTCTCTGGACCCCTGAACGACTTCAGGCAATTACGAACCAATATCCCCATAAAAATTACCATTTGACCCACATGTTTCGCATGAATGCGAGCGATGAATTAGTTAAGTGGTTTAATGAATTTACTAACTATAAATTAACCGCTTTACCAGCATCCGCCCGTGATCATTATGATTTTCGCATTTATAGTGATGCCGAGGAAATGAGGAAAGCAATTGTCCAACGTAATAAAGAAGTAGGACTTTCCCGCATCCTTTCAACGTCTGGATATCCGTCAACGCTCGATGGTGGTAAACACTATATTGAGGAAGGCAGATTTAAAATGCCGTGGGATCAATATAACTATACAGTTACTCCCTGGGCAGAATTGCCTCAAACCATTGATGAAGTTGGCTCAATCTACACTTGCCAGGGGTTTGACTTAAATTACACCGGCATTATTATTGGTCCGCCAATTAGCCAAACGCCTCAAACAAACCAACTTCAAGTAAATTTAGATCGTTATACAGATGTTGAGGCATTCAAAAAACGTGAAGACCTAACCGATCCAGCTGAAATTAAGAGTTTAGAAAAAAGAATGATTATGAATTCTTTGAACGTTTTATTCAAGCGTGGTGTATATGGAACTTATCTTTACGCTCATGATCCACTTTTACGACATTCTCTTACCTCCCTTTTTAAGAAAGCTGGGTTTTCGCTACCAAAGGAGGAACAATAATTATGAAAGAGCGTAAATTAAATAAAACGTGGCTGATCGGTGTCGCAATTATCCTCGCCGTCATCGTTCTCTACTTCATTTATCGAACATATAAGCCAGAAATTGACCTACTACTAGACTTTAATGCCCATAATAAGGCTAAGCTTCTCCATATGATTAGAAGTCATGGGTTTACAGATATCTTTCTTCTTGTAGCTTTAATCGGTATCCTAAATGCGATTCCGGGAATGTCTAATTCCGTTGTTTGTATCTTTGCCGGATTATGTTATGGACCAGTTGTTGGTTTTCTGATTAATTGGGTTGGAAATATTTTAGGAAATTCTACTGTAATGAGTATAATTCGTAAAATCAACCTCTCCAAACGGGTAAAGAAAAACAAAATCCTTCATTACCTCTTGCAGCAAAAGCATCCGTTAATTGCACTTACCATCGGCTTTATGATTCCGGTTATCCCCAGTGTACTTGTAAACTACGCTGGTGCCCGTTTAAATGTGAGTCGGAAACACTACTTGGCGATGGTGACCGTGGGAATGGCACCGACCTCCTTTCTCTATGCTTTTGGTGGGGATGCTATTTTCAAGGGTAACATTAGACGACTGATCGGTGTTGCAATTGCGATTTTAATTCTAATTGGCTGTTATTTACTCGTTCGCAAAATTTGGCAAAACCATGAAGGAAAAGCAGTCGCAAAATAATTAACTTGATTAAAAACAAGGCTCCAAACGTCCGGCAAATCCGAATGTTTGGAGCCTTTATCTTTAATTAAACCTTGACCAATATTCTGCCAAATACTTGCTGGTTAAACTTTCTGGTTTTTGAATAAGGGCTAACGGATTCCCCTGAGCCACAATTTTTCCACCGTTACTGCCACCACGCGGACCCATATCAAGCATATAATCTGCGTTAATAATCAAATTTAAGTCATGAGTAATAGTAATAATTGTCGCTCCCCGATCAAGTAATTGCTGCATTACTGCTAAAAGGGTTTTAACATCAAGGGGATGCAAGCCAATAGTTGGTTCATCAAATACAAATAACGTTTCACTTTGATTATGGTTCAGGTGTTTAACAAGTTTTAAGCGTTGCGCCTCACCACCAGAAAGGCTAGGCGTACTTTCGCCTAAGTGCAGGTACCCTAAGCCCACTTCATCTAATAATTGAAGTTCACGAGCGATTTTCGGAACTTCCTTAAATACACTCATCGCTGCCCGAACATCTAATTTTAAGAGATCAACAATTGAATATCCCTGCCACTTAACTTTTTGAACTTCTTCATTGTATCGACTTCCCCCACATGTTGGACAAGTCTGTTGCATATCCGGTAAGAATTGAATATCAAGGGTTACTACCCCCGCGCCACCACACGTTGGACACGCTCCCTGCTTATTATTATAAGAAAAGTAAGAAGGTGTATAGTGTTTCTCTTTGGCTAATGGCTGGGCTGCAAATAACTTCCGCAGATTATCCATAATACTGGTATAAGTTGCGACGGTTGAACGGTTAGTTTTACCGATTGGCGCTGCATCAACACTCACTACTTCCTTTAACGGACTTAATAATTTGCTAACTTGTGAGGGTAATTTGGTCCCACTTGCTTGAGCATGGATAGCGGGAACTAAACTATCAAGGATCAAACTTGTTTTACCAGCGCCCGAAAAACCAGTGATAGCAGTCAGTCGATTAACTGGAATCTCTCCTTGGACATCTTTAAGGTTGTAATAATCTTTTACTTCAAAGTCAATCTCTTGACTAGCTGGTTCGTTTGTTATGGGGCGACTTTTTAATCCTGCTGTCCCATTTAAATAAGGACCAATCTTAGACTGAGGATTATCAGCGATTTGCGATGGTGTTCCCTCCGTAAGAATTTTTCCACCTTTTTCTCCAGAACCCGGGCCGATTTCAATAATCCAATCTGCTTCTTTGATAATATCAACATTGTGATCAACAACTACTAATGAATTACCTTGGGCCACTAATTTCTTAAATACATTTAAGAGACCTGTAATATTATCAGGATGTAAGCCGATAGAAGGTTCATCCAGAATATATAAGACACCAGTCGTTTGGGTTCGAAGAGTTCTTGCAAGCTGAATACGTTGTAATTCACCTGTCGATAACGTATTCCCGTTTCGCAATAAAGTTAAATAATCAAGGCCTAATTCCAATAATGGCCGTAAATTATCATCAAACTCTTTAAATAATGAAGTCGCCATCTTTTTCATATCTGAAGGAAGAACAGCTAATACATCTTGCTTCCACTTGCTTAATTCCCCAAGCGTAAGGTCACTAACTTGTGCAATATTTAAACCACCAGCTAATTGGTTTAATAATTCTGGCTTTAACCGTGTTCCATGGCAAACTGGGCACGTTGAATAATGGAAAAATTCGCTAATTCGTTTTTGGGCTCGCTCGCTTTTACTACTCTTCGCAGATGCTAATACCGCTTCATGAGCATTCTCGTATAAAGCATTAAAGTCATGAAAAACGCGGCCTGTTCCAGAGCGGAAGTCCATCTTAAACTTCTTTTGGGGACCATTTAAAACAAAATCTTTTTCTTTAGGGGTTAAATCTTTATATGGAACATGGATCCGAACACCTGCCTGTTCAGCCACACTCGGCATAAAGTTTCGGCCAGGCAAATGCCATGAAGCAACTGCCCCAGCAGCTAAACTAAGATTTTCATCCCCAATAAGTTTACTTTCATCCAGTTCACGAACTTTTCCTGTTCCATGACATCGTAAGCAAGCTCCGTCAGAATTGAATGCAAAGTCTTCTGCTCCATAGGCATAAAACTTTGTGCCACAAGTAGGACAGGTTAATTGTCCCATCTTATCGCCGCTCTTACTCATTACCTCTGCGATTTCAAGGCTTGGTTTTAAACGATGCCCATTTGGACAGACCGGTTCGCCAAGCCGCGAAAAGATCAGCCTAATTACATTCAGCATCTCACTCATTGTTCCAACGGTTGCTCGTTCAGATGGAATTGCGGGACGTTGCTTCAATGCTAGTGCTGAAGGAATATGTTTAACACTTGTAACATCTGCTTGAGCACCTAACTTTATCCGTCGTCGTGTGTAAGTAGAAAGTGCTTCTAAGTACCGGCGAGATCCCTCTTCATATAGAATTCCCATTGCTAATGAGCTTTTCCCAGAACCAGATAATCCCGAAATCGCAACAAATTTATGTAGCGGGATATTGATATCAATGTTCTTAAGGTTGTGGACTCTTCCACCTTTTACTTCAATTTGTGTTGGTAGTATGGTTTCTGTCACTATCTTTTACTCCTTTCATATCATCATTCCACAGATCGCGGCAATAACTCCACCAAGATAACTTAAGCCGAAATAAAGAGCGAACATTCCCCATCGCTTTTCATCCATCATTGAAATTAGCTCAACATTGAAAGCCGAAAAAGTAGTATAACCTCCTAATAAGCCAATCCCAAATAATAGTATGATCGATGAATTACTAGCAAAATTGTTGGTAAGAATGCCTAATAAAAAACTACCGGTGATATTAATAAATAGAGTTGCTAGGGGCCAATCAATTCTTAACTTTTTCCACCAGCTTGTAATAACATAACGGATCACAGCCCCAATTGCTGCTCCAAGACCTACATTAATCATTCTTCCGCGGACCTCCGTATTTTCGTGCCAGCATAAAACCGAGCAGTGCCAAAGCCAAGCCGCCAAGAGAGCTCACAAGAAAATAACCGATGCTGGCAAGCACACCTTGGCTCTCAAGCTTAACAATAGTTGTGGCTAAACTTGAAAATGTCGTAAAAGCGCCAATAAAGCCAGTTCCTATCCCGGTATTTAGCCATGCTGCTAATAGTCCCCGCTCAATAAAATAATAAGTTATAAATGCTAGCAAAAATGAACCAATAAGGTTAGCATATAAAATCCCGTCGCCGCCTAATAGGACACTAAGTTCATAACGGGTAATTCCACCGAGAAAGCCGCCAATCGCGACGCTCATTATTGTTTTTATATTCATAAAAAGTCTCCTTAGATCTGCAATCATCTCATTATACAACTTTTGCTATTTCAATTTAGAAACTTGTATAATGATATTGATTTAAAAATTTAAAGGAGACTTAGACAATGAAAATGCGACGAATTGATCACGTTGTTTTAACTGTAACTGATTTAGAGCAATCAATGCGCTTTTATCACGAAGTATTTGATATGCCGGTAATTAAAGAACAAAGTAATGATGACTTAATTACAATGCGGTGTGGGCATCAGTTAATCCGTTTACAAAAAATTGACCGACCAACTACACTAAAGGCAGCTAATCCGACAATTGGTTCTGCTGACTTATGTTTAGTTGCCGGAGATAGTATTGACGATATTGTTCACCATCTTAATAGCTACTATATTGATATAATTGCTGGACCAATTGTCAAACAGGGGGCAGAAGGCGAAATGACCTCACTTTACGTTTATGATCCAGATAATAATCTGATTGAAATTGCAGTATATAAGAATAAATAAAGTAAATATGAGCGAGAGAAGGTTGTTTTCCCCTTCTGTCTCGCTCATATTTCATTTCAAAATAAATTCAACTAAAAGTAAAAGGAGCGTGCTCCCGCAAAATACCCACCAATGGTCACGGATAATCCCGAGATAGTCCCGAATAAAAGTTAATGGACAGTATCGCCAAGGCGTCTTGCTACTAATGGATGACCAGTTTAACCCCATCTTCCTTGCATAAGCTCTCGCACGAAGAACATGAAAATCACTAGTTACTACTACAACCGTCTCTTGCGGCTTAATAAGTTGACTAGCAAAGGCCAAATTTTGCCATGTATTAAGTGCCCGGGTCTCGCAAATTATTTTTCTTGCTGGGATTCCGTGAGCAATTAAGTAAGCGGCCATGACTTCTGCTTCAGATTCTTTTGCTTTCTGTACTATTCCCCCAGAAACAATAATTTTTGCAGATTGATGAGTTTTCCAACAATTGATGGCTTTATCAAGGCGAGTAGCTAACACTGGTGGAACTTGGCCATGTTTAACAGTTGCCCCCAAAACCAGAAAGTCCTGAACCGTAGCAGGACATTTTTGCAGGCGGGTACAACAACTGAAAATACAAAATAAAATTAAGTTAAACGTACTTAAAGCGTCAATAGTTGCTACTACTAATGCACTTAGCCAACTTACTGATTGAATTGGTAAATTTTTAAGCAAAAAAGCAAAAATAGGCAGTACTACTACCAAGTTGACCAACATCAAAACAAACGCAAACGTATTGAATCTAGCCACCTTGGTTTCACTATTTAAATGACGAATCAAAATAAGCCTAATCGTAATTCCCCAGCATAACGCACATATTAATTCATTAACTAAGTTTAAATATATCATTAATCATCGTTTCCTTCGCCAATTTCGCCATCGATGGATAATCTCCGTAACAACTAAAAGAATAATAATTATGATTGCAATAATATAGCCAGATACTCCTAAACGATAGATATGTGAATCAGCTGGTGTTCCCTGGACTAATAATGATGATCCTAAGATGACTGCTGCTAAAATAATTGCAATCATGAAACGGTTCATTAACCGTTCTATCTGCTTTAGCACTCGTTGCTCATTTTTATACTGTAGATCAACCTTTGCATCCCCACTGACAAATGTATCGATCAATTCATTAATTCTTTCTGGCATCTTCCCCATTGCTTTGCTAGTAAGGAAAAAATTGACTAGGTTATTATCAAGGGCAGAACGCCAATTAAAGTTTCGTTTTAAATAACGCCGGCCAAACGATTGGGCAACTTCAAGCATTGATATTTCAGGATCAAGTTTAGCAACCGAGCTTTCAAGAGTCCCAAATGCCTTAATTAGCATTGTTACCTCTCCCCGCATTTGAAGGTGGTTTTTCTTACATAGTTGAACAATTTGGTACAGCATTTTCACGAAATCAATATTGCCAAGGCCAGTTGAAAAATAGGGTTGAATAAAGGCGCCAAGTTCTTTATAAAATGCATTTCCATCAACTTCCCCGGTTCGATTACAAACATTTAAAACTGCTTTTCCAATTTTTCGCGTATCCTTTGTGTTGATAGTAATCACGATATTCGCAATACTATTTGCCATCGCTGGACTTAACCTTCCCATCATTCCAAAATCAAGGTAGATGATCCGGTAATTCGGTAATGCCTCCTGTTGATCATAACTAATGGTTGTATTATAAATGGTCTTTTCATGGTGTTTGGTCGTTGCGTATTGCTTTGCTGACTCATCCGGACGTAATTCGTGAATTAATATATTTCCTGGATGCGGGTCTGCATGAAAGTAATGGTCAACAAAAACTTGTTTTAAAAAGTTATTAACGAGCGTAGTAGCGATTTCATGATTAACGGTCGTTGCCTCTTGATCATTATCATTTGGCTGCTCAAACCGATACCGAATGCTTTTTCCTTCCATCGCTTCATTAACAAGAATCTTAGGAGCACAATACTTCATATATACTTTAGGAACTAAGATTGGTCCGTCACCGTTATTTAATGTATAAAATTCTTCCCCGTTTTTTGCTTCTTCAAGAGTATTGACCTCACTTAATAATGAAGTACTGAGTTCATCAATTACTTTATCCAAATCAACTACTGCAATGTCTTGGGGAACATACTTAAATAAGACCACTGCTTTCCTTAATAGAGCTAAGTCAGTATTAACAAGCTTACCGACTTCTGGATGTTGGACTTTGACAACAACTGGTGTCCCATCCTTAAGCGTTGCATGGTGAACTTGCCCAATCGACGCAGAAGCAAACGGCTTTTCCGCAAAGCTAGCAAATTCGTCATTAATTTTCTTCCCAGTTTCTTCTTCAAAAGTTTGCTCTACGGTCGCAAAGCTATCAGCTTTAACTTGATCTTGCAAGTGGCGAAGTTCTTTAATATATGCTGGGGAGACAAGGTCTGGACGGGTTGATAATATTTGGCCAAGTTTAATAAAAGTCGGTCCCAGTTCTTGCAGGGCCTGACAAATAGCTTGTGGATTAGTTTGATGGTAAAAATTACTAACAAAATGATATTTTCGCATCACTTGCATAATCTTACGCAAGCGTGCTGACTTCTTGATCTCTTCTTCATTAGTCGTCATATGTCTTCTCCTACTTATTTTCCTTTATTTTAGCATTTTCACTTATAAAAAAATAAAAAAATAATTAAACTCCCCTTTCGTTACATTTTACTGATACAATAGTAGTCGATAAATTTTTTAAGAAAGTTTAGGTGAAATTTTTAAACGATGAATGGTTTATGGGATTCATATTGGTTTAAATTAATTATCATTATTTTGATTTTGCTGTTAGCTGCTTTATTTACACTGCTGGAATATTCAGTTGTTAAGGTGCGGCCTAGTGAGTTAAAGGAGCTCCGGCAAACGCGAAAAGTCAAGCGCGCGGAACACATGGTAACAAATCTTAATGAGTACCTATCAACAGCGCAAGTCGGGGTTACGATGACTTCTTTAGTTTTAGGTTGGTTAGGTGATGAATTTATCACTGATCTGTTGCTAAAGATTAATATCATTCCGCACGATGTTCTTCAAGCGATCGCACCAGTTATCGGTGTTTTAATTTTTACATTCTTCCACGCGGTATTCACTGATTTAGTTCCGAAAAATATGGCGATTGATCGACCGGTACCAATTCTATTATCAATTGTTCACCCGGTACAATTCTTCCATACTGTTTTTTATCCATTTGTTTGGTTATTTGCGGTAGTCGCTGCGGCAATTACGAAAATGTTAGGATACAATGTTCAGCCAGAAGAAGACACATATTCACAAAATGAAATTATGACCTTATCCCAACAATCGGAAAAAGCTGGGGAAATGGATAAAGAAGACGTTATCTTCATGCAACGGGCTTTTGAAATGAATGATAAAGTTGCTGAGGATATTATGATTGATCGGACACAGTTAGCGGTTATTGATATTACGGCTTCAATTGAAGATGCAGCCAAGCTTTATTTTGAAAAGAAATTCACGCGTTTCCCAGTTGTTGCTAATAATGACAAAGACCACATTCTTGGTTATATTTTTGCATATGATATTATGCGGCAAAACCAAATCAACCCGCAACAATCAGTTCGCACAATCATGCGCCGAATTCCAATCGTTTACGAAAATGAACAACTCACCAATGTCCTTGCTGAAATGATGAAAAAACAAGTGCCAATTGTTGTTGTCCAAGACGAATACGGTGGTACTTCTGGGATCATTACTGATAAGGATATTTATGAAGAATTGTTCGGAACCGTTGGCGAAGAAATTGATCACGCTACCTCTGACATGATTGAAAAGAAAGATCCTGACAGCAAGGGTAATCCAACCTTCGAAGTTTCTGGTAAGATGCCACTAGATGATTTTGAACGTTACTTTGATACAAACATCGAGCAATTTGATAACTCTGAAGTAACAACCTTAACTGGATTCTTCCTTGAACGGCAGTATGACTTAAAAGTTGGCCAACCAATTAGAGTCGATAATTTCTCATTTACACCTCTTGATTTGAAGAATGCCTATGTTAATAAATTCAAGGTAGTTTACATTAAGCCTAGAAAGAAGAAGCCATCAGCTGATGAGGATCAAAACAAAGAAAAATAGAGACTAAAAAGGCTCGCCGCAATTTAGGAAAGATTTCCTAGTTACGGGGAGCTTTTCATTAGCAGTTCATCTGCATATCAGGAATACAGTTACATTTGACGTGATCCGGTGAATTAGTTGCTTTGCTTGCCAATAATCCTTGTAACTTAGCAATATCATCCTTACTAAGGGTTACATTATTGATCACATGTTCAAGGGTGCTTCCAACGTGTCGTTCACAAATATTATTAAACAAGTTGTCCGCCGCTTGGTCCATTGTTTGCTGTTCAGGAACTAAGGGCTCGTAGATAAATCCACGTCCTTGACGAGTGGCAGATAAGGCTTTTTTATCAACCAGGCGTCGAAGTAAAGTCTTAATCGTTGCCGGTTTCCAGTCAACTTTTTTCTGTAAAATTTCAATAATTTGGCTACTGGTCGTTTGCCTTAGACTCCAAACCACCCGCATAATTTGCCATTCAGCGGGAGTTATTTCTAAATTAATATTCATCTAATTCCTCCTGCGTTTACACATGTAAATTCTTCGTAACTATATTTTATCATTAATTTACTTACTTGCAAATTCCTAATGTGTATTGACATTAATAATCTGGCTAGTAAACTCAATACTGTTTGACTAATTTTAAGGAGCGCTATATCTACTAATGAAAAATCAACGCATCAGCCATGCATTAGTAATCATGGTATTTGGTACATTTTTCGGTCTTCTCTGTTCAACCTTAATGAACATTGCCCTCCCCACCTTCATGAATGTCTTTCATATTAGCGAGGCCCAAGTTCAATGGGTGACAAACGGTTATATGCTTGTCAATGCCCTAATGATTCCTGTTAGTTCATTTCTTATAAAAAGATTCCCCTTCAAAAATCTCTTTATTATTTTCTCTGGAATTTTTCTTTTAGGAACCATTATCGGAGCGATTGCGTGGAGCTTCAATCTAGTTGTGGTTGCGCGGATGATTCAAGCTCTGGGTGCAGGAATGATGATGCCGCTAGTAAATGTCTTGGCAATTCGTTACGCAAAACCGGGTAAAAAAGGTCAAATTATGGGCATTATTGGACTTGCCTTTAATTGTGCACCTATCTTAGGTCCTGCCATTTCTGGCTTTCTATTGCACTTTTTCTCTTGGCGATATCTTTTCCTATTAATTATTCCCTTTGCAGTAATTACATTACTACTTTCATTCTTCCTACTTCCTAAAATCCCTCATAATGAACATCCCCGCTTTAATACATTAGCTCTCATTTTAATCACAGGCGGATTATGGTCACTATTGATGGGCTTATCAAATGTTTCGAACAATCACTTACTCTCATTTAATGTTGCAGGGTATGTCCTTATCGGTTTAGTCTTTCTCTTGCTGTTCTTTCTTAACCAACGTCACAGTAACCGTCAGTTAATCAACTTTGGGATCTTCTCACATAAACAATTTGTCTTTGCCACTATTATTAATATGCTAATTACATCAACAATGTACGGTAATGCAATTTTGATTCCCCTGTTAGTACAGATTGTCTTGGGCAAAAGTACGGTTGTGTCAGCCATTGCTGTCCTTCCAGGGGCAATCTTAACGGGCTTACTATCGACAACGAGTGGCCGCTTTTATGACATTTATCCAATTAAGATTCTCGTTGGGACTGGTCTCATAATCGATATCATCGGAACAATTGGCCAAGCTGCAATCGGTGCGCGGAGTTCTGTCCTCATGATTACCCTTTTCCAAACGATTCGACAATTTGGACTAGTGACAATGTTAATTCCTTTACAAACACAAGCATTATCACTGCTACCTAATGAAATCGTTCCTGATGCAGTTGCTACCTTTAATACGTTACGACAAATTGCGGCTGCCTTTGGAACTGCCCTCATCGTTTCAATTGTCGGTATTGTTAATCACTTAGTTCACAACCCGTCCTCACACCTCGGTATTCAAGCCGGCTTCCTTCTATGCTTATGCCTGCTATTAACTTCGCTATACCTTAGCACTAAGCTATACCATAAAATTTCTTCGCAAGCGCAATTAGAAAATGCGTAAAACAAAACAAAGGGAGCGAGACAGAAGTCACTCGTGACTTCGTTTTCGAGCCCCCGCAAACAACAATAGGCCTTCAACGTCCGGCTTTTTGCCGGACGCTGAAGGCCATTGTTGTACTGCGCTGTTCATATTTTATGGAAGTGACCTAACTTATGTCACAACTCCTTTTGCTATTTAAAAATGCAAATTCAATAGCGTTACAATACAATATGTCATCCCACTCGCGATAACTGGACCGGCAGCAATTCCCTTAAACGCAACCACTCCAATAATCGTTCCAAGTACTAAGGCAACCGTAACTTGAGGAACAGCTGCCAACTGGTTGACTCCATACTTTGATAAGATGGCAACTGCAATGCCCATGCCGACTGCAATCCAACCAGCAGGGGTCTTAAAAGCAGCCCATAAATCATTAAAGCCAATTTGACCAGTCGCAATTGGAATTAAGATCGCAACTGAAATCACTGTCACACCCCAATTAATTCCCTTATGTTGTATCAAGGGCAACCATTTGGTGGTATAAGGGATCAGTTTCAGGGCCATCACTACTACCGTGGCAATAATCAATGACGAGTTATGGCCAAAGATTGCAATTAATAATACTAAAGCTAAAAAAAGCCAGCTTTCCATGTAATCTCCTCCTCAAACTTTACTTAGTATATCAAAGTTGAGGACGAGGACAAAGAAAGCTGACTGATTAACTATTCAGAAAGACGGTTGTAAGTAGCGTCATCTACTTCTTCGCACCATTCACTAGTTCCCTTCGTAATAGCAATATGAGAGAACCAACTATCCTTAGTAGCTCCATGCCAGTGCTTTACACCTTCATGAATTGCTACAACATCACCGGGTTTTAACAATTGCGCTGGCTTACCTTCTTCTTGGTACCAACCTTCACCTGCAGTTACTAATAAGATTTGGAAACCATCATGGTGAATATGCCAGTTGTTACGGCAACCGGGCTCAAAATTAACGTTTGAAACATTTACATCAATGTTATCATCAGGAGATACTAACCCATTGAGATAACTTGTTCCAATAAAGTATTTTGCAAACGCAACATTCTTATCACCGAAACCAAAAAGGTCATTTTTTACTTCATGTTCATTCTTAGCCATCATTACTAACCTCCAATTAATTGTTGGTTTAATAATAAACTGTAGCATTAAGAATGTAAAAAGCTTATTATAAATGGTGAGTTATTCAAAAAATGAATTATAATTTTCGCAGCCATGAAAATAATGACTTTTCATTGAAAGCTGGACTACCATGAGTAAGAATATGGTAGCCAGACGTGACATTTAGCTTACCAGCATTGTTGATAAAGTCCTCTTGATAATCACCAGTGTCACTCCAACCTGTACTAAATGGCGCAATCTTACCAGTGAATTCTTGAAGCTGTTGAAGCAAAGCAATAATCGGTGAGGCAACTTCCTCATTCCAGACTGGTCCACCAACTAAGATCAAGTCATAATACGATAAGTCAGGTAAGGTAGTCACTAGTTTAGGGAAGTCATGCGTCTTAAGTTGTTGCTGATAAATTTTTCCGGTTTCTTCCATATCCAGTGGGAAAGTATCATCAGGAACCTTAATCCTGACAATATCGGCACCAGTTGCTTCATGAATCTTACTAGCGAGTCTAGCAGTATTTCCGAATTGCGAATAATATAAAATCAATGCTTGCTTTGCCATTATTAATAACTCCTTAATATAAATAAAAATGAGGGATACTATATGGATACACGTGTATTAAAATACTTTTTAACGGTTGCGCAAACTAATAATATCACTAAAGCTGCGGAACAATTACATATTACCCAACCTACCCTTTCCCGGCAAATCATGGACCTAGAAACCGAATTAGACATAAAGTTGTTTAACCGAGAAAATCGGCGCCTTCAACTCACAAAAGCTGGAATCCTATTTCAACAGCGAGCAACGACCATGTTACAACTCTTGGATCAAACTGAAAATGACCTTCATCAACAAGAAGAGGCATTAACGGGAGAAATCAATCTCGGCTCAGCAGTTTCGAGTGTCTCTCCTTATATAACGAAACTAATTTTTGAATTTCAAAAGCTCTACCCAAACGTAATCTTTAATTTATCTGATGGGGATGGCGATGTTCTTCGGCGACAACTAGATGAAGGACTCAATGATCTTGTATGCCTTCTTGAACCCGTTGAAGCTACTAAATATAACTTTCTCGAATTGCCGGTCCGTGAAGAATGGGGAGTACTAATGAAAAAATCGGCCCCACTTGCCAAGTATTCTACTATTACCAAAGAAGATCTTTATAAAATTCCCCTAATTCTTCCCCACCGTAGTATTGTTCGCGATGAAGTTAGTGATATCTTAAAATTAGATCAAACGCGTTTAAATATCCGTGCAACAACCAATTTACCTGGAAATACCGTTTCCCTTTTAAGAAATAGTAATTACTATGGTCTGACAATTAAAGGCGTCTATAATAACTTTCATGATCCTGACCTTGTTTTTGTTCCCCTTGTGCCTAACAAATCGACAGGGGATGTCCTTGCCTGGCGTAAAAATACCATCTTATCTCCAGCAATCGAAAAGTTTCTTCAGTTTGTTAACGAGCAAATTCAAGAATCCTAAAGTATTTAATGTTATAACTGATTTAGAAAGGAGAATTTAATTAAAATGAATCAAAATCTACAACCAAAGATAAAATTAAACAACGGTCACCTTATCCCCCAACTTGGCTTAGGGGTCTGGAAAGCCTCACTTATGGTAACGAAGCTGCTGTTGGTCAAGGAATTCAAGATGGTCTCAAGGCTACTGGCCGTGAACGTGATAGCATCTTTCTTACCACTAAAATTTTCAATGGTGATCAAGGAGATTATGATAAGCTTCGGCAAGCAGTAAAAGCCCAACTTAAGAGGCTTCAAACTGATTATGTCGACCTTCTTCTTCACTGGCCAGTTAACGATAAATATAATGAGAGTTGGCGGGCACTTGAAGATATTTATGCTGATGGTCAAGCAAAATCAATTGGCATTTGCAATTTTAACGTTGAACGAAGGACTGATTTGCTCGATCACGCCAAAATTAAACCAGCAATTAATCAAATTGAATTCAATCCCCTGATTCATCAACCTAAGATTGTAAAGTTTTGTCGAGAAAATGATATTCAGCTTGAAGCCTGGTCGCCACTAGGAAATGGTCGTCTTCTTTCCAATGATGTTATTAAGCAAATCGCAGACGAGCACCAAAAGAGTCCTGCTCAAGTTATTCTTCGCTGGGAAATTCAGCAAGACTTTATTGTTCTTACTAAGACTACTCATCCTCAACGTATGCAGGAAAACGCCGAAATTTTTGACTTTACCCTCTCGCCAGACGAAATGGAACAAATCGACAAGTTAGATCAAGAATCACATTCTATCTGGTACGATAAGTTCAAATGGTCAGGAAATCCTGACGGTGTAGATGACTATATTGGTAAGCCAGGCGCATTTTGATCCAACCAATTTCATATCTTTTACCATAAAGGGCACCTCTAAACGAGTGATGCCTTTTTTTATTAGCTAAAATTTCCTAGGAATGTTCATATTATTATACTACAATTAAAATCATTAAAAGAAAGAGAGGATTCTTTAATGAGAGCTGTTGTGTCTGTTCTGGGTGAAGATCAAGTTGGAATTATTGCTAAGGTAAGTGCCCTTCTTGCCCAAAAACAAATTAATATTCTAGATGTTTCTCAAACAATTATGGACGGCAATTTCGTAATGATGATGTCTATAATGATTCCTGAAAATCTTGATAGTTATCAGTTAACCAATGAGTTTACAGAACTCGGTAAAAAAATTGGCGTTGAAATTAACCTTAGAAATGCCAAAATTTACGATGCCATGCATAATCTTTAAGATATACAGGAGGAATACCCCTTAATGAATTCACAACAAATTTATGAAACCAGCCACATGATTTCTAATGAAAACCTCGATGCGCGGACAATCACGATGGGAATTTCTTTGCTTGATTGTATCGATAGTGATAGTACGGTTGCATGTCAGAAGATCTATGACAAAATTACGACAAACGCAAAAGACCTTGTTAAAGTCGGCCAACAAATTGAAGCCGAATATGGGATTCCGATTGCCAACAAGCGAGTAACTGTTACTCCTATTTCTCTTATTGCCGCTACTTCTCAAGACCATGACTATGTTAAATATGCTAAAACCTTAGACAAAGCTGCCAAAACATTAGGGATTGATTTTATCGGTGGGTACAGTGCCCTTGTTCAAAAGGGATACCAAACTGGTGACCGCACGTTAATCGCTTCCCTCCCTGAAGCATTGGCAGAAACTGATTTTGTTTGTGCATCAGTAAATGTTGGCTCTACTCGTAGCGGGATCAATATGGATGCCGTTGCACAAATGGGTGAAGTAGTCGTCGCTGGTTCAAAGCTTGATATGATGACAAATGCTAAACTAGTTATCTTTTGTAATGCTGTTGAAGATAACCCCTTCATGGCGGGAGGATTTCATGGTGTTGGTGAACCAGATGTAGTAATAAATGTTGGTGTTTCAGGGCCTGGAGTTATCAAAACCGCTCTAGAAAAAGTTAAAGGTGAATCAATGGACGTCGTTGCTGAAACGATCAAGAAAACTGCCTTTAAGGTTACACGAATGGGTTAATTAGTAGGAACTGTTGGAGCGGAAAGACTGGGTGTTCAATTTGGGATCGTGGACCTTTCTCTCGCACCAACTGCTGCCGCTGGTGATTCTGTTGCCGAAGTTTTAGAGGAAATTGGCGTAGCTCAGGTTGGAACTCATGGAACCACCGCTGCTCTAGCCATGTTAAACGATGCCGTGAAAAAAGGTGGCATTATGGCCTGCAGTCATGTTGGTGGTTTATCAGGCGCATTCATCCCCGTCTCTGAAGATGCTGGCATGATTAAGGCAGTTAACGCTGGAACGCTAAATATCTCTAAATTAGAAGCAATGACTGCAGTTTGTTCCGTTGGTCTTGATATGATTGCAATTCCAGGTGACACGCCAAAAGAAACCATTAGCGCAATGATTGCTGATGAAGCGGCGATTGGGATGATTAATAATAAAACCACTGCTGTCCGCGTGATTCTCGCACCCGGCAAAAAAGTTGGTGATACAGTTGAATTCGGTGGTCTATTAGGATATGCCCCTGTAATGGCAGTCAATAAAGCCGCAAGTACCGCGATGATTAACCGTGGTGGACTTATTCCCGCCCCAATTCATAGTTTCAAAAATTAATTTTAAAAGAATAGCGAGAGATTAGGAATCCCTAGTCTCCCGCTATTTTAGTGTTTAATTACCTGTTAATAAGGCGTAAACATATGAATTTTCTTCTGGACGGTAAACCCCGTGAAGTTCACCAACTTTAGTAAAGCCATTTTTGTCGATCAAGTGTTGCATGATCTTGTTGTCTTCATGAGTATCGATCCGAATAGTCTTAATATCCTTCCGATTATTCTTAATGTAATCAATTACACTAGTGAATAATGCTGAGGCATATCCTTTTCCAGCATGATTGGAGTGAATTGCCACACGGTGAATAACAACATAACGATCAGTGTCAATTAACCAATCACCGTTAAGTTCATCATATGAGTGATCTGGTGCTTCAACAATTGATAATGCACCAACAGTTTCATCATCTTGTGATTGTACAAGGTATGCAAATCCTTTTTCAATATCTTCTTTGATATGTTCTTCGTTCGGGTAATCTCCTTGCCATTGATCGATCCCTTGTTCGGCTAATTGGTTCCGACCATCTCGCAGAATTTCCATAATTTGATTTAAATCACCCATTTTGGCTTGTTTGATTTGCATCGTATTACCTTCCCTTCTCATTACATTAATTAGATGTGTTATTCGTTAAACAACCCTAATACTGTAACATACTTTACGTTTTAAATACAACCGTTAACTATTAAAAGTTACCCCTTCAATATGCTATGATAGCACTAAAAAGAAAAAGAAGGTTTTTATATGACCAAATTTATTAAATTTACTTTAACAATATTTACTGCACTTTTTCTAACAATTATTTATGGACTAGCAGCAAAGCCAATTCACGCAGACCTTTCCAATAAATATATTCATTCTACTACCCCCACTCTCTTTTTCCATGGTTACGGAAGCGGTGCTCATGCAGAGGAATATATGGTAAACGGATTTGTGAAAGCAGGTGTATCAAAAACAGTTATCACCGCAGATGTTGCTGGCGATGGAACCGTTACTCTTAAAGGAGATATCTCTCATAACGCTGTCAATCCGCTCGTGATGGTCAATTTTAATGATAACCATAGCACAAATTATGAATTACAAGGTCAATGGGTTAAGAACGTCCTTGAAGAACTGCAAGCTAAATATCATTTTAAAAAGGTAAATATTGAAGCACACTCCATGGGAAACATGGCAGTTATGTATTTTCTCCTTGCTAATGCCGGTAACCATAACCTTCCGCAAATTCAAAAACAAGTTGCGATGGCTGGAACTTTTGATGGTGCAATCGGCTGGAATGAACCTGCTAATCTAACAGTGAATAAAAAGACGGGAAAACCTTCCGCAATGAATGATTCCTATCAAAAGCTACTCCCGTTACGTCACCGTTACCCACGACAAATTAAATTATTGAATATTTACGGTGACTTAAAAGATGGCAACGATAGCCAAGTTTCAAACGCTTCCTGTCTTTCGCTCAAATACCTCATTAATAACCGCGCACGTTCATACCGCGAAGTTAAGATTACGGGGCCAAACGCTAAACATGAATTGCTTCATCACAACCCCCAAGTCAATAAAATCTTAATTAACTTCTTCTGGGGAAAGTAATAATGTTGTACTAATAAGCTTATTAGTCATTTGAAAGTAGTTTTTGTATAAAGCAGTGTAACGTCCACTATTTTTAGTTGGTAGCCATGGCTTGTCACGCCCGCAATAATGGAGAATCACGGTATTACGCATTACCCAATCGGTTGTCCATTCACCAAAGGAAATCGTTTCGTAAATACCGCCTTTACGAGTATCAAAATTATATAACTGATCAGGGACAGACTTAATATAACGTCCATATAAGGCATTCAAGACGTCTTGATCAGGGAGTAAAAGTGTATGGGTACGGATGTAGTTAAAAATGTCCGTATCCTTTACTTTTTTACGGATAGTATCAAGATTCATCAAGAGAACGCCAGAATTATAATACCCGTCAGCATCAAAGTTTTGCAGACGAATCTTATTAATAACCTCTGTCGTATTCGTCAGGTTTGTATGGATGGCAGAAGCATATAGGTATCCATCTAATGAAGTCTCATACAGACTTGAAAGATCATTAATACCCAATACATCAGCATCTAAATACAAAATCTTATGCAAATTTTGAGGTAAAAGACGGTGTGCTAGTAAACGATAATATATTGTTGTTGGGTAGCGGTCTGTAACTGGTGCTTTGCTAAATAATTGATCATTAACTTTGATTGGAAAATAGTTCATTCCTAATTGCTTACAAACTCTTTCCAAGTCATCAGTCCGTTTCAATTTGTCCTTTTGTAAGACATATACGTTAAATTCTTGTGCTTGCGTATTTAGCTTAATTGATAATAAAACGGTTGCTAATTGCGTAACAAACTTGTCGTTAATTGAAAATAATAAGTTCATTTCATTCCACTCCTCACATCTTATTTTACAAAACGTTGACGTGGATTGCGATTCAGTATTTAATAATTAAAGAACCAATCAAGAATAGAGGTTTTATGATGAAACAAGCGGAACAATTAACTGCCATTAAAGAGTACACCATTCAAAAATTAGGTCAGGACAAGACTGGTCATGGGATGGACCATATTAACCGCGTAGTAAAAATGAGTAAACGGTTAGCTATGGGCGAAAACGTTGACCCATTTTTGCCGATTGTGGCGGCCTACCTTCACGATACAATTGATGAGAAATTAGTTGACAACGTTGAAGCAGCTAAACAAGAATTAGTTGATTACTTAAAGCAAAATGACTTTAGTGATGAACAAGTCAAAATAATTATGGATGTCATCAATAATATTTCTTTCGCCCATACATTAGATAAAGAGGAAGTCAAACTCTCCATCATTGGACAAATAGTACGTGATGCCGACTGGTTAGATGCAATCGGCGCAATTGGCATTACCCGGGCAATCTATTATGGAGGTGGTCATCGTGAAAAAATATACGATCCGGCTATTAAGCCTCGTCATAATATGTCCCGGGAAGAATATCGTAATTTAGCAAATGAAACTATCATTAATCACTTTGATGAAAAGCTCTTACACCTAAAAGACATGATGAACACTGAAACTGCCAAAAAAATTGCAAATCACCGTCAACAAGTAATGCTCGATTTTCTTGACGAGTTTCATGCCGAATGGGACGCAAAGATGTAAATTATTTATGGAAATAGTAAATGCCATGGAAGAAACACGAATGTTTTTTCCATGGCATTTTTGTTTACTTATCATCTTTTTTATTTTTAGCACTTCTTAAGTCGACAATAATCGAACCGCCCTGCTTATCGCCTGCAGAGTTACCTGAATCATTATGATGATTATTATCAATATGCAACGCTTTTCGCGCTATCCACCGACAAATTAATGAGATCGGCGCTACTAGGAAGCCATACAATAATCCTGTCAGTAATGCATTAGGAATAATCAATTGAACAAATGTTAATCCACCTGTTGGCGTCCCAGTTAGGACTAATCCAATTAGCCCATAAAAGATTGAGATAAAGAATAATTGAACTAAACCGGTAAAAATAGCAAGCCATAATAATTGTGAATGATTGAGATCAATAGATAATGGAACCTGTTTGCGTAAAATCAAGCCAACCACAATCAAAATAACAATAAAATCGACTAATATTACCCAGTCGGCAGTTCCTAAGACAATCATAATTATGGCACTAACCAGTGTCACGATAAATGCAATATTAATTCCTAATGCAACTGCTATCCCCACTGCAATCACGCCAGCTAAAGGCATAAACGCCTCACCGGTCGGTAAAATAGTTTGAAAGCCAGTAAATGATATTAATATCATCAAAATACCCGCCGCAATTGCCAAAAGGGCTTTAATTAAAGTTTGTTTTTTCATGCTAACGGCTTCTTTGCTGTGTCTTGCATCCACGCTAAGGCCAGGGCCCCTTGTCCTAAGTGGGAGCCAATTACCGGACCAAAGTAACTCAACTCAAACGAAATATCAGGATGATCTGCTTGAAGTTTATCAAGCCACTTTTGACCTTCTTCTGGAACATTGGCATGAATAACCATTGCTTTAACTGGATAGTCAAGTTTGGCAATATCCTCATCAAAGATTTGTTCACAGCGGAGTTTAGCTTTTTTCATTGACCGCACCTTTTCAAACGCTTCAATGGCATGCGTTGGAGTATGCATAGTCAAGAGGGGTTTGATTTTCAAAATTGATCCTACAAATGCAGAGGCGTTTGATAAACGACCACCACGAACAAGGTTTTGCAAGTCATCTACCACAAATACATTATTAAAGGTATCACGATATTCTTTTACCTTTTTAACAATGTCATCTAAATCATCGCCTTCACTAGCTAATTTAGCTGCTTCTAAGGCTAAGTATCCCATCATTTTAACTGTTAAGTGGGAATCGATTGGCACGATCTTGATTGTATCTTTCATCTGTTCAGCAAGTTGCTCAACAGTATCCAAATATCCTGTAATAGCCCGTGTTAAATGAATGCTAATCACAGCATCATACCCATCATCAGCTAATCCTTGGTAGACTTCCATCAATTGGCCGATTGGCGTTTGGGAAGTCGTTGGAAAAGAGCTTGAATTTGCCATCTTTTCATAAAAATCACTGGTGGAAATATCAACACCTTCACGGTATGTTTGACCATCCAATGTCACTGGGATTGGGACAACATGAATATTATTAGCCGCCGCCTCTTCAGGAGAAAGGTAGGCAGTGCTGTCAGTAACAACAGCAATTTTCATCTTATCAACTCCATGTTCTAAATTTGTATAATTAAAAATAATTGCGTTTTTACGCGGATTTCACCCACATAATACAAAAAGCATACCACATTGACGGCCCTAAACCAACCAAAAATATGTCCACTAAAGTAACATTACTTTTCATTAATGATGTAAAACTGTATAATTAATAGTGCTATTTTCGTTTGTAATTATAATATTTAGGAGGCTACACTAATGTCTTTTGACGGCTTGTTTACTCATGCAATTGTCCATGAGCTAGATCAAAAATTAACTACTGGTCGGGTAGCCAAAGTTAGTCAACCTTACCCTGCAGAATTAATCATTACGATCCGTGCTCACCGGCACAACTACCCATTACTCATTTCTGCTAATCCAACATACCCACGAATCCAAATTACTGAGATCCCATACAAAAATCCAGCGGTTCCAACTAATTTTACAATGACAATGCGGAAATACCTTGAAGGTGCAATCGTCAATAAAATTGAACAAGTTGATAATGATCGAATTATCAAAATTACCTTTGACACTCGTGATGAATTAGGAGATAGTCAACAATTAGTTCTTGTGAGTGAGATTATGGCCCGGCATAGTAATATTTCACTCGTTAATCTCAAGACGGGTAAAATCATTGACACCATTAAGCATGTTGGCTCAGATCAAAATCGGGTTCGCCTGTTATTACCTGGTGCTACCTTTGTCATGCCACCAAAGCAAGATAAAGTTAACCCTTACTTGCCAAACCAAGTCTACTCTGATCTTGTAAGACAAACCGATGACACAGTAGAATTAAGTCATCAGTTACAGGAGCATTATCAAGGATTTGGCAAAGACTCCGCACGGGAATTAGTTGCAGAATTACTGCAAAGTGATAATTTACCAGCTACCTATCAGCACTTTCTTAAGCACTTTGAAAATCCAGAGCCAGTATTAATCACCCACTCTAATGGAAAGTCTCAATTTGCTGTGTTCCCTCCATTAAATATTGATGGTGAGTTGCAACATTTCGACTCCCTCTCTGCCCTTCTCGATGCCTTTTATGCTAATAAAGCAGAGCAAGATCGTTCCAAAGAATTAGCTGGGCAAGTGTTAAAGGTATTGAAGAATGAGCTAAAAAAAGATCGGCGAAAAGTAAAAAAACTGCAACAACAATTACAAGATGCAGCAACTGCAGATCAGTACCGAATTTGTGGTGAGATCCTTACTACCTATCTTAGTAAATTAACTCCAGGAATGAAAGAAATCGAACTTCCTAACTTTTATGATGATAATAAGCCACTGAAAATCAAGCTTGCTCCAGAATTATCACCATCGCGTAACGCCCAAAAGTACTTCACTAAGTATAATAAGCTTAAAACCTCTGTCGAATATGTAAAGGAACAGCTAAAACTGACAAATGATGAAATCAAATACTTTGAAAACATTGAAAATCAGATTAAATTAGCTGCTCCTGCTGATATTCAAGAGATTAAACTAGAATTACAAGAGCAAGGTTATATTAAAAAGAAGAAAAGTGGGAAAAAGCAACGAAAAGTTAAGGTAAGTGCCCCAGAAGAGTTTCATACTAGTGATGGCACTACAGTTTTAGTAGGTAAAAATAACCTACAAAATGATCGTCTTAGCTTTAAAATTGCTAATAAAAATGAAATTTGGTTACATGTTAAAGATATCCCAGGTTCCCACGTGGTAATCCGCTCAACAAACCCATCTGAAGATACGATTCTAGAAGCTGCACAGTTAGCAGCATACTTCTCTAAAGGTCGCGATTCCGATAACGTGCCCGTTGATTATCTCCCTGTCAAGCGACTTCATAAGCCAAACGGAGCTAAACCTGGATTTGTTATTTTTACAGGTCAGAAAACACTTTATGTAACACCACATAAGCTTTCTAACTAAAAAGAGGCTGGGAAAAAACTTTTGTTTTCTCCCAGCCTCAACTGCTTTTACGAACAATAGAAAGATAATGTGGAACTAGCTTCGCGTCGCCACAAGGCTTGAGTCTAAGCACGGACGATAATCAGCCCGTGCCGTGCTAATCATCGTCCTAGCTTAGCCAACCGCCTTGTCGAGGAGGTTATTTTCCACTTCTTTTTTATATCTCTAAATTATTCTCCTAAAAATTGCATCTGAGCACCAATAACTCGGTTGCGGGCAGGGATTCCACCTTTGACTCGCAACGCCTTAAATGGGAAGGTTGCACGATAGTTAACAATCCCTGATACCGGTTTGGGCTCCAGCATTTTATCGAATTTACCAGTGAATAATTGAGTAAAAATTCCTGGTAAGCTAATATGAAGTGCTTTTGACAAAAAGGCTACTTCTGGCAATGATAATGGTTGAACTTTAATTAAATTAAATTCACCATCATTCTCTTCAAAAATCACTTGGTATAATCCTGGCTGTTCCAGCTTTAACACAGCAACACTAGCCTGGTCATTGAGATTTTGGTAAGTTGACGAAGGAAGATCAGCCGGGTAGCGTAAAGCGGTGGATTGATAGTTTAACGCAATTGGTGAAAAAAGATCAGTCATTGTTCCTAATGGATAAGCATAATTACCATCATAGACATAATTGAAGGAGTAACGTTGCCTATCGCTACTAGCAGCAGTAGTTGGCAATTCATCTGGAATTACGATGATTTTTACATCCAAGTCATAATTTTGCAATGATTTCAATAATTTACTATAACTAGCAGGAATAAACAAATACTGGGGTTGCTCTATCCGTAATATCTGCAAAATATTTTCAATCGTTACTGGCTCAACATAGCGCTTTTCAGCTAACTCTGGATTAAACGTAACTGAACTAGGATTCGAATTTACAATGACGTTATTAAAGCCCTCATTATGAAGCTCTTTTAACATCATAGCAACAAAGTAATCACCAGAATTACTTAATCCTAAACGTAGTCCCCCCGTTCCAATTACAAGGGCACTTGGTTGGGAAGTTCGGCTAATTTCATTTTCTTCTTCATAAGCAGAATAAAAACTATTAGTATGTTGATCAAACTCCCCGGCCGATGGTTCGATTTCCTTGTACTTTGTCAACAATTGATGGTCTAAACTCATCTGATAAACTTGCTCAGAGGTAGTTTTCCATAGTCTTGCAATAAGCTGATTGCTTAATCCGTAACTCTTTGCTTTTTGTAAAACCGGTTCTTTATTTGGATGCTCAGCAATTTCCCGAATTAACAACCGCATTTTATTAATCTGTTCAAAATAAAATGGGTCAATCTTTGTCATCTCTGCTAATTCGTTAACTGAATATCCTCTCTGCATTGCTTCAATTAATACAAAAAGTCGTCCTGCTTCTGGGTGGACAATTTTGGCGATTAATTGGTCATCAGTCAATTGCTTTTGAGCGGCAAGATGAAAGTCAGCTGGCTCGTGATAACGGGATTCAATAGCTTTGAAAAGTGCTTCAATAGTGCTTCGGCCGATACCAAAAACCGTCCCCACCGACCGCTTTTCTGTTCCAAGTAAACGACTAGCTTTTGGTAAATCGTTGAATCCCCATATTGGAACCCGTGCAGCAATATGATCCATCGTTGGTTCAATAAGAGCCGCATGATGAACATAATTTTCGCCAAGATCAATGTCCCGCAGATGCTTTCCCGCATATAATTGTGCTGTTACTTGAGCAATTGGGTAACCAGTTGACTGCGACACAAACGCTGTAATTCGATCAAAGTATGGACTGCTCTTAATGACATAAAAACGATCACTATTTGTATCCAGGGCAAACTGAATATGGTTTGTACCAACAATTCTTAATTTGCGAGTAATAGCAAAAGCCGTATCCCGAATATCCTGAATCTGCCGATCGCGAAGTGTTTGGACAGGATTGAAAGCAATCGAATCACCAGCATGGATACCAATTGGGTCCATATCCTCAATCATTGACAACAACATCATCGTTCCAGAACTATCACGTTGAACGACGACTTCAATTTCCTTATAGCCAGCAAGACTTTGCTGAACTACTACCTGTTCCGCACGCGACTGGCTCAAGCAAGCCTTTACCGCATCTGCCAATTCACTTCGATCATGCACGATTTTACGCGTACTGCTACTCTTAGGTAATACCGACCGGATAATAACTGGATATCCTAGTTTAGTTGCCTCATCCAAAGCATCCTGATAATTATTAACCGTTACGATTTTTTTAACAGGTGCTTCCATTTGACGAAGGGTTCGTTCAAGTAAAACCGCACTATTAATTTGACGAATAGTTGCTTCAGGGACTCCTAGCAATTGAATATTTTCTTTACGAATAATCCCTTTTTCTAGTAATTCTTGGGTAAGTTCAAAAGCCCGACGATTTCCCAGTGTAGGTAAGATTGCATCAGGATGAAATTTATTAATAATATCCATTAGGCTTTCGACTTTTAGTGGGACAATACAACCGTGGTCAACATTTTCTAAGCTTACTGAAAATGGGTTATCATCTGCCAAGATTGTTTTTATCTTCATTTGCTTAAAAACGCGTGAGACCTGGTAAATAGCAGAGTCGAGCTCATCACCATGTTGAACATCGTTGGCTCCTGCTCCAATAATCAATACAGATTTCAACTTTTCCATCAATGACGATCCCCCCTCCTATTCATTGTATCAACGAACTCATCAAACAAGCCATCAGTTTCATCAGGCCCCGGTGCACCATCGGGAAAGAATTGAACTGAAAAAGCTGGATAGCGACGATGACGAAGCCCTTGAACACTATTATCAAGCATGTCAACGTATGTAATAAAAAGCTGGGAGCGGTCAACCGAATTACGATCAATCAAGTATCCTTCTGCTTGAGTCGCATAGACAATGTGGTCAGTAATAATTTCATGAATTGGGTGATTCATCCCATGGTGTTCGACCGGAATTTGCTGGACATTTGCTCCATTGGCGATTCCGAATAATTCATGACCTAGTCCAATAGCAAACATCGGTACTTTGGTCTGGACAGTACGAATCATTTCCAGGACCGACCTACGAACATTATTTGGGTTTCCCGGTCCACTTGAAAGTACAACCCCATCAGGATCTAACCGTAATATTTCTTCAGCCGTTGCAGTATATGGTAAGACAGTAATATTGCATTTTCGTCGACTCAATTCCCGTAATATTCCGTTCTTTAATCCAAAGTCAATCACAACAACACTTAGCCCGGTTCCAGGATTAGGATATGGCTTAGGAGTAGAGACTTGAGCAACTTGCTGGTTCGTTAAAACTGTCGCATGAAGTTGGTCAAAAGCGTGATCATCTGGAACTGGAACAATACTTCCTTTTAATGGCTTTTCAGCTTTTCTTAACTTATGAACTACTGCTCGCGTATCAATATTAGCGATTCCAGGAATATTCATTTGTTGAAGGTATTTATCAAGTGTCAATTGTCGTCCATTATCATCGGTGCCAGCATCGGCAAGGGAACGAACAATAATTCCTTTAATTGTCGGTACAATGGATTCATAAATATTACGTTGAATGCCGTAACTCCCGATATTCGGCTGGGTAAAAACGACAATTTGGTTATTATAAACCTGATTAGTGATGATTTCTTGGTAACCAGTCATACCAGTGTTAAAAACAACTTCACCAAAAGTAACAGCTGGTGAACCAAAACCTTCGCCAGCGAAAATTGAGCCATCTTCAAATATTAGGTATCGTGCTGTCACTGTCCCACTCTCCTAAAACTTTGTTAATAATTGATCAATATTATTATGAACGTTCTCTGAATTAAACACAATAATTTTATTGGTCTGTCTTACGTAAATATTCAAGCATTTTTGTGAAATAGGCTGGTAATGGAGCCGTAAAAACCATTTCTTTACCTGTTCGGGGGTGTTTAAAGCCCAACAAACGAGCATGTAAATATTGGCCGTTGCCAGTAAGCGTTTTTCGCGGTCCATACAACGGATCTCCCGCCAGCGGGTGACCAATATATTTCATATGAACGCGAATCTGGTGAGTCCGTCCTGTTTCTAACTGGCAGGCAACTAATGTGTAATTCTTAAACCGTTCTAACACATTAAAATGAGTTACCGCATGACGTCCATCAACTACAACTGCCTGCTTCTTGCGGTCCTTTAACGAGCGACCTAATGGAGCATCAATTGTTCCTTTATCTTCTTTTATAACTCCATGCACAAGCGCAACATATTCTCGTTTATTAGTTTTTGCTTTTAATTGAGCTGTCAAAGAACGGTGCGCCATATCATTTTTGGCTACCATCAATAGTCCTGAGGTATCCTTATCAATCCGATGAACGATCCCTGGCCGAAATTCTCCGTTAATAGTTGATAGTGGTGAATGATATAAAAGAGCATTTACAAGCGTATGGTTTGGATGACCTGGTGCAGGATGAACCACCATCCCCTGCGGTTTATTAACGACAATAACATCATCATCTTCATATACAATATCAAGAGGAATATCCTCAGGTGTTAAATCAATTTTTTGTGGTTCTTCTGGAATTATTTGGACGTGGTCACCTACAAGCAATTTATATTTAGGCTTTACTTGTTCGCCATTAACAAGGACGTGACCATCTTCTATCCAATGTTGAATTTGTGATCGGGAAAATTGATCAAAGTGATGACCAAGCTGCTTATCAATCCTTCCCACCATCTCACCATCAATTGTTAATTCTAATTCTTCAGACATTTGTTAGTCTTTCTCCTTTAAGATGCAAATTATTAGCCAGATTACGCCAATTGTTAAGCACATATCCGCAATGTTAAAAATTGGGAAATTAATAAATGTTGTTTCAAACATATCCACAACATACCCTTGTCTTAACCGATCGATAAAGTTGCCAATTGTTCCTGCCATAATCAATGATAAGCCAATTAGCATAGGAATATTTTTACGGTACTGCCAGATAAAGTAACCAATTACAATAATCGCAATAATAGTTATAATGGTAAAAAAAGTTTGTTGCCCTTCAAAAATGCTCCAAGCAGCCCCTGAATTTCGTAAATTAGTTAACTCAATAATACCAGGAATTAACTGCTTACTACCACCAAGAACAATTGAAGAAGCAACCCAAGATTTTAATAATTGGTCACAAATTGTTAAAATTAAAATAATTACAATAGCGATCCCCAGTAACAATTATTGAACCCCCTGTTGTTTCAATGCCAATTTCAAACGTGCAATTGCTTTGGTAGTAAAGGTAAAACTCATTACCTCTCCATTCACAGTAATTGTCACCGTATGCTTGGTAAACTCTGGCTGACGAATATCAGAGATTGGGATAACGAGGTACTGTTTTTGTAACAAGCGATTAAACACCATTTTAGTCGGAGTAATTACTACGGTTCGTCGCCGCCATTCTAATAAGGTAAGGATTACAAAAACTGCAAAAAAGAGCGCGCTGAGCCACTGAAAATGAGTAATTTCAAGCCAAATTACGAGACCGGCAATAAAGAAGAGAAAAGTCCAACACCAGCTAATAATTGTCCCCGTAAGGTCTGGTTGGTAAAAATAACGAGTTTCTTCTTCCATAATTATAAATGTCATCCTTTCAGAAAAGAGGTAGTTTTATGATCAAAATCTTTACAGATGCTGCAACAAAAGGAAACCCGGGCCCTACTGGTTTGGGAATAATAATAATTGCCAATCATAAGCAAATTCAGCTTGCAATCCCAGTAGATAAGGAAAGCATGGATAACCACCATGGCGAATTCGCTGCAGCTCACTTTGGATTTAAATATTTAATTGATCACTTTAGCAATAATGAAACAATCCTATTTTATACTGATAGCCGTATCTTAAGTGACGCAATCGGCAAAAATTATACAAAACATTACCAAAAAGAATTAGCAGCATTAAATCCTCTTCTCCAACACTTTCCAACAGTTGTTACCCAGTGGATTCCTGAAAGCCATAATCGCGGAGCACATAATTTAGCAAATCAGGCCCTCCATAAAATAGAGTGATTTTAGAAAACATCATATCGTTTTAATTATATCATCCACGTGTTCTATCAGCCACCAAACAGAGAAAAAGCCTTAGCGGTCGTTACAATGTAACTCCTACTAAGGCTTTTATTATTGGGAAAATTTGCCCCCCTAGCACCTATTTTCGATCTTTCGAATCGCTTGGAACCCTTGCTATTTAAGGGATTTGATCTTGGAGCGATCTTTTTTGCCCCAATATTGGTAGAGATCTGTTCGTAAAGCACCATTATAAAGTTTACGACGCTTGGTAGCGGGTGCGCCATAATACTTTTCAAATTCCATATCAGCCGTCAAAATATATTTACTCCATGTGGTTAATGGACGATATAACTCACCCATCTGCCGGTAAAGTTCATGAACTGATTCCTTATCACTTAACCGTTCACCATATGGCGGATTAGCAACGATAACTCCATTAACTTCGCTTGTTTGCCAGTCTTTTACGGCTAATTGCTTAAACGTAATATCGTGAGTTAATCCTGCCGCACGAGAATTTTCTTGAGCAATATCAATCATATTCTGATCAATATCATATCCGTGGATATCTAATTCGATATCATAATTTGCTAAGGAATCGGCTTCATCCCGAACTTCATCAGATAAACCATCTGGAACTAAGTTAACCCATTGTTCACTAATAAATGAACGGTTGATGCCCGGCGCAATATTATGACCGTATAATGCGGCTTCGATTGGAATCGTTCCCGAACCACATACAGGATCGACAAATGGATTATCTGGGAACCAGTAAGCCAGCATCACCAAGGCGGCTGCCATATTTTCCTTCAACGGTGCTCCACCTTTATTTTTACGATATCCACGCTTAAAAAGCCCTTCTCCACTAGTATCTAACGTAAGAAGAACATGGTCTTTATTAATCGCTACTTCTAACGGGTAAGTGGCACCAGTTTCGGCTAAGCGAGTCCGACGGTGGTATGCATTACTGAGGCGTTGAACAATCGCCTTTTTAGTGATTGCTTGAACACTTGGCACATTATGCAATTGTGAGTTATGACTTTTTCCTTCCACTGGGAAATTCGCGTCAATTGGTAACAAATCTTCCCATGCAATGTTTTCAGTACGATCAAACAATTCTTCAAAAGACCGAGCATCGAATTCACCAACAACAATTTTTACTCGGTCTGCGGTCCGTAGCCAGAGATTAGTCCGAATTACATCCTTCATTGTCCCTTGAAAACGCACCCGACCATTTTCTACTTTGACTTCATAGCCAAGATCTCTTAGTTCTTTTCCTACTAATGCTTCAATACCTGCAGCAGCAGTAGCAATTAACTGATATGTTTGCACATTAAACGCTCCTTTAGACTTATTCCTATTAGCTATTTTACCTTATGTTGCTTTAAAATGAAAAGAAGACGCAAGAAGAAACAAAAGGAAGCGAGACAGAAGTCACTTGTTACTTCGTTTTTCGACGCGAAGCTAGCCTCTGGGAGACCTCGCAAGCAACAATAGGCCTCCAATGTTTGACTTTTTTGCCGGACGTTGGAGGCCATTGTTGTACTGCGTATTTGCTTTTTATGAAAGTAACTTAACTTATGTCACAATCCCTTTTTGTTTATGAATGGTAGTTGACTTTAATCTAACTACATTAATGAATTCTCATTTACTTTATCAGTTAATATTTTATAAACGCGTTCTATGTCCCAGGTGGTGCCACGAGATTCAAATGCGTCCAATAAAGGCAAACCATATTTTTTAGCGTATGTCTTGGCAGTTATTACATACATCTTCCCTAAGGTTAAGTTCCCACTGCCAATTATTCCCGCACAACATTTAACATTGTCATAGCTTTCCAAATAATCGTGCATTGGTGTTGTTAAAATCTCTGTTAATGTCGGCGTAAATCTACTTCCACCAATCATATATGTTGGTAGTAAAACAAAAAATTTACTATCGCTTTCAGTCGGAAGTGTCTCCTCTGAAATCTCCAATAAATCGACTAAAGGATTTTCATTATTCAAATGATGTTGTTGCGTTGCGTATTCTTGAAGCCGATGAGTAAATGACCGTACATTCCCAGAAAACGACATATATACAATTTTTATTCTCTTATTATCCATAATTCCCTAACTTCATTATCTAATTTTATTAATCAAAAGATAAGCTAATTTACAAATAACTCATTTCTAACCCCTTTAACATTAGGGGCGCACTTGCAATAAAATGAAACGATTATTTATATTTTATTGCTATTTTAAGTGATATCTATCTTAAGCTTCTAAAATTTAATTTATCGCCATTTAACTTTTTACTTCAAGCGAGTAATTATTAACGCATTCTACAAAAAGAGAACCAATAAAACCATACTCTGATTTTTAAAATCATAACCACCCGTCA
>NZ_LN887311.1:0-6196 GCF_036621895.1 Limosilactobacillus reuteri subsp. porcinus
CTTAGACTTCCTTCAGATTCCACCTCACAGTGGACACCCTTGTCCTCAGCTCATGGTTCCGACTACTACGGTCCATAGCGGACTCTCACCGCCTAGCTAATACCCATGCCGGGCGCACATGATAAAGGGAACCAAGATAACGGCCGTCACATGACCATATCTTAGTTCCCTTTTTGCGTTAAAAATAACCCGGGAAATAATCAATTATTCTACATATGGATTCTTTTTAATGATTCGTGCTGGATTACCGGCAATAACAACATTATCACCAAACGACTTTGTCACTACACTTCCAGCACCAACAATTACATTATTACCCAAAGTTACACCTGGACAAATAATTGCCCCACCACCAATCCACGCATCATCCCCAATAGTGACATCCTTACTTTGTCCATAAGCTCCATTGCGTCGTAATCGTGGGTCCAAGGGATGATTAACAGTATAAATCTGCACTCGCGGTCCCAATAAACAATGCTTTCCAATCCGAATTGGACTTACATCAAGCATGACACAATCATAATTAGCGAAAAAATCATCATCTACATAAATGTTATAACCATAATCACATTTGAATTGCGGATGAACTTCACACTTTTCGCCAACGTGTCCAAACAATTGACGAATCACAGTATTGCTTGCAGTCGAATTCATCTCGCCAAGAGCATTGAAGCGCTCAACTAATTGACGGGCATATTGGCGCTCTTTAACTAATTCGGGATCGTAAACGTTAAAAACTTCCCCTACTAGCATTTTCTCTTTTTCAGTTTTCATTTTTCCATCTCCTGATAAAAAATGGTTCTACTCGTCTCGAGGTTTGCCGAGTAGAACCATTTTGCGGATTTTTAATTAAAATTGACTATTCAATAAAATCAACTTTAACATCTAACATTCCGAAAAGATCTTTAATTTGTTGTGGTTTCAAGCTGAAACTCAAGATTGTGTGGTGACCACCACCAGCATGCATCCAGCGTTCAGCACCTTCCTTTAAGCCAACAGTTGGTGTCCATAACTGCTTAGCAACTGGAAGATGAGGCGTTTCAGCTTCTGGCTTGTGACAATCAACTGAGTAACCAATAACCTTGTAACCATCGTTGAAGTATGAAAGGGTAACATCGACAGCCTTACCTTCACGACCAGTAAATACTAACCGTGCTGGGTCATCTTTACCACCAATGTCTAATGGGTGAACTTCAACCCGTGGCTTATCTGAAGCAATTGTTGGGTCAACTTCAAGCATGTGTGAACCAAGAATTGCTTGGTGACCTGGACGAAGGTCTAATGTGTAGTCTTCCATAAAGGCAGTAGCAACATTATCAGCAGCAATCTTCAATAAGCGATCCATTCCGGCAGACTTCCAATCACCTTCAGCACCAAAGCCGTAGCCATCACGCATCAATAATTGAGCAGCTAACCCAGGTAATTCTTCAAGGCCATGCAAGTCTTCAAAGTTGGTGGTAAATCCAGTGTAGCCTTTTTCATCCATAAACTTCTTCAAACCAAGGTATTCACGAAGTTGGTAACGAACTGAGTGTTCATAGTGCTCCTTAGTATTATCACCTTGGACCATTTCGTAACGACTTGCTAAGTCCTTGTAAGCAGCATCAATTTCATCTTCACTGATACCATTTACATATTCTACTAAGTCACTTACTGGCCAGTAGTCAACAGTCCAGCCAAGAAACATTTGGGCTTCAACTTTGTCACCTTCAGTAACGGCAACGTTCCGCATTGTATCACCAAAACGAACAATCTTAATGTTGAAGCTTTCGTTGTAAGCAACCGCAACATTTTGCCAGTCAGCGATTTCTTCTTGAACTTCTTCATCTCCCCAGAAGCCGTAAACAATCTTGTTATGCTTTTGTAAACGAGCGTTAATGTAAGCATATTCACGGTCACCATGAGCTGATTGGTTTAAGTTCATGTAATCAAAGTCAATGGTGTCATATGGAATCTTGTTCAAGTATTGAGTTGCTAAGTGAAGCAGTGGCTTTTGTAAAAGCTTAGTTCCTCGAATCCAGTTCTTTGCTGGTGAGAAGGTATGCATCCATGTCATAACACCGGCAACGTTGTCATTGTAGTTAGCTTCCTTCATAAACTTAGTGATTCCTTCAGCAGTTGTCATAACACCCTTGAAGACAACCTTGTAAGGTAATTTACCACTTTCGTTTAACTTATTAACAATATCTTCAGCATCAGCAGCAACTGACTTTAATTGTTCTTCACCGTAAAGGAATTGACTACCAGTAACAAAACAAAATTCGTAATTCTTAATATCCATGAGATTACACTCCTTTTATCCTAAAAAAATTTTTAAATGTAGCTACCAAATTAATTAAGCGTGAACTGCATGATCTTTTGAATGCGCATTATTTTGTCCGTAATATGCATTCGCACCATGCTTGCGGTAATAGTGTTTGTCCAATAAGTATTGTGGTAAGTGAAGGTCTTGGTGCGTTAATTGCATTGCATGATAATCTTCTTCTGCCACAACTTCTAACACCTTAGCATTATAAACTGCTTTGTCAGGTGTAGGGCCCCAGGTAAATGGACCATGTTGCATTACTAATGCCGCTGGGGTTGCTTCATAGTCCAAGCCCCGTTCCTTGAATGAACGAACGATTACCTTTCCTGTATTACCTTCATAGTCTTCTTCAATTTCTTCCTTCGTCAAAGCATCAGCAGCTGGGACATCAGTATAGAAAGTATCAGCGTGAGTGGTATTCATTGCTGGAACATCCATCCGTGCAGCTGCAAACGCTACTGCCCATGGTGAATGAGTATGAACGACTCCACCAATCTTTGGGAAGTGATTATAAAGGTAAGTGTGAGTAGGAGTATCACTGGATGGATTCAAGTCACCCTCGACTACCTCACCATCCAAGTTGACAACAACCATGTCTTCCGGCTTCATCTCTTCATATGGAACTCCAGAAGGTTTAATAACAAACAATCCTTTTTCACGGTCAATCCCTGAAACATTGCCCCATGTAAAGGAAACAAGGCCTAGTTTAGGAAGCCGCATATTTGCTTCATAAACTTCTTTCTTCAAATCTTCTAACATGTACTATTTACTCCCTTTCTCTTCACGTTCTTTAATGTCATCACCGGCTAATGCTTCAACAGGTAAACCTGCTTGGTAACGAGTAATAAAGCTTTCATATCCCTTTACACCAGCAGGTTCTGGTGTAAGGGTCATGCTTTCTGGATTCTTAAAGACTTTTTCGTCAAGGTAATCTGCTAGGGATTCTTTTCCGTAAGTCTCAGCATACTTAGCAAGAACCGCCATTCCCCATGGTCCACCTTCACTGGCAGTATTCATGATTGTAATTGGGATATTTAAGGCATTCGCCAAAACTTGTTGCCCAATAACTGGTGTTCCAAAGAGTCTCCCTTGTGCAACCATGACATCGGTTTGAACATGTTCTTCATTTAGTAAGATATCCATCCCAATCTTCAATGGCGCAAATGCTGCATAGAGTTGAGTAAGGAAGAAGTTGGCGAGGTTCATCTTACTATTTGGAGTACGGACAAATAAGGGACGTCCTTCTTGAATCTTGGTGATATTTTCACCAGAAAGATAACTATAATTAATCAATCCGCCAGCATCTGGGTCGGAGTGAACCGTTGAATCAAATAGGGTCTCGTAAAGCGTATTGGTATCGATCTTGGCTCCAATTGCATTAGCAAAATCTCTAAATAATCCAACCCAGGCGTTGATATCAGAAGAACAATTATTGATATGAACCATGGCTACTGGATCACCGGTTGGCGTAGTAACAATGTCAATATCACGGTGGAGTTTCTTTAATGGAGCATCCAACACATTCATTGAGAAGGCTGAAGTTCCAACTGAAATATTTCCTGTCCGTTTTCGAACACTGTTAGTTCCAACCATTCCAGTTCCTGCATCCCCTTCTGGAGGTGCCATCAAACTACCGGCTTGTAAAGTTCCACTTGGATCAAGTAATTTTGCTCCATCAGCAGTTAAGTGACCTGCATCGCGTCCAGCTACCAGGACTGCGGGTAAAATATTCTTAAGTTGCCATGGATACTGTTCAACTTCTGGTAATGAGTTGAATTTTTCGATAAAGTCTTGACGGTAGGTTAATGTTTGATCATCGATTGGAAATACTCCTGAGGCATCCCCAATTCCTAAAACTTTTTCACCTGAAAGCTTCCAGTGAACATAACCAGCTAAAGTTGTAATGAAATCAATATCTTTAACATGCGGTTCCTTGTTCAAAATTGCTTGGTAAAGGTGAGCAATACTCCATCGCTGTGGAATATTAAAATCAAATAAATCAGTTAACTTATCTGCGGATTCTTCAGTGATGTTATTCCGCCAGGTTCTAAATGGAACAAGTAATTGGTTATTTTTATCAAATGGTAGGTACCCATGCATCATGGCACTGACACCAATTGAACTAATTTCATCCAAGCTCACATGGTATTTGCTTTGGACATCTGCCTTAATCTTGGCATAAGCAGCTTGAATCCCTTCCCAAACTTGATCCAGCGGGTATGTCCAGATTCCGTCTTTCAATTGGTTTTCCCAGGTATAACTCCCAGAAGAGATTGTTTCAAAATCCGGATTAATCAAGACTGCTTTAATTCGGGTAGAGCCTAACTCAATTTCTAGTGAAGCCTGACCATTTTTTACTTGTGTCGCTGTTTCACGTAAATTCATAGAGTATTCCTCCTAGTTTTCAGGATTGCTGGCCTTTACTCGACCATGGTTTGTTCCTTGCTCTTCAATTTCTTCAAGAGTGTGACCACGAGTTTCTGGAACACAAGTCTTAACAAAGATAACTCCTAAGATACAGATAATTCCGAAGATCGCGAAAACAGCTTCTTGTGGCATACTTGCCGTCATAATTGGGAAGATAAGACCAACTAACCATGATCCAATCCAGTTAAATGATGAAGCTAAACCAGATGCACGACCCCGGATAGCTAGTGGGAAGATTTCACCAACAAGCACCCATGTTAACGGAGCCCATGTGAAGGAGTAGAAAGCAACATAGATACATAAGAACACAACAATTGTCATCGGATTCATATTTGGCATCATCCAATTAATAACGGCTGGAAGAATGAAGGAAAGTCCCATGACAGCACCACCAACCATTAACAATGTTCGCCGATTAAATTTATCAGCAATCCACATGTAAACCAGGGAACCAACAACTAAGATAACCCCTTGAACAATTGGCCACATTAAGTTTGAAGATGCAGCTTGGCCAGTTGCCTTTTGAACAATTAATGGAATGTAGTAGAAGATCGCGTTTGCACCTTGGAATTGTTGGAAGGCTGCAACCCCAACCCCCGCAATAACTAGGTAACGATACTTGCCACTGAATAAGGTTGACCAACTTGTCTTTTGATTTGCTTGTCGCTCTTCTTTAGCATTTTCTTTAATACTTGCTAATTCTTGGTCAATCTCAGCTGGATTTTTACGAATGTAAGAAAGAACTTTCCGCGCTTGTGCTTCATCACCTTTACGCAATAAGAAACGTGGAGATTCTGGCAAACGAAGAACACCAAGGAATAAGATTAAAGCAGGAACAGCTGCCAATCCTAACATAAGACGCCATGCCCATTCACCAGGAAGGTCTTTCAATAGGAAGTCAACAATATATGACAATAACATTCCGGAAACAATCATTGTTTGGTTAAGTCCAGATAAACGTCCACGCGCTTTAGCTGGTGCCATTTCGGACATATAAGCTGGTACCAAGGCTGAGGCAGCCCCAACCGCTAAACCTAAAAGCATCCGAACAATAATCAGATAGTAGGCACTTGCTTCGCCCATGTCTGGTGAAACACCAGATAAAACGGAGAATACCATGAATACAATTGCAGACATTAAAATCATTTTCCGCCGACCAAACTTATCAGAAAGCTGTCCGGCTAATGCGCCCCCGAAGATTGCCCCAAACATAACTGCTGAAGTAATCCAACCAACGAGAGAAGCCGCATTTTCAAGGTGCCAATCAGCTTGTAAGAAAGGTAAGGCACCAGTCATAACCAATTGTGAAAAATCGTTTTATACATTTAACAATTTCATGTCTATCTTGTAGTTAGAAGCAGTTATGCATGTGAAAAATATTTTTATTTTTTATTATTAAAAAAGACTAATTCCCGTTTAATGCACATAAATTGGAATTAGTCTTGTAAGCAGTCCGTATCCACA
>NZ_LN887312.1:0-67417 GCF_036621895.1 Limosilactobacillus reuteri subsp. porcinus
GCTTGGTTAGCAGCGCTTTGCTTATCATTTACATCCTTTTGAGCATTAGTAACTGCTTGGTGTGCATTGGTTTGGTTAGCTTTAGCCGTATTTAATTCAGTATTAGCATCATCAAGCGCCTTTTTAGCACCTTGAGTGTCCATAGCTTGACTAGCTTGATTAATTGCTTGCTGATCTTGATTGACTTGGTCCTGTGCAGACTTAGCATTTGCTTGGGCATTGTTAAGATCAGTTTGCGCCTGGTTTACAGTTTGTTGCGCATCGTTAACATTTGCTTGGGCATTATTAACGGCTTGATTGGCTTGACTAGCAGCTTGACTGGCGTCGTTAATATTTTGTGATGTCGCATCGTGTGCAGTATGTTCAGCGTTAGTTAATGTGTTTTGTGCAGCATTTACAGCTTGATTAGCTTGAGATTCTTGTTGGTTAGCATTATTAGACTCGTCTTGTGCTTTTTGCTTAGCATCACTAGCTTGATTCAGTGCAGTTTGAGTAGCATTGGCTTGATTTTGCGCTTGGTTCAAGTTGCCTTGAGCAGTGTTCAAATCGTTTTTGGCTTGAACATACTTATCTTGAGCTTGCTGTTGTGCATTTTCAACTTGTGGCTGTTGAACAGTACTTGATTGTTGAGCTTCAGTAGAAACTGTATCAGCATGAGCAGTATTAGCATTAATAGCTACAGCACCTGCTGTTACTGCTGCCATAGCAGCTGTGGTTGTAATAATCTTCTTTTTATTAGTCATAATATTTTGTCTCCTTTTATTAGATTAGTACTTCTTGTTAGTAGCAGCTAATCCAAACATAGAAATCAAAGTAGCGATTCCTAATCCGACTAAACCAGCCTGGTTATGATTACCAGTTTGTGGCAAAGTCTTAGCATTAGTGTTGTTCTTGTTGTTTTGACTAGCCCGGTATTGTTCACGAGTCATGGTTGTAGCACTGGCAACTGGTGCAGTTGTGTTAACTGAAGCAGTAGTTGCACTGTTGTTTGTAGCAACGATTGTGCCGTTTTCAACCTTTAAGCCTGGGATGACTTGACCTTGAGCATTAACAACTTGACCATCTACAATATGAGCATCACTTGGAAGAGTAGTGTTCGTGGTTGTATCAGTCTTGGTGTTATCCTTTGGTGTAGTGACGTGTGAATTGTCACTTGGCTTGTTAGTGTCAGTTTGGTGACCATCACTTGGCTTGGATGGAGTTGTTGGGTTAACTGGCTTGGTAGGGTCAGTCTTGCCTTGACTATCCTTGTTGTGATCAGTAGGCGTGGTTGGCGTCGTTGGGTTAGTTGGCGTTGTCGCATGACTGTCGCCATCCTTGTGGTCATCAGTCTTGCCCTGATCTGGCTTAGATGGCGTTACTGGAGTCTCACCATGGTCGTCAGTCTTACCTTGGTCTGGCTTGGATGGCGTTACTGGAGCAGTACCATGATCGTCAGTCTTACCGTTATCTGGCTTGGATGGTGTTACTGGAGCAGTACCATGGTCGTCAGTCTTACCGTTATCTGGCTTAGATGGAGTTACTGGAGTCTTACCATGGTCATCGGTCTTACCGTGATCTGGCTTTTCTGGATTAGTTGGAGTTACTGGAGTTTCAGCGTCGAGAACAACTAGTGGAACATTAAGTGTCATGGTTGAACCATCTGGGAAGGTAACAGTGGCGCCTTCTTGGTGGTTGCCGACGATTTGAGCGTCATTAGCAAGCTGAGTTGGGTTACTCCATGCAGCAGTAGTACCAGTTGGAATGGTATCAAGCTTAGAAGCAGCAAGCTTTAGATAAGCGCCCATAACGAGATTTTGGGTTGGATCTGCAGCTGTTGGGTTAGCAATTTCTGGAGCTGGAACATTTTCACCCTTGTGAATGGTAACCGGCTTGATTGAAACTGAGTCGTGGTAAACCTTGGCATCTGTGATCAGGGCTTCCTTGGCATTGGCTAATGCCTTAGCAGTAGCGTCAGCATGAGCTTGGGCTTTAGCTAAGTTGTCTTGGGCAGCCTTAACAGCGTTCTTAGCTTCGCTTAATTTCTTAGCTGAAGTGTCGTGGTTACTCTTAGCAACTTGCAGTGCAGCCTTAGCAGCGTCAAGCTTAGCTTGAGCATCCTCGACCTTCTTGTTGGCACCAAGAATAGCGTTTAACTTGTCGTTAGCTTGCTTAAGGGCAACTTGAGTATTAGCTGCCTTGGTCTTAGCACCAGCCAAGGTGTTTTCAGCTTGATCAAGGGCACGATCGGCATTAGTCTTAGTAGCTTGAGCATTTTCAAGAGCCTTTTGTGCATTTTGCGCCATTTGCTTAGCACTAGCCAGCTTGTTTTGAGCGGCAGTTAATTTAGCTTGAGCATCGTCCACACTAGGAGTTTCTGCTTGTACCTGTTGTAAGTTAGCCTGAGCTTGTGCAAGCTTGCTTTGAGCTGAAGCTTGTAAGCTCTTAGCTTGATCCAGTGTACGTTGAGCTTGTGCTAAAGCAGTCTGTGCTGAGTCATAAGCAGATTGAGCGTTGTTAACTGCGGTTTGAGCTGACTTAATTGCGCTAGTTTGATCAGTAGCAGTTGGAACAGCAATTTCTTGACGCCATTGACTTTGACGATACTTTTCGTTACCAGTTTCTGGGTGTTCAACATGTTGTTCAACAACCTTGGCGTAAGCACTGTCTGGATCCCATTCAGAAATGAAATGAAGCTGACCTGGATGAAGTAATTTTAATCCGCCCAGTTGGCTTGGTGTGTTGCTTGTGTCGTAATCAAAACTAACACCTAGGTAAACTTCACCATAGTTCATGTAGTAGTTACCATTGTCATCTTTATCTGAGCTGTTTGGTGTGTTATATTCAGCTGGATAACGAGTTGCTAATACATCTGTGGTGTGTCCGTAGTCATGAAGGCTATCGTTGAATAGGAGTTCGGTGATTGCTTCATATACGCTTCTTTGAAGATCGTCTCGAGTATATCCTTGATAGTCATTAACTTGCGTGTTAGTGTCAATGTCGTAATCAGATGCTGATGAGTCGCCTGATAATGATTCAGAAATAGTGGTATTCCATGCTTGTTGAACTTTATTAAGGCCATCATGATCATGTCCGTGATTATAAATGTTAAGATTGTCAGCACGGTATTGTTTGGCAACGTCCCGAGCAATTGCAATTGAACCAGTGTTGATCTTAACAAGAGGTGAACCAATTTGTGACCGAATTTCATTGATCAATTGGGCTGCATATTGAGTAGCATAGATAGTATCGGCTTCAGAAAGTACACCGTTTGAATCAAAATTAACTGCAACAGTCTTGGCTGCTGGGTCAGATTGATACTTGTTTTGACGTTTGAGTTCGTGGGATGCAGCATCTAGTGCTGTATCATTTGAAATGATTTGTTGACCACGGTGCTTCTTTAATTCGTTAATGTAGGTATCATTAACGGTGATGTGGTTTTCAACTGGAGCGTTCTTTTGAACATTGTCAAGGGCAGTCTTGGCATTGTCCAAGTTAGTCTTAGCGCTGTTGGCTGTGCTTTGCTTGGAATTGAAATCATTTTGAGCGTTGTTGACGTTAGTGTCGGCAGCGTCTTTTTGACTTTGTGCAGAAGTTACAGCTTGCTGTGCGTCAGATAAAGCTTGTTGATGGCTCTTAGCATTGTTCAAGTCAGTTTGAGCTTGGCTAACAGCGTCAGATGCGGTCTTGACGTTGTTGTTAGCTTGGGTTACTTGATCTTGTGCTTGGTTAACGCTAGCTTGAGCCTTACCAGCTTGATCTTGAGCCGTCTTAACATTCTCACTAGCCTGATTCAAATCAGCTTGTGCTTGTGAGTTTGCTTGAGAAGCTGCATTAGCGTCACTTTGAGCCTTGTCTACGGCAGCTGGATCACTAGCCGTCTTAGCAGCGTCAGATTGGGCCTGTGCTAAGGCGTCACTGGCAGCATTAACTGAATCTTGTGCGTTTTGTTGGGCGATAGCGTCTTGAGCCTCTTGTGCACTAGCGGCAGTCTGTTGGTTTTCAGCGTCAACATTAGCACTCTTAGCATTGTTCAAGTCAGCTTGTGCAGTGTCGTTAGCTGACTTAGCATCAGCATACTTTTGCCGACTTTGGTCTTGTGCCGTCTTTAAGTCGGATTGACCTTGTGTCGTTTGTGTATTGGTATTAGTGTTTACATTTGGATTTACTTGGTCAGCATGTGCAGTAGTAGCAGCTGCACCGGTTGTTACCGCCGCAGCCATGGTAGCGGTAGTAATAATTACTTTTTTCTTAGTATCCATTAGGAAATCCTCCCGAATTATAAATTTTATAACAGAAATTGACACCTACATTTTAATACTGCAATCCTAAAATGTCACTATTATCTATATAGTATAACCTTATGGGTCCTTATATTATAATCACCAATAAAAAGGAATCGTAAAAAATGGACAACATAAGTAAAAACATAATCAAATACAGAAAGTTAGCTAAACTTAGTCAAGAAAAATTAGCAGAAAGATCAGAAATTTCTGTTGGATATTTATCAAAACTAGAGCGATCAATTATTGAAAATGTAAGTGTGACAGTACTGTTGCGTATTGCTAAATCGCTTGACGTGACACTGAATGATTTAGTAAGCAACACCAACAAAACAACAGAACATCCCCGCCCAAATCAAAACGAATTAAACAAGCTATTAGATAATATGAGTTTCCAAACCAGTAAGCAATTATCACTCAACATTATTAATTCAATCAAATTACTCAAACAGTAATCGTCTCTTTTTGATGACAATATAAACAAAAGAAAAACCTCGACACGATTTCATGCCGGGGTTTAATTTTTTTAGTTATTAATTGGATCCGACGTTAGTGAAGGGTTAGTGTATTTAACTATTCCGTAATAGTATGGCTAGGAAGTTCAACCATCGCGTGACAGTTTAGATATCTACAACGACGATAACGTGGCATTCAATCACTCCTTTTGTAAATAATCAAATAGATCTTCAAGTGTCCAATGTAAGCATTGTTGAAGTTCGTCTACTGATATAAATCCCGATCGAGATTTTCTAACAAAATATTAATACCGTTGCGATACTGGTTCTATGCTGATTTACCTAATTTCATATTTTGTAATGTTTGCTCCTCCCATCTGTCTTTATTATTAATTATTTAATTCGTCATCACTAACCAATGCATCACTAGGAACTTCATTCTGATCATCTAAATTGTCATCAAAATGTGACAAAGCACTATTAAACGAACTTAAAAGATTTTTCGTTGTATTTGTCATCTTCTTCATTGACTGCTGATTTAATGACAATTGGGCTGATTGTATATACGTAATCGTCTTAAGTGAGTCGTCAATACTACGTAGATACTTTGCAATTTCTTCATTCTTCATAGTTATCCATCCTTTCTTACTTAGTAAATAATTAATGCCCTAACAACAAAAACGATTAAGTCAAACACCATCACCGCAATTAACGGTGAGAACAACGATTAACTAGCTAATCGTTGCTCCGGCTGAAATCCTGACAATAGCAAGAATGACGGAATAAATCACAGCTGGTGAGAACAAATCTAAGGTTGATTGTGAATTCATACTAGTTATCAGTTCTTTCTTCGGGTCGTCCTCAAGCTGAAGAAACATAAAAAAAGCCCGATGAAGGAGTCGCACCTTCACATTGTCAAGAAAGGACTGAAAAAGTGACAATATGTACTGACTCGGACATATAGTGAAGTCGTTGTGACTTCACATATAGATTTAGGTAGAAAGTAAAAATGGTCTCTTATAGTTATGATGTGACACCAACAAATTATCGCTTAGGTTGAGGCCACGGTATTTATAACGTACAAATAATAGAAATCAGAGAGGGATGAAATTAATCTTGTAGCGGATCATCATATAAGTAGTTAATACCCGTCACACGATGATCATTTAGAGTAAACACTTCGAGACGATGTCCGCTCATAGTAAAACCTCTATCTAATTCATATTTATCATTTGGCTTAATCGTTGAGCATTGGTACAGCATGACGCCATCATCATTACTGCCAACTTGACGAATTAAATTCTTGTGAAAATGGCCAGACAGAGCAACTCTTGCGGTTGAATCTGCCCACATCTTGGGCTCTTCAGTACTCATCAGGTTGGCGATCTTATTTAGTGCTTGGTCTCCGTGAAGTACAGCCAACATCACGTGGCCAGTTTGAAAATATTGACGTGTTCCAGTCGTCAGGTGAAAATTAGCGAACTTTTGCCACTTGATACTCATGGCGTACATCCACAAATATTGCTTGTCGTAATCATGATTACCGCCAACGGCCAAAACGTCAATGTGTTGCGTGTGTCGGTTAACAGTACGAATCAAATCGTCGAAAAAGTTGGTCGCATCACTTAGAGCCTGCTTGTTGTCGACGTGGTCAAGTTGTGCATTTTTTGTGGTTTGGGTTTTGTTCATAAAATTAGAATGGAACGTGTCGCCGCCAAAAATTAACACAACATTTTTATATTGCTTGTCACTGATTAAATCTTGCACGTTGCAAAGATACGTATAAGCAACCTCTAAATTTGTAACACCGAAATGCAAATCGAAAAGAGGAAGAACCAAGCTTTGATCTGTTATGTTGGTTGACGTTTGACGTTGAAAACGAGACGGAACAACAGGCTCAACTTTATTATTAATAACATTAATAAAATCATTAGTTGTGACAGTATCAGCAACCGGCGAAATATTAATCTTAGCGCTAACCAACGGCTGGCCTGTTGTTTTATCTTTACCCCACATCGAATATGTAAATGAGTTAAGATTGAATTTCTTAGCATCATATCCAAAAATTTGCAAAATATCTTTATCATCAAGGCTTTGTGCTGAATTAAATGTGAGAATCTTACTCGCAGTAACTGACCCATCACTCTTTTTTGTTACCGAACTAAACTCAAATTGCTTATCGGTCTTAGTTTCCGGCTGTGAATTCGTACGGTATCCATCATGGAGCACTCGGTAAATATAACGAATCTGTGTTCGTGTCAGTTCATACTTATTCATCAAATCGCTCTGTGTCAAACCTTTTTCACGGTCATGTCGAACCTCGTCTAAAAATTCTGTACTGTACTTCATAATTAAATCAATCCTTTGCTTTAAAATAGAAAAAGCAGAAGTTCAAATCGAACGACTGCTTTAAGTCCATCACTAATTCTTATCTACTTATCTATTCTCTCATCATATATATAGTAACATTAACATATACGTAGTGAGTGCCATCATTATGACAACTTTGTGACAAACTAAATAATATTAATTATAAGGCGTTTTGTCGTTGTCTTGTCACTTCCGGTCATAACGCCAAAGTAGAAAATGAGTGTGAAATCTTGATATATAAAGGTTTGGTCATATGTACGTAATTTTTGATAAAAGTATTTTACTATAGTGATTGTATATATAACTATTTTCTTAAAGTTATGACCAAATGACCAATACAGAATGAAAACATTAATATATCAGCCTTCAAAGGCTGGTCACAGTATTTTTAGGTTATGACCAAGTGACAAGACCAAATCGACACAAAAAAACGGATAGAATTCATATTCTACCCGTTATTATGATTATTTTATGCTGTCACTTTGCCATTTGTCATCCTGTCGAGCAGTTCGCCCATATTATAACAATACGCAAAGTCCAACAGTGCGCGCTTTCGAAGCCGAAAGACTGAGCGAGTGGACACACAGAGCGTCAATGCTGTTTTAGTTGTGCTCCATCCCTTAATATATAATGATTCAAGAACTGTTGCCTCGTCTGTGTCCATCAGCTTAAACGCCGACTTAATTAATGCTTGGCGTTGTTTTGCTTCACTGTATGCAATCATTTTATTTTCCGAATCGTTGCTATTACTACTACCAGGCAGTACATCCATCCGAACGCTTGAAATACTGATCGCACTGCGGATTAGCATTGTATCACGCCGAACGTCACGACTGAAAAACTGCTCAACTGCCTTAATAATTTTTTTGTCACTATTCATAATTATTTCACCGTGTGCCTTCACCTAATCACTTAATCAGCGAACAAATCGTCTAAAGCCTGTTTTTTTTCTTCTTCTGTAATGTTTGGATTATTTAACATCTGCTTTGCCTTATTTCGTTTGTCTTCGTCATCGTCGGCGTATGCGGCATGTGCAAAAGACTGTGCGACTGTTGGTTTTGTGGTTGTGATAGGGTCCGGCCATTTGACATCTGAGCGGTCGATTGTGCGCTTGTTACCGTAGCTGGATGGGTTGAGCTCAATAAAGTTTTTAAGTTGGTCACGTACTGTGTCTGTTGTTTGTGTTGGCTGGTCTGCCGTAAAGATTGCTCCGTCTTTCTTTGCAAATTTTACTAAATGGTCATTATCATATTTCTTTGATGTACTCTTTAACCAGCCTCGATATGAGCCGATATTGAGAGTTACATTGTACCCCTCATGGCCGATAATTGGCATTAGTCCGAGGCCCAACCAGACGCGAAGACTTTTTTGTCGTCCTTCACAAAGAATTTGACTGATGGAATCATGGAAGCTGCGTTTTGTTGCAACATTTCGCATACCTTCGCTTCGTGCCCAATCACGGTATAAATTATATAAGTCTGTCTTGGTAATGTATGAGGTTGGGTCGAAGACTAAACGAATTTCAGAAAAGATTTGCTTAGCAATGATTGCATTATTTGCCATTGGGTGAGCATCGATTCCATCTTCCAAGTATCGTAATGTTTCATCGTTGCTAAGCATTGAATCAATAACAATTTGCATTGCTTCACTTTGAGAATATAGAACATCATAAATGAAGGCGAGGCTTGAGTTTGCGCTGTATTGATATTTATTCCGTGCTTTAACTACTGGAATAGGATATGGACGTAATGGGTCTTGGAAAATGACTTCATCAATATCACCATTTTTTCGTGCTGTTGCTGCCGCTTGAGCTGCTTGTTGCCGCTTTTGTGTTGCTTTAATTGAACCTTGTACTAACCAATTCAAAATTCCTTCCATATTCTTTGTTTTTGCTAATTGACTTTCAATTTGTGGATTATCTTCTAGTCCGTTTGGTTTAATACGGTGACTAAAAGGCACGATTATCAACCGGTCCATGATTGCTTGGCTAGCGCTACTTTTTGGAACATCATTTGCGGCGATCCAAATACTAAACTGAGAATATAGTGTGAATGCTGATGAGTACAGATTACGAACTTTCATCGTATCACTCTTACCAGTTAATGACTTGATGAGCCCTTCGTCCAATTGGTCGCCTTTACCTGGCTCCGTTGGCGTTACAAAACGCACACCATCTAAACCAGCTAAGTCAGGGGACGCAACAGCTCCGGAAGCGCTACGTTTTTTTAGAAAAGTCGAAATGTCAGCAGTATCAGCAAATCCTGATCTATCTTGACTATCGCCACCAAGGACATGACGGATTGCAGAAAGAGCAACAGACTTACCATCGTGACCTTGACCAAAAACGATGTATAAGTGTCGGTCGGTATTGACACCAGATAGAGCAGAATCGCCGGTTGCAATCTGAAAATAATCAATCATAGACTGGTTATTCTGGAACGTTACATTTAAGAAATCATCCCATAAATTACTGTGAGCCTTTGGGTTATAGCGATAAGGAACAATTTTAGTAAATAGGTGTTTTTTATCGTGTTTTTGAAGTTCACCAGTTTGAATATTAACCTCACCATTAATAGTGTTAATTAAGTAGTTATAACTGTTGTATCTTACGTTACTTACACCTAGCAAATCTTCGGTTTGGGCTAACTTCAAAATTTGAATCATCTTTGGTTGTGTAGCTAATCCTTCGATTTTCTTTTTAATGTCTTCAAAACCGGATGGAAACCTGAGCTGGGCTTCGGTGAGTATACAACTCAAAACTTCACGTGTAAGTTGTGTTAATTGGTTTAGACTCGAATTAATCCAAACCCAACGTTGAGAATTCCATGCGCGCCATTCGTCGCGGTCCGAGTCATAAGCAACATGGCCCTCACACATATCAGCTAATCGCTGAGCCGCACCGATTTGGTCGAAGCTATGCTCTTCAAAATCCTTGAAATCATAAGTCCATGTTGATGTTAGTCCACCAATCTTAAGTGATACAGTCTGTGAAGTCTTACTATCGCTCTTCTTGTCATCGTCTTGCTTCTTTTCTTGATCTTTAGTGTCACCACGCAAAGCACTAACAAAGTCTTTAAACTGTTGTAGCACTTCAGCACTTGCAGCGCCTGCGTTTAGGCGAATGTGACCACTAACGAAAGCTTGCGCGATGGTAAAGACTTGCGCTGCAGTCGACTTTGCGGTTAAAGTGTATGTTTTAACGTTATTGTTAAGAATCGTTTGATTATCTACATTTTCAGCCATCTTTAGGCCGTCCTTTCTATCTATAAATCCGATCAGACGGCCATTTTATGTTATAATAAATATGACCTATCTGATATTTTAGTTATGGTGAAATCAAGCTAAATTTTCGGTTGGGTTTGAGTTGAGTTTGAGTTGATTGAGTTGGCATTAACTTGATTGACTCTTTTTTTATATCGTTGAGCCCACACGACATCATGAGCACATCTCCTTTCTTCTGTAAATTTTCCGGTATGATTTTACTTTATGTATTACTTATTGTTGTGTGTTCGTTCGTACATCTCTTCGTTTATTTCGTCGACTGCGTCACTTGCTTTTCAATAATCGTCGAAGTTGTTAAAGCTGTCCAGCCATTCGTCGACATATCCACCGGTGATAGCGTCCGTAGCTGCTCGCTTAAAAGTTGTGAATGATTCGTCTGTGTAGATCATAAAATCACCTCATCTTTCTAGTTCTCGTTATCATTGACGTGACGTTGTACTCTGTGCTCGTTGACATAGCGCATATCAACGTTTGTTTGCTCGTCGATGTGTGACTGGCTGTTCTTCAGCTGAGACAAATTCTGATAAACTTGCAAATTGATTAAATTATTAATAATTCTCTGATTGACGGTTCACCTTGGCTTCGTCGAGACGGTCATCAACCGCATCCTTCAGCATTTGCTTGAGGACGGTTCGATATTCATAGCTAGTATCAAAATTTGGTGTATTTTCACTGTCGACGTAAGTATACATAAAGTAATTCGTGAGATCGTTGGCTGCTGCATCACTCATGTCACCATGTTTTCTGATTTTTGCTTCGATGTGCGGAATGATGAACTGTAAATATGTATTAACGGATAACGGCTCTCTTTGCTGATTTGTCTTACCTTCCAAATTCTTTAAGTTGTGAGGGTCATAGCTTAAAATCTGCTCTAAGTTATAAAGCTTACGTTGAACAAACATCTCGATAAAATGTTTAATGTCTTTGTTATCGACGAGGTCCATAGCCATTTTAACGTCTTTGTCAATTGAAATTTGCTTCTTTTTATCATTGATTTTCACTTCGTTATAAATGCCATCGACAAGATATGAGCCAATTCGTGTATCGACTTTGTGATATTGGCAGTCGTCGGTTTGAATAACCGGAGTCACTGATAAAATCTTATGTGTTGACTGAACGATCGTCATTGCATCGCTGATTAGTTGATAATCGTCGAGTAATCGTTCATATGAGTGATTAACTGAAGTCTCAACGAATCCCCATGATGTATACAAATCATCAATAATTTGTTTAACATCATCATCTGCCAGTCCTTGACGCTCAAAACCTTGTACGTTTTCAACTCGTTCATTTTTGTGCCCATATCGCTTATTTAAAACATCGCGTTGAATTGTTCGAATTAAAAATGGGTCTGATAATAGCTTTTTGTTTTGTTCTGTCTTCTTCGTCTTAAAACTCCATTTGACATCCATTATGTATCAATCCTTTCTAGTATTCTTAATTACACTGTAACTTCTGTTCAAGCATGGCATCGTCCCTCTTACGCAGGAAATTCGTGATAAATCGAAATAATCACGGATTATATCATTGGCAAGTTGTACGAGTTACTCATCAGTTAAAGTTTGTTTTTCATTCATTTTTATTAAGTTCTTTCTATTTTAATTGTGAACAATTTAACAATATGTTAGCTCAAAAAAATCATAAGTCATGCATATATATAATTTTATGCATTGCTATTTTTTCATTTCTATAACTCATCTTCATTTTAATTTACATATTAAGTATACATCAGATTTTAATCAATTCAACTAAAAATGCTGATATGTCGGTGGTCTACGTGTGAAAGCATTATCCAATATCGTACATCTTTTATAGTTTGAAATTAAATCGAACAAGAAAAAATCAATATTATTTTCATGTATAATTTCTCTGGTTCTCTCTGCTTTTCTCCGTGTTTTTCTTGTTTATCGTTTCACATGAAACTATAAAGAAAAGGCTCAGCCCAATATCGGGCTGAGCTCATATATTGAATTATCCAACATATAGGCTTAATGTTTTTGGCTCTGGAGCCATCCAGTCGATCTCCTGACGATGACTATAAAGCCACGCCATAGCATGGTTTCGGCTGATCACATATATACGTTTACCTGATCCGGCAGGCCGTGTGATCCATCCCCCATTATCTGTGAAAATTTCAGGATATCGATCAAAGATATAATACCTGATCCATTCACGAGATTTACCATTAAAAATGGTCTTTTGGGCAATCGTGAACGGCACACAGCAGTCATTAATAGACAATAAGTCAAAGTTTGGTAATTCGTTAGTATTTTTAGGCATAGTAACATTAATCCTTTCGTGTTTGGATTTTGTTACGTGTCATATTGCTGTTACTACAATACAACAAGAAGTCTGTCTAACTTCGCTCAAAATACTAACAACCGTCGTCACAGGCGGCTTCTTATATTATACTACATCCTATATAATGAACACAAAGGACGTGATAACATATGTCGGTTAATCAACGTGGCAAAAAATGGGAGGCACGAGTTCGCTGGCGTCTTCCAAATGGCAAAGAAACAGGTGTGAGTCAAACATTTGCAAGAAAAAAAGATGCGAAAGATTGGGAACTTCAACAAAAAATAAAACACAAACAAGGGATGATCAAACAGATCACAACTTTTGTTTATGTTTTTGATAAATATTATGATACTTACAAAAAACCACATTTACGTGAAAACACACAAAAAAGCTGGAAATTTGCTAGAAAACACGCTATTTCATATTTTGGAGAACATAAGGCTATTCAGAAAATAAATAGTGATGATTACCAACAGTTTATGAACTCGTTAGATAATCTAGCGCACAGCTCAGTTCGTCTTATTAATCAGTGTTGCTCTGCTGTTTTTGAGTATGCTATACAAAAAGGCTACATTAATCGAAACCCAGCAAAGCTAGTACACGCCGGAGGCAAAAAAGAACGGCAAGTCGAATATCTCAACCTAACTCAAATTAAGCAGGTTTTGAAATATTGCAGAAACTACCACACAAGAAAAAGAGAGCATAAAAATGTTGCCGTTGGTACTCCCACATTGATTGAAGCCGCAATCTTAACGGGAGCTAGGCTGGGCGAATTGGCAGGTCTAACATGGGATAACGTGGATGATGAACACAACATATTACACATTACACGACAATTAGACACACACAGCCGCAAAGACCCAACACCACGGTTTAGATCAACCAAAACCGACAACTCAGTTCGTGACATACCCGTTCCTTCGTATCTTATAGATGATATGAAAAGGTTACGGGATGACGGGGATGTTCTCGTGTTCTATACTCAGAAAAATAAGCCGGTTAACACATCTTCAGCGAGTCGTTATACTCACCGAATGCTTAAAAAATTGGGTATCAACAATAAGAACTTTCACTTTCACAGTTTCCGACACTCTCACGTTGCCCTCCTACTATCTCAAAGCGTAGACATATACGCAATATCACGAAGATTGGGGCACAATAACATCAGAACGACTTTACAGATTTGCTCTTATTTGTTAACAGAAAAAGAAGACGAGGAAAACAAGAAGATCCTTAAAGTGTTAAATAATCTGTGATTGTGTCTCTGTGTCTCAAACGTGTCTCAACTTTCTGCTTTCTTCTGTGTTTCTCTGTGTTATTTAATAATTATTCACAAAGTGTATACTGATTTTAATTCTACAAATGTTAGCTAAACGCTGTTATATCAACGTTTATGATCGTCTCATATTAACGACAATTCACAATTTTATTATACAGTATACAGTGACATATTAGCCGTGATTAAACTCCCACTCCTTTTCTTTGCCTCGACAACCAAAACCACTTCGCTTAAACCTGCAATAATTCGGTTTCGCTCCGGGAAGTGATAAGCCACAGGTGGTTCACCCCGCCCATATTCAGAAATTACTAATCCTTGTCTGGCTACCTCATCTTGAAGGACTTGGTGATTTCGGGGGTAAGCTTGATCTAAACCCGTCCCAATCACTCCGATAGTAAGGCCACCATGTTTTAACGCCAGTTCATGGCTAAAACCATCTACTCCTTGAGCTAAACCACTGATTACTACTATCTGCCGCTTAATTACTGGTGGCAGCAATCCTCGTAAAGCGCTCTGTCCATAATTAGTTATCTGCCTAGTACCAACAACACCAATTGAAGGCTGATGGAGCAAGCTCAGATTACCACGATAAAACAATACCAAGGGCGGACAGTACGTTTCTTTCAAGGTCATCGGGTATAACGGATCCGCAATCGTAATAAATTGTTCCTGACTGTTTAAGGCCACTGCTTGATCAAGCTCTGGACTTGTCCAGTTATTTTTTAATGAAGATGCACTTCGTAAGCTAACATTTGCATGGTCAATCAAATAGTCAATATTATTAAAGCATCGCGCCTGTTGAGCACACCCCCATAGACGATATTTTGAAACTAAGCCAATTCCGCGACACAAACTTAACCGTAATAGAAAATCGTTTACTTGTAACATAAAAAAGCCTCCCTATATTTATATACGAAAGCTTTTTGAAAATGCATTTTTTAATTTAAATATTTTGGAACAGGATTAAAAGAACGCCGATGAATAGGAGTTGCCCCCATTTTTTCTAAGCCGGCTAAATGTTCTTTGGTTCCATAACCCATATTTTGTGCAAAGCCATACCCTGGATAAACATAATCATAGTCTCGCATTAAATGATCCCGGTATTCCTTTGCGACAATACTAGCTGCAGCAACGCTAATACTCTTTTGATCCCCCTTGATCAAAGTCGTCTGGGGAATATTAATTGCTAATGGGACAGCATCAACAATCAGATGATCTGGTCGATGGTGAAGGTGATTAACTGCCCGAATCATTGCATCCTGGGTAGCAGCATAAATATTCATTTGATCAATCACTGGCGCATCATTTACCGCAATGCTAACTTCAACCGCCTCTTTAACAATCCGTAAATACAAATTTTCCCGTTCATGCCTAGTTAATTGTTTGGAGTCTGTTACCCCTATCAGGTCAAAATCTGCATTTAAAATTACTGCACAAGTAACCACCGGCCCAGCCAAGGGTCCTCTTCCTACTTCATCCATTCCTGCAACATACTGACATCCCTTTTCCCAGTAGTACTTTTCATATTTAAACCGGTTATTGAACGCCTCTTTAGCTTCCTTCTCCCGTGCAAGCCGCCGCTCAAATTGCTGAATTGCCGTTTGAACACCTTTTCGCGAATCATCACGAATAGTTTGCAAGTAAGGATCAGTTGTATCTGTGATAGTTTGTAAACGGGCCTTAATTTGACTAATGGTTTCCTTATTCATTTAGTCCATCCTCATTTAGGTCAGCGGGTACTTCCAAAGTGATTGGTCCTAATTTCCCCTTTCGCAAGTCAAAAATCAACCGTTCGCTAGCCCGGTCATAATCATCACGAAAGCCCATTTTAGCAGTAATCGTTAATAGTAAATCTGGATTGGTAACCGATTCGTCCAGATCTGCATCAGTTAAGTGGTAACGTTGCTTTAACACCTCTGGCTGATGTTGCCGCAAGTAATCAAGGGCAAACAACGCTACATCATCCTTGGCGTATAAGCTATCTTTAATTGCTCCTGTTAAAGCCAGCATTATCCCCTGCTTAGGAGTAGCAAATTTATGCCAAAGGACACCAGGAGTATCGAGTAATTCCAATTCTGCTGATGACCGTAACCATTGCTGTCCGGTAGTGACTCCTGGACGATTTCCAGTAGCCGCAACGTTCTTTTTTACCAGGTGATTTAAAAGGGTTGATTTTCCTACATTGGGAACACCAACACACATTGCTCGAATTGGCCTCTTTTTCATTCCCTTGGCTTTTTCTTCTGCCAATTTATCTTTTAATATCTCTTTACTTTTAGCCGTTACAACTTTTGCCACGTTATTTTGGCGTGAATCGAGGGCAAGAACTGGTTGATTATGCTGCTCAAAGTATTTAATCCATTCATTTAATCGTTTTTGATCTGCTAGGTCCGTTTTTGTCATAATTAAAAGTTTGGGCTTTTCTCCTGCAGCTAGTGCCACTTCTGGATTTTGTGACGAATAAGGGACACGAGCATCTACTAGCTCAAATAAAATATCTACTGGTGGCATTTGTTCACGAATTTGGCGTAATGCTTTTGCCATGTGTCCTGGGAACCATTGAATTGTTGCCATTTGACTTTCTCCTTTCTTTTCTAATTCATTGCATCAATATACCGTTGCCAAGCTTCATCAAAAATTGTCATTGATGGCAAATAGTCAGCATTTTCTTCTAAATAATGCGAAATTTCATCAAAATCCTCTGAATGCTTAGGAAAAGTAGTATCCAAAAAAGCGTTGTTTGCAAACTGTTGAACTTCATCTGCACTATTCGGGTTTCGTTGAGTCATTAAAAACTGATAAAAACTCATTCTCATTTTGATTTCCTCCAATATTTATTCATTGCTTGTTGGGACCGTGATTAAAAACTTAAACCGTCCTTCTTGCATGTTAATTTCCTGAGCCGAGTACTTAAGAGAACGGTGCTTGCTATAACGGTTAAGGTCTAATAAAACTGTCTTCTTTTGTGGATTAATTGTTACCCATTTAGGAATATTATAATTCTTTGCAATATAACCCATCACAAATTTGATCGGGATATTTAACCGGCCAACCGAAAGTCCCTTAGCCCGCAACAAGACATTTCCGTTACTTAACCGTTCAGGAATAAAGTTAATGGCAAATCGCACTTTAGCCCCTAGAAACTTAGTATTCCCTGTCAGGGTAGCATACTGATCGCCAACAATAAAATCATAACGGATCTTTTGCCCTTTTAGAAACTGATTCAGGTAGTTAGCAGCTAAAGCATTCACCTGTTTTTTATTCAATTCAACCGTTACTGATGAATCGCTTGGCTTTACTGCTTTGCTAGTTGTAGTAGCAGGAGTCGGTGCAGTCGCCTTGTTCAATACAACCCCGCAACTAATTACAATCAGCGCGACTAAGCAAAAAAAGGCCCACTTCCACCAATTAATCTTTTTTTCTTCAGAATTTTTCATTTTTACCTCCGTGTGAATTCCCAGCTATCATGTTTTTGCATTACCTTAAATAATTGGTCAGCAATTTTGACATATCCCGTATGATTAGGATGGAAATTATCTTCTGTTGAAATATATTTATTAAGGTTCTTATCCTTATGATTCATAATTTCAATGACCCGCTTTTGACTGACCTGCCCTTGGTTAGCCTTTTCTTCTTCCTTGATCAGCTGTTGTTGCTGACTCTTAGTCTGATATTGACCGTATGACATCAGCTTATTAATGTTCACAAAATACATTGACTTATAATTATTCATTGTGTCTTGCGTAGTTTGGTTCCACTGATTAATTGACTTGTTGATAATTGTTACATCTGGGAAATAGGTATAGAAGGGATTATAAATACTCATCACAAAAATAGGGGCCTTAGGATTTTCCTTTCGAACTGCATTAAATAGCTTAATCAATTTTTGTTGATAAGTTTTTTCGCCGCTTTCAACACTACTGGTGACTTGCCGTTCAGAGCCCATTACGTTTTTTTCCAGGATTTGCATCAGATCATTTCCACCAACAGTCATTGTAATCACATCCGCGCTCCGTAAGTCACTACGCAATTGAGACTGCTGGTTTAACCGATCAAGAATTTGGTCGGAGCGGTCCCCTGTTACCCCGTAATTGACTGTTGTCACCTTGGTTTGGTGATAATGATGTTCAATTTTTTCCTTAATTACCCCAACGTACCCACCATTATTAGTTTCATCCCCTTGACCGTGAGTAAGGGAATCGCCTAGTGCCACCAGCTTTACATTTTTCTTTTCAACATATTTTGGTTTAACAACTTTTGAACTATTACTGGTTAAATTTGTAAAGTGGTTAACAGTATACCATCCCCCACCAATAATCAGAATAGCCAAAAGTGATAATAATAGCCATTTAGTCCACTTTTTCATCTATCTATAGTCCTTTATTTTAAAATTTTAAGAAGATAGAGGCTGGGAAAAATTTTCATTTTTCTCAGCCTCCACTTATTTTTATCAAAGATTATTCTGTATAGTATAGCAAACAACAAGCACCCATTCCAGTGTGGGTTGCAATAATTGGCACTGTCTCTCGAACAGTAACCTCGATTTCTGGATAAAGTTCTTTTAGTTTTGCTAATAAGCGTTCTACTTCTTTGCCAGCATCGACATGAGAAATTCCAATTCGCTTAACTTTCGGTCCCCGTGCCATCTCATCTAAAATCTTATCCCATTCTTTATGCATTGATTTAATGCCCCGGCCTTTTGATTCAATATGAATCTGACCATCATATATTTGAAGCATTACCTTAATATTTAATAAATTAGAAACTGCTCCTGCAAATTTACTAATTCGGCCACCAGCTACCAAATTATCAAGGTTGTCAATTGCTAAGTACAATTTTGATTTAGAAAGAACCTCTTTCATCTTAGCAATTGCATCCTCAATGCTGCCACCGTCTTCAATCACTTGGGCGGCTTCAAGGATTTCAAAGCCCATTACTTGATCGGTTGACTGGGAATCGTAGACTGTAACTTTTGTCTTTGTCATTCCAGCCGCTTGTTCAGCCGCATGGACGGTCCCACTAATTGATTCCATCATTGTAACGCATAATACTTCACTACCATCTTCGCCTAGCTTATCAAACGCATCGACAAACTTTCCAATTGGTGGTTGGGAAGTCTTTGGTAGTGACTTAGCATTCTTCATCATTTCAGGGAACTGTTCGTTTGTAATTGTTTCACGCTCAACGTATACCGTCCCATCGATCATTACACTTAATGGTATAATTGTAATGTCATATTTTTTAATTTCTTCATCAGTTAATCCTGCTGATGAGTCACAAACAATTTTTATCTTTGCCATGAAACTTACCACTCTTCCTGAACAATTTGTGCTATAATTATCTAGTATTGAGAACTAGATAATTTATTTCAAGTACTATTATACTCAATTTTATCTAATTTTGTAGGATCAATTACTATTTATTTAGTATAACAAAAATATTTTAAAAATTCATTGGTCTTTGGAAAGGGGTTTTTTGATGGATACACAAAAAGAGACAAGAGATCGGCGCACTTTATTAATAGAAATCGGTAATGCGGTTACTCATGGGATCGGGGCAGGACTATCGATCGCTGGCTTGATCTTGTTGATTATCAGAGCTGTTCATACTGGTAGTCCCATGCGGATTGTTACCTTTACTATTTACGGAAGTGCTTTAATTCTTTTTTACCTTTCGTCAACCTTATTTCATGCCTTGATCTTTACACGAGCCAAACGGGTTTTTCAAATTCTCGACCATTCAATGATCTTTGTGCTTATTGCCGCGACTTATACCCCCTATTGCTTAGTTAGTATCCGCGGCTGGTTAGGTTGGACAATTTTCGGCGTGATTTGGGGCTTATCCGTTATTGGAATTGTGTATAAATGTATTTGGTTAAAACATAAAAGTAAATATTCAACCATTATTTACATTCTTATGGGTTGGCTATGTCTAGTCGCCTTCATGCCTCTCTGGCGTGCTCTTGGGCCAGTTGGCTTCGGCTTGCTTTTACTAGGAGGACTTTCCTTTACTCTTGGCGCCCTCTTTTACAGCCGGCCAACGGCATATACCCATTTGATTTGGCATATTTTTGTCCTCATCGGCACGATATTAATGTATTTTTCAATTCTTTTATACGTTTAGTTCCCATTCTTCAAAACAACAAATCAGCTGGTCATCTTTTTCATAATTATTGTGAGTTACTAAGTGCCAACGGTCATAATCGATCGTTGGCATTTTTGTATCTCCAACAATCTGCTTATTTATCACCGTTCGTGTTAGCTTTGTCGCCATTGGGAGTAATTGCTGATAGATCGTTGCCCCGCCAATTACAAAATATTCGTTTGGATTTGCTTTAAGATACTCTTTAAGGGCAGCTAAAGAATGAACGACCTTCACTCCTTCAATATCTATGTTCTGACTGGTAAGCACAATATTTTCTCGCTTAGGCAATGGTTTATTGCCAAGAGAAGCAAAAGTTTTTCGCCCCATTATAATTGGGTGACCAGTAGTTTTTGTCTTAAAATGCTTCATATCAGCCGAAACATGCCATGGAATTGTATTATCTTTGCCAATCCAGCCATTTAAATCTTCGGCCCAGATTAAATTCAGCTCACTCATTTCGAACCACTCCTTTTAAACTGCTACGGGAGCCTTGATTGCCGGCTCATGAGTATAGCCTTCTAACTTAATATCAGTCATTTCATATTGATCGATTGGTTTTGGTTCAGCAGGTAAAATCAATTTAGGAGCTTCATGAGGTGTTCTTGTCAGCTGTTCTTTAACTTGATCAAGGTGGTTCAGATAAATGTGAGCATCCCCTAATGTATGAACAAACTCGCCAGGTTCTAGACCGCATTGATGAGCAATCATATGCGTCAATAAGGCATAACTAGCGATATTGAATGGAACCCCTAAAAAGATGTCGGCGCTCCGTTGATAGAGCTGACAACTAAGCTTTCCATCATTAACATAAAATTGGAACATTATGTGACACGGAGGAAGAGCCATGGAAGGAACATCTTCTGGATTCCAAGCTGAAACAATCATCCGCCGTGAATCTGGAGTAGTTTTAATCTGCTGGATAACGTTAGCGATTTGATCAATTGTGTCGCCTTGACTCGTCTTCCATTTTCGCCACTGACTTCCATAAACAAGCCCTAAATCGCCATACTTTTGGGCAAAATCATCATCTTCAAGAATTCGCTGACAAAATGCCTTCTTTTCTTGAAGATAGACCTGCTTAAACTCTGGATCTTTAAGCCAGCGGTGACCAAAGTCTGTCATATCTGGGCCTTGATATTCAGCACTTTCCACCCACTTCTTAAATGCCCATTCATCCCAAATATGATTCTTGTGTTGAAGTAAGAAGCGAATGTTGGTATCACCGCGTAAAAACCATAATAATTCACTCTTAATCAAGCCAAATGGGACTTTCTTGGTCGTTAAAATAGGAAAACCTTTACTTAGGTCAAATCGCATCTGATATCCGAAAACAGATTTAGTACCTGTTCCTGTCCGATCACCCTTTTGATGTCCATTTGTCAAAACATAACGAATTAAGTCTAAGTATTGTTCTTCATTTACATTTGTTGCCATCCTTATGCTCCCTTCCTTTACTCGTCAACGTATGTGCTTAAATACTCCCAACGAGCTGTCTTTTCATCAATTTTTTCTTGTATTTCATTTAGCTGCTTCTGTAACTTAGCAATTTTCGTATAATCACTTGCCGCTTCAGCCATTTCATTTTCTAATTGCTGATGCTGTTGATCAAGGGCATCTAATTCTTCATCAATATGATCCCACTCGAGTTGTTCAGCATAAGTGAGTTTTGTTTTTTCTTTCTTAGCTGGTTCTTGCTTACTTACCTGCTTTTTTGCAAGGGCTTTTTGATCATTTTTAAGCTCTTTATCCTTATCTGCCTCTTCCTTTTTAGCAGTTAAATAATCAGTAAAGCGTCCCGTATAACGTTCAATATCTCCATTCCCGTTGAAGATTAGCAAATTGTCGGCCACTTTATCTAAGAAATAGCGATCATGAGAAACCGTAATTACAGTTCCCGCAAAATTATCTAGGTAATCTTCAAGAACTGTTAATGTTCCAATATCAAGGTCGTTAGTTGGCTCATCGAGTAGTAAGACATTGGGCTGCTGCATTAAGATCTTTAAGAGGTATAACCGTCGCTTTTCACCCCCAGAAAGCTTGCGGATCAAAGTACCATGCATAAAACGAGGGAATAAGAAACGTTCTAATAATTGGGTAACGCTAAGCTTATTACCATCTTTATCAGTAACATTATCTGCAATTTCAGACAAGAAACTAATCATCCGCTTATCATTGTCAATTCCTTCTGTTTGCTGGGTATAATACCCTAACTTAACGGTTTCACCAATCTTAAGGACACCACTATCTAGGGGGATACGTTGGGCAATCACGTTTAATAAACTCGTCTTACCCGCCCCGTTTTCACCAGTAATTCCAATTCGATCACCTGCCTGAACAAGCCAATTGAAGTCATGGAGGATTTGGTGATTATCAAATTTTAAGTTAGCATCCTTAAATTGAATAACATCTTTCCCTAGACGTTGTGATCCGAGATTGATATCAATATCTTCATCGGTTTTAAGATTACCGATTTTTCCTTCTAATTCGTGGAACCGATTGATCCGTCCCTTTTGTTTTGTGGAACGGGCTTTTGCACCTGTCCGCATCCAGGCTAATTCTTTTTTATACAGCTGTTGATTCTTTTTCTCAGTATCTTTAGCCAACTCTACTCGTTCCGCCTTTTTTGCTACAAAGTCCTGATAATTTCCCTCGTAGTGATAAAGTTTACCAAAAGATAGTTCCCAGATATGATTTGTAATTTGATCAAGGAAGTACCGATCATGGGTAACAACGAGGACGGCACCCTTATAACTGCGAAGGAAATCCTGGAGCCAAACTACCGAATCAAGGTCTAAGTGGTTAGTCGGTTCATCGAGTAATAAGAGGTCTGGCTGTTGAATTAAGACTTGCGCTAACCCAACCCGTTTTCTTTGTCCTCCAGAAAGTTGAGCAATCTTTTGACTTACATCTTTTATCTTTAACTGGGTCAGAATCGTCTTCACCCGACTATCTGCTTCCCATGCATCTTCTTGGTCCATCCGTGCCTGCATTTTTGTGTAACGGTCAATTGCTTGTGGATCTTCTGGGTGTTTTGTGAAGCGTTCAAGAGCCAACTCATATTGGCGAATCGTTTCAAAGACTGGTTGTTTACCTTCAAAAACAGCTTCCATGATTGTTTTGTTTTCGTCAAGTTCGGGCTGCTGCTTTAAATAACCGATCGTGTAATCATTCGGTTTAGTGATCTGCCCGCCGCCTTCTGGGTTTACTTCCCCACTAATTACATTAAGAAGACTGGTTTTTCCACTTCCATTAACACCAATCAGTCCAATTCGATCATTTTCATTGATAATAAACGAAATATCATCAAATAAGGTCTTTTCACCGTATGTGCTGGTTAGACCCTCTGCACGCATTGTTTGCATATTATCCCTCTTTCGTTATCTCTTCTACTTTTTCTAATAAGACTGTTGCATCGTTAGCTATCTCACCATTTACCACTGCCAGCGTTAATTGCTGAAGAATCTTCCCCATCAATGGTCCCGGTTTTACCCCCGCTTCAGTAATTAATATTCGACCATCAATTGCTAATTCTTTAGCGTTTTTAATTGGTAACTTTTGATAAGCTTTTTGCAATTCTTCATCATCAATTGCCCATCCATATAACTTAGCTACTTGGTTAGCATCATGGAGGGCTGTTTCACCGGTATTAAACATTAGTGTTGGTGTAAGCGCACGTTGACGAATTGCTTGGACTGCTGGAACTACTTTTTTGACCTGCGCAATTAAATCATTTGCTGTTTTCCACTTCTTTAAGAATTTACCAATTTCTTTTTGATCAAGCTGGAGTTGTAAGCTTAAAACTGACCATAATTGAGCCTCATTTTCTAAATGCCATTGGTTAAGGATTAATAAAGCCGATAAAGCAGCTTGCGCATTTTCCAAACCTGGACAATATTGGTACAATCCAGTCGCAATAAAATCTTTTAAGCCCGCTACTGGATTTTGGCCTAGCAATAGTTTTTCTAGTTCAACCCGGATTCGTTCAACTGCAATTTTTTCTAATAATGGTGCATTTTCTTTAATCCCTTTTAATGTTGCAGTATCAATGACAAAATCAAGCTTACTTGCAAAACGCACGGCCCGCATCATCCGTAAAGCATCTTCATGAAAACGTTCATTAGGGTTGCCAACTGCTTTAATAAGATGTTTTTGCAAGTCTTCTAATCCGTCAAACAGATCAATAACTTCCCCATCTTCACGTAAGGCGAGGGCATTAATCGTAAAGTCTCGACGCTGGAGATCTTCACTTAATGAACGAACAAAAGTCACTTTATCAGGACGGCGGTAGTCTTGGTAACCTGACTCGGTTCTAAAAGTAGTTGTTTCATATCCCGTTCCATGGTCGAGAATCATAACTGTACCATGTTCAATTCCGGTATCAACAGTATGGTTAAAAATCGCCTTTATTTCACTAGGGTAAGCACTCGTTGCTATATCTATATCATGAATCTCATCATGCAAGATAGTGTCACGGACACAACCGCCAACAAAATATGCTTCGTAGCCAGCCTCCTCTATTTTTTGTAAGACAGGGCGTGCTGGTTCAAATATAGCTGGTAATTGTTTTATTTTCATTTAATCATGTCCTCATTTTGATAATCAAAGTTGATTATAACAAATTAAGTTACTACTAAAAAGAGACAGGAAGAGTAAAGAACGGCTAAAAGCGTTAACATTTCCTGTCTCATTTAAATTAAAAATTATTTGTAATCTTCATATTGGTCATAAAGATCTTGCATTTCAGTGTCTGTTGGGACTAACCGGAGATAGTGTTCCAATTCATCCATTAACTTATCAGTTTCACCATTTTCGCGGTAGTAATTAATTAGTTCTTTTAAGAATGTTGGATTTTCACTGTATGCCGGCAAAGCAGCTTCATAATATTTTCCGGCTAATTCAAGCTGATCAGTTCGTTGATATGAACGCGCTAGATTCCAATATAATTGTGGATCTGTTTCATCTTCTTTTACCAATGGACTCAGGAGCTTAATATTTGCCTCATCATCGTGTTGGTGAAGCAAGAAATTACTATATTGCAAGGTGATCGTCATATTCTCTGGAGCAAGTTCATGCGCCTTTACCAAGTATTTCTTCATTAACTTTTGATCGCCAAGGTGGCTGGTAATTTCAGCTGCTAGTGAATAGAGGTATTCATTGTATTGATCAACACTGAGCCCTTCTTGGACAACTCGTAACGCCTGCTGATACTTATTTTCCTTTTCATATGCCTTTGCTAGTTCAGGATAAGCAGACGCATATTGGTTATCATCATTGATAAGATCCTCTAAAGTTTTTATTGCCTTTTCCGTATCTCCTAATTGAAGTTGGGTCAGCCCCTTTTGGAAACGAATATCACTAGTCTGATATTCCGGTTTAACCTGATTGAAGTATCCTAAAGCCTTCTTAAACTGACCGCTCTGAGCGTAACAGATACCTAGACGTCCAGCGATATCAACTTTCGCAAAGTCAGTATATCCGTTTTTAATTAGTTGGAAGTAATATTGGATTGCTTCAGAATATTGGCCAACCATAAAGTAAAATTCACCAAGCGCAAATTCAACAGCTGGTTCATCGGGAGCCAACGCGTAAGCTTCTTTTAACTTTTCCTCTGTCACTTCAAATTCTTCTTCAGTCTGATATAAATCCGCGGCAACCAGTAATGATTGAACATAAGCTGGCGAGTCTGGTTTAATCTGGGCTAAGTATGATAAAGCTTCGTCATTATGTCCTTCATCAATCGCAATCGTCGCTAAATTAGTCTTTAATTCATCTTCATCTGGATAACGATCTAATAATTTTAAGTAAATCGTTCGTGCCTGTTGAAGAAAGCCCAATGCATACAATTCCTCCGCAAGGCTAAATAACATATCATCATCATCATTAATTAGTGCGAGTTTAAATGAATTTTGGGCTTCTTTTAACTTTCCTGCTTCTAATTGATCAAGCATTTGTTCTGAGTAGGTCATATTATGCCCTCCTTTTACTATCACTTTTAAATATATCACAATCGATGATTTTAAGCATTGAACAGGCCTTTAAAAAGAAAAGAGACTGGGAAGAGTAATTCTTTCCTAGTCTCTTTTTAACATTTAACTGTTAATTACTTAACAGCGTCCTTTAAAGCTTTACCAGGCTTGAATGCTGGTACCTTGCTTGCAGGAATGTTGATTTCTTCTCCAGTTTGTGGGTTGCGGCCCTTACGTGCAGCACGTTGACGTACTTCGAAGTTACCGAAGCCGATCAATTGAACCTTTTCACCCTTAGCTAAAGATGCTTGAATTGAACTGAAAACAGCATCTACAGCTGCAGTAGCATCCTTCTTGGTTAAGCCAGTTGCAGTAGCAACATTGCTTACTAATTCTGCTTTGTTTGCCATGTTGTTTCACCTCCCACAAATAACGAGAGTGTTAAACTCACGTCTGTGAATGTTAATTTTGAGTGGTCCAAAATTAACGAAATAACTACGAGAAGTTCGTATCATTTCATTGTTAAGATTAGCATAGTGAAAGCCTGCTGACAAGCGGTTTTCTCAACTTCTAGCCGCATTTTTAATGTTTTTTCATTTTACAATGAATTCTTTAACTTTTACTGCCGTTGACGCTTGATTAAATGGATCGGTGTACCAGAAAAGTCAAAGGCCTTCCGAATTTGATTTTCCAAATAACGCTCATAGGAGAAGTGCATTAACTCTGGATCATTAACAAAGATAACAAATGTTGGTGGTTCGGTTGCAACCTGTGTCCCATAGTATACTCGCAAACGCCGACCATTTTGTGTTGGAGTCGGATTGGCAGCAATTGCATCCATTAAAACATCATTTAAGACTGCCGATTGGATCCGTTGACGGTGATGTTGATATACTTCTTCGATCAATCCCGGTAATTGATTTAACCGTTGCTTTGTCTTCGCCGAAACGAAAATAATTGGTGCATAACTGAGGTACTGGAATTCTTGCCGAATCAGATTAGTAAAATCTGTCATCGTTCGGTGGTCTTTTTCTTTTAATGTATCCCACTTATTAACGACGATAATAACCCCACATCCTGCTTCATGAGCATATCCAGCAATGTGCTTATCTAATTCACGAATACCTTCTTCTGCATTTAGGACAACAAGTACAACATCACTATCATCAATTGCCCGCATGGAACGCATTAATGAATAACGCTCAGTGTTCTCATAAATTTTTCCTTTTTTACGAATTCCAGCAGTATCAACCATTGTAAATTTTTGTCCATCCGCTGTTTCAAATTGAGTATTAATGGCATCACGGGTAGTGCCGGCAACGTTAGATACAATTACCCGGTTCTCACCTAAAATTGCGTTAACCAGTGATGATTTCCCCACATTAGGCCGCCCGATAAAGCTGAAGTGAATGGAGTCATCTTCATCATTAGCGGCGTTATCAGGAAATTTTTTAATAACAGCATCCAAAAGGTCACCCATTCCAATGCCGTGAACACTTGAAACTGCATATGGCTCCCCTAAACCAAGAGAATAGTAATCATAAATATCACTCCGCCGTTCTGGATTATCGACTTTATTAACAGCTAGAACTACTGGTTTATTAGAGCGATATAAAATTCGTGCTACTTGCTCATCAGCATCAGTCACTCCGTTCTCTACATCGGCAACGAAGATTATTACATCTGCTTCATCAATAGCAATTTCTGCTTGTTGACGAATCTGTGTCAATAATGGTTGATCTGATATTTCAATCCCACCAGTATCAATCATGCTAAAATGTTTTCCTAACCATTCAGCATGAGCATAAATACGGTCTCGAGTAACTCCAGGAGTATCTTCAACAATTGAAATCCGTTCTCCTGCAATACGATTGAATAATGTTGATTTTCCAACGTTTGGACGACCAACAACTGCTACGATTGGATTTGCCAATCTTTCCACCTTCTTTCATTTTATTTTAAATGATTAAAGAGGGAGTGGGAAAGAAGTCGCTTGCGACTTCGTCTTCCCACCCCCGCAAGGATGGCTAGGCGTTCCAGCCGTTGATTTATCAACGTTCGGAATCCAGCCAGCTACCGCGCTACTGTATAAATACCTTTAAAAAAGTAAAGAGACTGAGTTAATTCCCAGCCTCCCCTTAAAAGATAATTAATTTAAGAAACTAGTTCCGTAGGTCCTTAAGCTTGTCACCAATTAAGTCACCCATTGAGAAGCCACTTTCTTCTTCTGGAGCATTGTTCATGAAGCTCCGGTTGTTATTGTTACGACGTGAACGACGACGACCACGGTAGTTTTCACCGTTGTTATTGTTGTTTTCGTCTTCCTTTGGACGTTCTTCAAGAGCCTTCATTGATAAGCCAAGACGTTGGTGTTCAGGATCAACATTGATTACCTTAACTTGTACTTCTTGACCTGGCTTAAGAACATCTGCAGGTGTAGCAATGTGCTTGTGTGAGATTTGTGAAATGTGAACTAAACCTTCAACACCAGGGAATACTTCAACGAAAGCACCAAAGCTAGTCAAACGCTTAACAGTACCAGTTAATACGCTGTCAACTGGAGCCTTTTCTTCAATATCATCCCATGGTCCTGGTAAAGTTTGCTTAATGGATAATGAAATCCGTTCACGTTCAGGGTCAACGCTTAATACCTTAACCTTAACATCTTGACCAGCAGTCAATACATCAGAAGGCTTGTCAACGTGATCGTATGAAATTTCAGAAACGTGAACTAATCCATCAACGCCGCCAAGGTCAATAAATGCACCGAAGTTGGTCATCCGTGCAACTTTACCTTCAACAACATCACCTGGTTGTAATTCAGCAAATACCTTTTCAGCAGCCTTTTCGTGTTGAGCTTGAATAATTTCCTTGTGTGAAAGAATCAAACGGTTTTCGCTTGGTTCGATTTCAACAATCTTAAATTCAAGTTCTTGACCCTTAAATTGATTAAGGTCTTCAACATAGTGATCAGTAATCATTGAAGCAGGGACGAAGCCACGAACTCCAGCATCAACGACTAATCCACCCTTAACAGCTTGAGTGACTTTGGCGGTAATGTGTTCACCTTCATCAAATTTCTTTTGAATGTCATCCCATACCTTACGGGCTTCAAGACGACGGTGAGAAAGAAGGTAGCTACCATTTTCCTTATCGTTACCGATTTTAGAAATGACAACTAAGTCTAATTCGTCACCTACTTTTACAGCATCATTGATGTCTTCAACTGGCTTGGTTGATAATTCCTTAGCAGGGACGACACCTTCAACCCCTGCATCTTTAATACCAACGATAGCTTGACGATCGTCATCGATTGCCAAAACTTCACCCTTGACAACATCGCCCACCTTAACTTGTTCAATGCTATCAAGCGCTTCTAACATATCGTTTTTATTTTCGTTGTTTTCAGCCATTAAAAAAAATCCTCCTTGCAACAATCAACTCTAAAAGATATTTTACTAAAATTTGTTTCACATTTCCAGTATTTAGGCTAATTCATCTTGTGTTTTTTTAATTATTTTACTGATTTCACTCACAACTTCATCAATTGTCATATTTGTTGTATCTAATTTGATTGCATCGGGTGCTTGTGTAAGAGGTGAAACTTTTCGCGTTGAGTCTTTTTTATCTCTTAATTCAATTGCTTTTTGTAATTCTTCAAGCGACGTTGTATTAATCCCTTTTGCCTGGTTTTCAGCATATCGCCGTCGTGCCCGTTCATAGGCACTCGCTACCATAAATATCTTTACAGGTGCTTGTGGTAAAACAGTTGTACCAATATCCCGTCCATCCATCACGATTCCACCATTTTCAGCAATTTGCCGCTGTTGCTTAGTCATCTCTTCACGAACAGCTGGAACTGCCGCTACAGCAGATACATTTGCCGCTACTTTCGGCAACCGGATATCATGAGTCACCTCTTTGCCATCCAAGAAAACTCTTTGTTCAATTTCACCAGGTTCAAAGTCAATTTTTATTTGCCGAGCAATTTCAGCAACCTTTTTATCATCTTTTGGATCAATGCCCTGATTTAATACTGCTAAAGTAACAGCTCGATACATTGCGCCAGTATCACAATAGACATAATTAAACTTTTTTGCTACTAATTTAGCGACCGTACTCTTTCCTGCTGAGGCCGGACCATCAATTGCTACTTGCAATCCCTTACACATTATTAGTTATTCACTCCTCTATTTTCAATCCAATACACTACTTTATCAGAAAATTGCTGCTAATACTCTATTTTTAACGATAACGGTTTGTATTTTCTGTATTATTATTGTAGCGATTATAGGTTTGGTTATTGTTATAACGCTGCTGATAACTACTGTAGCGATTAGGAGTAGTCCGGTTTTGATACCCATTACCATAACGATAACTACTACTATATCGATAATAGCTACTACTGCTTTGCGGAGCACTATAACTTTGGCTGGTTTGCGTCGAACTTGATCCCTCAATACTTGAAGAAGAGGATTCACTACTACTTACACTAGATTCCTTCTTTGAATGCTCACTAGAGGTACTCGAACTGTGAGATTCTTTTTTTTTACTATTTTCAGAACTAGCAGCTACTTGTTCAGTTCTCACCGGATGATTAAAGGACTGTTTATTATTAATCCAATAAATAAGTGGTGTAGCGGCGAGAACGATAATTAACACGATTAAGATCGTAGTAATCATTGAATTATGCGATCGTTGCTTACGGTGTTCTGTTCGTGATAAATGGCCATCACTATCAAGGTCTTCGTTATCTGTAAACTTTTTATCCCATAATTCATCATTAGCTCGTCGGCTCTCTTTCCGTTCCTCACTCAAAGTAATCATGCCTCCTTATTTTGAGAATTAACATTCTGATTGTATCGCAAACTTTTGATGATTGTCTAGCAACAACATGAAACTTTAACTTTCGGTAATATTTAATAAGGCTTTTAAGCGGTCTTCCCATCCTACTTTATTATTTTCAGAAAGCGGCTGAATTACCGGCAAAATCAGTTTAGTTGCCCAATCTGAAAGCTCATAATCACAACAAAATTCATTTGAACCATCAAATTGCTCACCAAAGTATGTTAAAAGATATTCTCGTTTACAACCATTCTCTTTGATATAAGCAACCATTTCTTGCAATTCTTTTTCGGTTTGAATTTTACGTCGTTCGAACATCGTAATTATTTGCTGCGGTGTAAAAGAATGTTCAAGATAAAACTCAAATAAAGATGCTTGCTCCCCCAAAACACTTGCTGATAACTTACCATTCTTAATCTGCTCTAGGACTGTAACTAGTGGGACATCCACGCTTGTTAATTGCCGTTGAATCATTTCATCCCCATTTGCATATAGAAGAACTGCCAAACTCTGCTTGCCATCACGCCCAGCCCGACCGATTTCCTGTAAATAATTTTCTAAATTACTTGGCAAATGATAATGAATAACGTAACGAATATCATTTTTGTCAATTCCCATCCCAAAGGCACTCGTTGCACAAATTACCTGTAATTCATTATTCATAAATTGATTTTGAATTCGAAATCGTTCAATTGGAGCAACGCCAGCATGATAAGCTGCCACATTTAAATCAGTTTGGTTTTCAAGCCATTCTGCCATCTGAGAAGCCAGCTTACGACTTGCAAAGTAAATAATCCCGGGACCAGTGAATTTTTGAACTAGTTTCAGAAGTTCACCATCCTTTTCCTTTTGAGTAGCGATGGACTTAACAGCTAAAAAAATGTTAGGACGGTCAACAGATTTAATTACCTGATAAGCAGTCGCCATCCCCATTTTTTTCAAAATATCCTGTCGAATACGAGGGGTAGCAGTTGCCGTCAACAGCAATGTTGTCGGCGATCCTAATTGCTGCCGAACTTCCTTTAGCAATAAATATTCAGGACGAAAATCAGGACCCCACTGTGAGATACAATGGGCCTCATCAATAACCATTAACGCAATCTTATTTTTCTTAAGCGCGGTTAAAACTTGCTGGTTATCAAGCATTTCCGGAGAAGTAAATATAAATTTAAATGATTTCAAATTACGGAGAACACTTGCTCGCTCTTTTCCGACAAGCTGGCCGCTTAACATAATGACTCGTTTTTCTCCCTGGTGATGAAGACGGTCAACCTGATCCTGCATTAGTGAAATCAACGGTGAAACAATGAGGATCGTTCCTGGTAATAAATAAGCTGGCAATTGATATAAAAGGGATTTCCCGGCACCAGTGGGAAGAATCGATAAAGTGTCTTTTCCTTCCAGTAAGGCGTTAATTGTCTCTTCTTGGCCTGGACGAAAATCCTCAAAGCCAAAATGATTTTGTAAAACATCTAGAATTTCTTGCTTATTTTTCATTTGTTATTCCTTGAAATATTTGATATAGGCGGTATTCATAAAAACTGGCAATTTGCTCGTCAAATTTCCATGCGGTCGGTTCGCCCTTATAGAATCGACTAAGTTCGTCACGCTTACTTTCTGGCAAAAGGATATCCCAATCTAGCTTGTCAGGAATAAGAATTGCCGCTTCCAAGAGATGCTCCCTAATTGTATTTTCTTTCAACCGTCGCTCTTGAGCAATCAGTTCAATTGGCTCTCCCTGGGTATATAAGTCAAACGTTACTTGGGCACTCCGGTTTAGTGGACTCTCATTGATCAGCGGAAGGAGCAATTGTTGCAGTGGACCAGGAAAATTACGAGCATAAGCGCTAACCGCTAACATCTCGTCATGACGTAAGTACTGGATATCGTCGATTTTTATTTTCAATTCTTGAGCTGCTTGATTAATTGTCCATCCTGATCGCTGATAACCAATCATGACATTAAAAAGGTCTGTTGTCATTCGTGGATCTTCACTTTCCAACGCGTTGCCAAACCGATGGAGATCAGTATAGAGAGTCTTAACCAGATCGTGATGATAATTTTGTCGAAACCACTGCTTCACCGCAACCATTTCACCATATGAAATCGCCAATGGAACATACTTTCTTTGATGATAAGAGAATTCTGATACAACTTGAATAGCTAAAAAAAGTCGTCGGATTATTCGTTGCGTATTGGTTAACCAGTACCAGTCGTAAAACGATGGGATGTAGAAACTCTCTTCTTCGTTTTTTAAAACTTTCGCGCCCTCTTCTGTAAGAATTGCTTGGGATTGATCATCAATCGCTAATAGTTTATCAGCAACAAGTTGATTAATAAGCTGATCATATTCTTGCCGATTCAGTGTTCGATCTGCCCCTAACCATTCTAAGATTCCATATTGTCGCGCCCAAAAGAGGGTTGCGACTGTTCGCCGGCTTCGCAGAGTGTTTTCAATTACACGAATTCGCCGTGGCTGGTGATAGCTAAAAAAGCGCAATAATTTATTCACGGATTTCACCCCCTATATATTTATATACGTAATTTATTTAAAAATTCTACCATAAAAAATAAAAGGCCAAGAAAAATCTCAGCCTCTTAATTTATCTTTTTAGATCATTCTATGCTGATCTAGCCATGAACGTAACCGACCCGCAATAATTGTATATACAATTGTAACAACCAAACCCTTAATAATGTTAAAAGGCAACACACCAATCGCCACTAACTGGGATACTGGTAATGTCGACTTCCAGTTCCAAACCGCCATATATAAAGGCGTAAGGATCCACAAGTTCAACAGAGACATTAAGACAGTCAATATTACTGTTCCCAAAACAATTCCAGTAATCGCTTGTCTTTTCTTACTCCAGTTATGATGACGCCATACCCAGCAGAACGGAAGCAGAAGAGCGAGGGATGAAATGAAATCGCTGGTAACTCCAATTAATTCAGCTGGAGAAAAGCCGTGAATCATTCCATGAATTAAACATTTAATTGCGGCGATAATAATTCCACCAACTGGCCCATAGATATATCCCCCTAGCAAAACAGGGACATCAGAAAAGTCCAGTTTAAGGTAGGGCGCCATCGGCAAAACTGGAAACTCAAAAAACATTAAAATAAATGCTAAGGCACCCAAACATGCTATACCTACCAATCGTTGAATACGTTGATGCGTTACTGTCATTAATAACAACCTCCATTTGAGATTGTCTCCATTTGGCATCCTGTATTAAAAAGCGTTGCTGACTTAACATTTGTTTGTCAGCAACGCAAATAAACCATTTAAAGATTATTTAATACAGAAATCTTCTTTATACCAGACTGTACTGTCGGCTCTGGAATTACACCAGATCAACCATTAACAATGGGTTGCGGGCTGTCACCGCCGGTCGGGAATTTCACCACGCCTTGAAGACAAACGTTTTATATTTTTACAAGTCCTATTCTAATAGGCTTTTATTGTCATGTCAACGTTTATAGTTTGGCTCTTTTTCCGTAAAATCCAAGAAGTTTGCCCCATAGCCGCCCCCCTCAGATCATTTCACAAATCCAATTTTACTTCTTTAGCAACTGCACTTCTTCAGGCTTTAATGCACGGAATTCACCCGGCTGAAGACCATACAAATTTAATGGTCCATATGTTTCACGATGAAGTTTAGTTACCGGATGTCCTACTGCTTTAAACATATTCTTAACTTGATGGTTTCGTCCTTCATGGATTGTTAATTGAACAAGACTTGTCTTCTTGGCACGGTCAACATTCAAGAGCTTCGATTTAGCCGGTTTTGTCTTTCGACCATCGACGACCACCCCTAAACGTAATTGTTTTAACTCATCATTTTTGACGATTCCTTCAACCTTAGCAACATAAGTTTTTTCAACTTCATATTTAGGATGCATCAGTTTATTTGCCAAAGCACCATCATTTGTTAGGAGAAGAATTCCGGTTGTGTCATAGTCTAATCGGCCAACTGGATAAATGCGTTCATCAATATCAGCATCATGAATAATGTCAACGACTGTTCGCCGTCCCTTATCATCATGAGCACTTGAGATAACTCCCCGCGGTTTATTTAGCAAGTAGTAAACGTGTTGTTCATGATGAATTGGAACCCCGTTTACTACAATCTCATCGTGAACGCCAACTTTGGTCCCAAGTTCAGTCACAATCTTGCCATTAACTGCAACTTTCCCTTGAAGGATAAGTTTTTCTGATGCCCGACGAGAAGCTACTCCTGCTTCCGCCATCGCCTTTTGTAATCGTTCCATTAATTATCGTCCTTTCGTTCTTCTCGCGCTTGTAACGCTTCGAGGAAAATATCACCATTAATATTACTCATTTCTAATTCATCTTGATCAGGTAGCGGTGGAAGTTCATCCAAATCGCTTAACCCGAAATAGTTTAAGAAAGCCGGAGTTGTTGAATATAAAAATGGCCGGCCAGGTGCATCCAAGCGTCCATGAGTGTCAACTAAACCACGAACCATTAATTTTTGTAATGATCCTGAACTTTGCACTCCCCGAATATCGTCAATTTCTAGCCGCGTAATTGGTTGCCGGTAAGCAACAATGGCCAATACTTCTAGTAATGCTTTAGTTAATGGCACCGTTAATGGAACTTCAAAGTAATGTTTAATGACCTCTGCTAATTGGGGCTTGGTTGCTAAACGATAGGTCTGATCACTTTCAAGCAAGATAAAAGCAGACGTGGGATCATCTTCATACTTCTTTTTTAGCTCTTGTAATATTGCTAGAACAGCCGGTTTCATAAAACCAGAAATTTTTGCTAAATCGCCTAGGGTAATTCCTTCATCCCCACTAATAAAAAGTAATCCTTCAATCTGCGCTTGGTTGGTTAGTTTCGTATTCGTCACTCTTAGGTCCCTCCGCTAAAATTATTGGTTCAAATAAGCCACCTTGGTTAATAGTAATTGCTTGATGCTTTGCCAGTTCAAGAATTGCTAAAAAAGTTGTGACTAAGCTATCACGAGTATGTAAATTTTCAAATAAGTCTTCAAATCTAACCGGACCATCATGAATAATTTCAATCACGTGGTTCATTTGTTGACCAACGCTTACTTTTTCAGCTGCAACCGTTTCAACTAATGGAGTAGCTAATTGTTGGCGGCGAAGAACTGCTGCAAAAGCTTGTTGCAAATCCGTTAATTTGATGCCCGGCTCCACATGAGACTTTACCATTTCACGAGGAACCTGCATTGCTGGCCGAGTATACTCCTGTTGACGCAGATTTTCTTTATCTTTTAATCGATCTGCCGCTTTTTTATAACGCTGATATTCTAAAAGTTGTTCCACTAATTCCTGCCGGGGATCAATCTCCTCTACTTCTAGTTCATCATCCAATACTGGCGGCGTAGGTAACAGCATCTGACTTTTAATATCCATCAGAGTCGCAGCCATTACAAAATATTCACCCGCGACTTCTAATTGGTGGCTTTGCATCTGGTGAAGGTAATCAAAGTATTGGCTTGTAATTTGTGAAATCTGAATATCATAAATATCCATTTCAGATTGTTTTATTAAATGAAGTAATAAATCTAGTGGCCCTTCAAAGTCATGAACCTTTATGACTGGTTGAAATGGATTTTGTGGTTGCACTTGCTTATTCATTATTTCTCTCCCACATGCTAATTATTGGTTGGGTTGCTAAGGTTCCCATGAGGCGTTTATGAGGATATTGATCGTGAACGCCATCTAATAAGGAAAAAATATTATGCCCCGTTCGTTCGCTTGGCGTAAATGATAGGCGGCGAACCAGTACGTAACAATCTCCCATTTCTAGAATCACAATTCCAATAAAGTGGCTATCATCCATGTCTTTCCACAAAAAGATTGGCCAATCATTAGCAAGTGCCCAGTCCATCTCCTCCATAAAGCGATTATCTTTTCGAAGGTCTTTTACTAAGGACAATAAACCTAGGGCGATTTTTTGGTAATCTTTTCGATAACGAACTAACATCGTATTTTCCTTTCTATGCGCGCGGATGATATTTCATGTAGTTAGCAGATAACTGTTGCGGCGAAACCTGTAAATATGGTTGGAGAGCCTTCATCGCGTTATAACCAAGGATTTCTTGGATTAATTGAACATCGGCGCCATTTTCTATTAAATGAACAGCAAAAGAATAGCGCATGGTTTGAGGAGTAACTTCTTTTGTGATTTTAGCCTCACTGACCCATTCCTTCATTTTTTTCCAAATTCCTTGCCGCGTCAAAGGATAACCATGAGCATTTAAGAACACCCGCGTTTCGTGATCATCTCTGAGCAAACGTGGTCGACCACGGTCTAGGTAACCGGTAAGCCACTTGACTGCTGGTTGACTTAAGGGAATCATCCGCTCACGTTCATTCTTTCCTGTTAGTTGTAGAAGCTTAACGTCGAGATGAAGTGCTGTCAGATCCAAGGCAATTACTTCACTAACCCTCATTCCCGTTGCATCCATAATCTCTAACAACGCTCGATCACGAAGACCAATTGGGGTTGAAACATCCGGGACTGCCAGCAGTTGTTCAATTTCTTTTTCAGTTAAAATTACCGGTGCAGGTGGTTGGTTAAAGGTATACTGGTGATCAATCATTTCCATTGGATTAATGGTTAGGTTATGGTGACGAATCATGTATTTATAAAATTGCCGTAAACTTGAAATCACACGGTTAATTGTTGAATTAGCTTTTCCCTGCTGACGAAGACTATTAAGGAGGTCAATTAGCAAATAGTGGTCCACCTGTTGCCAATCATCAATTCCTCGATCTTCTAAATAAGTCACAGTTTGTTCTAAGTCCCGTTGATAACTCATCAAGGTATTATCGCTTAATTGTCGTTTATCTTTTAAAAAAGCTAAAAACGCAGCCACTTCATTATTCATTAATCTTGATTCTCTTTTACTAGGATTAATTGACCGTTTTCTTGTTTTACTAATTTCTCTTTAAGCAAATGCCCAATAGCACGTTTAAACTGCCCCTTGCTTATTCCAAAGACATCGCGAATGATCGATGGATCCGTCTTATCAGTGTATGGCAAGCGGTGATTTATATCATGTTCTAACATTGTCAAAATCATTTGTGCATCTTCACCAATAGCTTGGTAGGCCCGAGGCTTAAGGGAGAGATTAAGACTACCATGTGATGAAATCCCAATAACCCGCGCTTTAACCCGTTGACCTAATCGCGGTTCTTGGTCTCGTTCACTTGGATGGATGAATCCTAAACGATAATCATCAGTAATCACAAAGGTTCCACTCATCTTAAGGCGGTAAACTGTAGCATAAGTATCATGGTTGAGCAAGCGTTTATCTGGAGCTGCTGAAATAGTTTGATAGATTTGGTCATCTGCTAATTTACCCCATAGACGGTCCTTATCATCAACTTGAAGGGACATTAATAAACGGTCACCTGGTTGTGGCCATAAGTGTTTCAAGCTTGGCAAATCATCTAAAGAGACGACAATATCCTTATTGGGAAGACCGATATCAACAAAAACCCCTAAATCACGACGAACATTAACTACTGTACCATAATCGTAATGGTCAACCTGGATCGTTGGAATGTGCTTACAGGTCATCTGTAGTTGGTGGTCCTCATTTTCATAAACAAAGCCGCGTACCTGTCCACCAATATGTAATTCTTGAGGACTTTCGCTTTTCGGTAATCGATACGTTTGCCCATTACGATCTGGTTGAACAAAATAATCGGTATCATTTTCATCAATCATTACCGCTGTAACAACTTTTCCTAATGCTGAATTCATTTTTATCACTTATCCTTTTTTATTCTATATCGATTTTACACGGTAAAGGCTTATTTTGCTAGTAAGATCAATGATTATCATTGGTATAAAAAAAGACCGGTTACTAATGACCGATCTTTTCGCAGACAATATTATAAAATATTAGTCGATAGTCTTAACACGCATCATGTTAGTTGCACCTGGTACACCCAAAGGAACACCAGCAACGATGATGATCTTGTCGCCCTTCTTAGCAAAGCCAAGTTCAACAGCCTTCTTAGCAGCTAAGTCGAACATTGTATCAGTGTTCTTCATTTCATCAACAACGTATGGTTGAACACCCCAGTTGATCATAAGTCCACGTTCTACACGTTCGTTTGGAGTTAATGCAACGATATCAGCATTAGGACGGTACTTAGAAATCATCTTAGCAGTGTAACCTGAAGCAGTGTAAGCAACAATTGTGTGAATATCTAAGTCTTTAGCTGCGTTAGCAACAGCAGAACCGATAGTTTCAGTTACGTCAGACTTGTCCCAATCGAACTTTTCAGTACCGAATTCCCAAAGGTGGTTTTCAGCCTTGATGTCAATGTCGTTCATCATTGCAACAGATTCAACTGGGTAGTCACCATTAGCACTTTCACCAGAAAGCATAGTAGCATCAGTACCGTCAAATACGGCGTTAGCAACGTCTGATACTTCGGCACGGGTTGGACGTGGGTTTTCTTGCATTGAGTCAAGCATTTGGGTAGCAGTAATAACTGGCTTACCTAATTCGTTACAACGCTTGATCATGTGCTTTTGAACAATTGGCACATTTTGGGCAGGAATTTCAACACCCATGTCACCACGAGGTACCATTAAACCGTCAGAAACAGCAATGATTTCTTCAAAGTTGTCGATACCTTCTTGAGATTCAATTTTAGGGAAAATTTGAACATCTTCCATGTTCTTTTCCTTAAGTAATTCGCGAATGTCAAGAACATCTTGAGCCTTACGAACGAAGGATGCAGCAATGTAGTTGATCTTGTTTTCCAAACCAAAACGAATATCGCTACTGTCCTTTTCAGTAATACCTGGTAAGTTGATTGATACACCAGGGGCGTTAACACCCTTCCGAGAACCAAGAACACCACGGTTTAAGACGTGACATACAAGTTCCTTGTTTGCATCGTCTTTTTCATCAATAACCATGTCAATTAAACCATCATCAAAAAGAACATGGCCACCAACATGAGTATCATCGTATAAGCCTGGGTAGGTAACAGCAATCTTGTCATGAGTACCTTCAATTGAAGGATCCATTGAAATGCGAACCTTGTCGCCAATTTCAAAGTTGATCTTACCTTCTTTTTGAACAGTAGTCCGAATTTCGGCACCCTTAGTATCAAGCATAAGACCAACGTGCTTGCCAGTAATTTCTTCAGCCTTGTGTACGTTTTCGATCCGACCCAAGTGTTCTGGGTGGTCACCGTGTGAGAAGTTGAAACGGAAAATGTTAGCTCCCGCATTGATCAACTTAACGATCGTATCAACATCAGTACTTGCAGGACCAAGTGTACTTACAATCTTGGTTTTCTTCATAAATGAATCTCTCCTTTTGCATCTATAGCATCAATCACAATCTGTAATTGTATGCCTCATTTGCACACTGTTATGATAGCACTTTTCAAATAGCGTGTCTTTATTTTTTATGCAAAAGGTTTTAAAAAAGCGCTATCATTCTAAAATTAGTTGTTTTTTCTAACTGTTATTTAATTTTATAGCTTTCAGTGATTACTATTAAGCTGTTGCAAGACAACGTTTTCTTGGCCAAGAACGGCGACAAGCGCCTTTTTTGCTTTCTGAGAATTTTCTAACCATCGTTTTTGATCAAGTAGGATCTTCTTATCGTTTACTGGATAAAACAACAAGACAGGAATTGAACCATGGTATTCATTAAAAATATTATTTAACTCTCGATGCACCATCTCAGTGTCTAATGACGGTAAGATTCGTAAAACCCATCGTTGACTAGGGCGCTCCTGTTGAACTTTTTTAACATCCTGCAATTGATTAGCAACTAATTGTAGGCCTCGTCCCTCCCGATATTCTACTCGACCTCTGACAATTAAGATCTTATTTGTTTCTAGTTGCTCTTTGAACTGCTGATATTGTTTAGGAAAGACAGTAATCTCAACTGCTCCGGTCTCATCTGTTCCATTAACAAAGGCCATTTCCCGATGTTCACGTTTAGTATAAATAGTCTTAACGTGATTTGTAAGGACAATTATTGTCGCTTCTGAATTCGGATATAAATCATCAATTTTAGTTGCATGGAGCTGCTGTCCTAATTGATAATATTGAGTAACCGGGTGGCCAGAAAGATATACTCCTAAGTATTCATTCTCCTTCGTTAAACGGGTCAACAGAGGGAATTCGTTTCGTTGGTCGATTGCCGTTTGGAGCGTAGGATCGTCAAAATTAGCAAAACCGGCAAACAACTCAATCCCGGAAATTAATTTAGGAAGGGCATCAATCATCTCGGCTCGATTGTACCCCATATTATCAAAGGCCCCACTATAGATTAATGGTTCGATTAATTCCTGCTTTTGCCAACGTTCTGGAATGCGGGTAATAAAATTACGAAGATCTGTAAATTTGCCATTTTCCTGCCGTTCTTCAAGAATTGCGGCGACAAAATCACGACGTACTCCTTTAATAGCAGAAAAGCCAAAGTAAACTGTCCCATCATGTAATAGAAAACTACTCTCACTTATATTGATTCGCGGGCCACTAATCTTGACGCCAAATTGCTTTGTATCCCCCACATGACGCTTCAATTTCTCAATATTAGTTTCTGCATTCATTAGGGCTGTAAAAAAAGCTGCAGGGTAATGAACTTTCAAATATGCCATCTCAAACGCCATCATAGAATAAGCAACTGCATGCGAACGATTGAACCCATAATTAGCAAAGCGATCAATATATTCAAATACCTGGTGAGCGACTTGTGCTGAATAGCCGTGTTCTGTTGCGCCGGCAATAAACTTTGTCCGCATATCCTCCATTGTGGCCTTTTTCTTCTTACTCATTGCCCGGCGTAAAAGATCCGCTTCTCCTAAGGTAAAACCTGCCATTACAGAAGCCAACTGCATTACCTGCTCTTGATAGACCAAAATACCGTAAGTTGGTCCCAGAATTTTTTCAAGTGAAGGAGCAGGATAAGTAATTTTCTCTTTTCCGGCTTTGCGGGCGGTAAAATGAGGAATATTTTCCATTGGGCCCGGACGATAAAGTGCATTCACTGCCACAATATCTTCAAAATTCGTTGGGTGAAGATTGACCAATACATTTCTGATCCCATTTGATTCAAATTGAAAAATCCCTTCAGTTTTTCCTCGCTGGAACAGTTGAAGAGTTAACGGATCATTAAAGTTAATTTTTTGCAAATCAAAATTAGGGTCTTCTTGCCGAATCATTTGAAGGGTGTTATCCATGATTGAAAGGTTCTTCAATCCCAAGAAATCCATTTTTAATAGCCCCAGCGCTTCTACTGTGTCTTTGGCAAGCTGCGTCATTAATAAGCCATCACTACCATCTTGTAATGGCACAACTTCATGTAATGGCTGCTCAGAAAGGACAATGCCTGCCGCGTGAATTGAATAATGACGCGGCAATCCCTCTAATTGCTGTGCAACTTGAATCAGCAAACGAAATTTAGGATTATCGTCAAGAAGGTTTTTTAATTGTTGCGACTCATTTAATGCATCTTTGAGTGTCACGTAAAGGCCATGCGGTAATGCATCGATTAACCTTTGTATATCGTAACGGGGTAAGTTAAAGACCCGACTCACATCACGAACGACCTGTTTAGCAGCCAAGGTCCCAAAAGTAATAATTTGGGCTACGCGTTGGTGACCATATTTTTGATGCACATACTGCAAGACTTCATCACGCCGATTATCAGGAATATCTAAGTCAATATCGGGCATTTGAGCTCGTTCTGGATTCAGAAAGCGTTCAAATAATAAGTCATATTGCAAAGGATCAACCTCTGTAATAGCTAAAGCATAGGCAACTAATGATCCCGCAGCTGATCCCCGTCCAGGGTCGGTCGTAATCTTTTGCTGGTGAGCAAAATTCATTACATCCCATACAATTAAGAAATAATCATCAAAGCCCATTTCATGAATTACTTTTAATTCCATCGCTAAACGTTCTTGGTACTGTTGAATAGTTTTTCCTGGTGCAACTCGCCTTTTTTTCAATCCTTGAATACATAGGGAACGTAAATATTGTTGCGATGATACCCCTGCTTGATTTTTAAAATGAGGAAGGACCGGGGCCCTAAATTGAAGTTCAACGTTGCACAGGGCTGCTACTTCAACTGTCTTTTGTGCGGCTGCACTAAGCCCCTTTGCCTTGTAATCTTGGACAACCTGTTCTTTCAAATGGAGATAATGTTGTCCTCTTCGCCCCGCTTCTATCGTCGGATCTTTTAACTCAACGCCGGCATCAATTGCTTGTAAAACCCGACTAGCAAAAAGGTCATTAGCATTTAAATAATCAACTGGAGACGTCCCTACTAATGGCAAAGATAATTGTTTTGATAATTGTTGCAAGGTATCTATTTGAACGTCATCTAACCGCGAATTTACTCCTAACAGAACGCTATCATCATCCCCCAGATTAGCAAGCTCAGTTAAAATTGATGTTGGCTGAGCAAGCACACTAAAAACCGTACTTTGAGGAGGAATAATTATAAATAAATCATCCAATAAAGGACTAATTTGCGCAACCGTTAAAGGTACTTTTTTATCTTTTCGTGTTTGCTGAAGCGTCGATAGGTCCATCAGATGCTGATACCCTCGTTGATTCTTAGCTAGAAATACTAAATCTAGCTTGGTACCATCCGTCTCATTTAATGCAACTACCAGCCGCAAGCCGAGGATGGGTTTAATTCCTGCTTTTTTAGCTGCATTATAAAATTCGACAGCCCCATATAAAACATTTTCGTCTGTTAACGCTAATGCCTTATACCCTCGTTCCTTAGCCGTTGTAACTAGGTCAGAAATCCGGGTTGGACTTTTTAGCAAACTATAACTACTCTTAACATCTAAGGGCGTAAAATCCACTTCATTTCACCTCTCAATAAAATTATATCAAATCAAACTAAATAGAGAAATTAACCCAGCCCTTTCAAAAGCATTAATAAATATGCTAGAATATGGTATGACTTCAAAGGGGATGACCAACATGAACTTTTTATCAAAGAATATCGTGGCTGGTATTTGGGCACTTATTCTGGGTGAGGTCCTAGCTTACATCACAAGTCAACTAGAATCGATGACACCAGACTACACCCTTGTCGGCTGGTGTTCTGTAATTATGGGATTAGTCGTTATCAATTGTGTGGATAAAATTACCGCAGATGCAAATCCTAGCAAAAATGAAGATTAATTAAAAAGGATTGAGTCCAAAATGGCTCGATCCTTTTTAATTTATTTATCTTCTTCCGCAGTCAACCGCACAATCTCAAGCAGGGTGTCCAATGCGCGTTCCATTGTTTGCAGTGATACATATTCAAAACGCGAATGCATATTTTCTCCACCAGCAAAAAGATTAGGAGTTGGTAAGCCCTTATAAGAAATTGTTGAACCATCCGTCCCGCCACGAACTGGATAGATATCAGGTTTAATGTCTAGATTTTCCATAGCTTTCTTCGCAATTTCAACAACTTCCATGTGATCTTTAAGCGCATCTTTTAAGTTGTAGTATTGGTCATAAAGATTCATCGTTACTAGGCCTGCACCAAGTTCATCATTTAGGCCAGCAACAACCCGTTCGAGTAAATGCTTCCGTTCAATAAATGTTTGCTTATCATGATCACGAATTAAATATGTCATTGAAGCATGATCAACAGTTCCATCAAACTTGTATAAGTGATAGAATCCTTGCCGTCCATCTGTTCGTTCAGCTCGATCATGTGCTGGCAAGCTATTCTGCAAGTCAATTGCAACCTGAATAGCATTGATCATTGTTCCCTTAGCAACCCCAGTGTGAACATCTTTTCCTTGAATCTCAATTTCTGCCTGAGCTGCATTAAATGTTTCATATTCCAATTCGCCAAGTGGACCACCATCAACCGTATAGGCAAAATCAGCCCCAAAATCCTTAACATCAAAATGATCAGCCCCGGTGCCGATTTCCTCATCAGGTCCTAAACCAATCTTAATTGTTCCGTGCTTGATTTCAGGATGAGCCATCAGGTAAGCAGCCATTGTAACAATCTCCGCTACTCCTGACTTGTCATCAGCCCCAAGCAAAGTAGACCCATCAGTAGTAATTAAAGTATTGTCCTGATATTTTTTCAATGATGGAAATTCAGTAGTAGTTAAGACATATTGGCCATCTTTATCAAGCTTAATATCTGACTTGCCATCGTAATCTTTGACAATCTGTGGATTAACATTATGAGCATTAAAATCTGCAGTGTCGATATGGGCAATGAAGCCAACCGTTGGCACATCCTTATCAATATTACTTGGAATTGTGGCTACCAAATATGAACTTTGTGGATTAATATGAACATCACTCAACCCTAAAGATATCAATTCAGCTTTTAATTCATTTAAAAATGCAGTTTCTTTAGGATCAGAAGGAATTGTTTTTGAATCTGGATTTGACCTTGTTTCAGTTTTAACATACTTCAAAAAACGTGGTAATAACCCCTCATACTTTTCCTCACTCATGATTAGCATCTCCTTATCTAAAACCTATTTAGTAATAAAAGTAAACGGCTCTGTATTAACTCTACTCTCTAGCACCTCAAACTGCCAATTATTTTCATTCTTCCACTGGGTGATTAAGTTAGCAAACTGGTGGGTAGCTACCACTTCAATATGATGTCCAGGATCAATAACAACAAGGTGATTAGCAATCATATCGTGCGCAAAGTGGTAACTTACATCTCCAGTGACATAAGCATCAGCTCCAGCTTCAAGAGCTTGTTGATAAAAATCTTGACCAGCACCACCAAGTACTGCAACACGTTTAATCTCTCTCTTTTGGTCAAGTGGGTTGACAATTAACCGTAATCCGCGGATGGCAAAAATATCCATACAATAATTTGCAAATTTTTGCGGTGTTAATGGTTCATTCAGCTCACCAACACGCCCCATTCCAACTGGTTTACCGCTTATTGGATCATTTCCTGCTGGCACTAAAGGTACAGTATTAGTTAGGTGAAGTTGATCTGCTAACCAGTCATTCATTCCGCCATTAGCAGTATCCAAATTAGTATGAGCTGCATAAACAGTAATATTATTCGCCAAAAGTTTAGCGTACATTGCATTTTGCGGATCCCGCGTATCTAGATCTTTTGCTGGGTGAAACATAATGGGATGATGAGCAAAAATAAAGTCAACATTTTGCTCAATTGCTTCAGCAACCACTTCCGGGCGAACATCAAGGGTGGTCATTAGTCGAGTAATTGGGAGATCTGGATTGCCAACTTGCAGGCCGACATGATCCCATTTTTCTGCTAGTTGCGGATTAGCAAATTTTTCAAAACGCGCAATTAATTGGTTACCGGTTGTCATCGGCGATCGCTTCCTTTACTTGTGATAAAAACTGGTTTATCTCATTAATCTTTTTTAATGGTGGCTGTTGAGCCTTTTGCATCTGATCAATAACATGGGCTTCACGTTGAAGATATTCTTGCCATTTTTTCCTAAAAACAGGCCCTTTGTTTTCCAATAAAAATGGTCCAAAATCAAGCTCATACTTACTGTATCTAAATGGGACAACTGATGGCTCAGCAACGATAATCTCATAAATATGATTGTCCTCTTCAATTATTTTTTCGTTCATTATTTGGTAATGATTATTCATTAACCATTCACGCAACTGACTTTCCCCTACATTCGGTTGCAGGACAAGTCGTTTAATTCCTGTTAACTTATTCTTGTCTTTCTCTAAAATCGAAGCAATCAAACTCCCACCCATTCCGGCAATCGTAATTGTATCGACTTTATCTGCCGGTTCAATCGCTGCTAAGCCGTCTGCCAACCGTGGGATAACCTTGCCTTCTAATTGGTGGTCTTTTATTTCATGAACAGCATTTTCATAAGGACCCTTTACTACTTCGCCAGCAATTGCAAAATCAATTTTACCATCTAACACTAATGCTGCTGGTAAATACGCATGGTCAGAACCAATATCAGCCACCCGCGCACCTGCTGGAACAAGGGAAGCAACACATGCTAAACGTGCTGATAAGTGCTTTTCATCCACAAAAATCATTCCTTTATCTATTTAATAAATTAATTATAACAAAAAGAGGAAGCAAGATAGCACCCACTTAGGAGTCCTATTCCTACTTCCTTATAATTTACGCAAGATGGTCTAAAAATTCACCAATCCGTTTAATGGCTTCTGTTAGGTTTTCATCAGAGGAGGCATATGACAGACGAACATAACCATCGCCACCCTTACCAAATGCACTACCTGGTGTTACTCCAACTTTTGCTTCTTTAGCAAGCTGCTTTGCAAAGGCAACATCGTCAGTTCCAAATTGAGCTGGAATCTTAGCAAACAGGTAAAAGGCCCCTTCAGGAGTTAACATTTCAAAGCCTAATTTCTTAAGACCGGCAACGAGTAAATCACGGCGATGCTGGTAAATCTTTCGAAATTCTAATGGATCATTTAAACCATTTGTCAGTGCTTCAGCTGCTGCAACTTGAACGTTATTAGTTACTGTTGTGACTAAGAAAGCATGCATCTTTGAAATATTAGCCATGATCTTAGCTGGAGCAGCAACATATCCTAAACGGTAACCAGTCATTGCGTGAGATTTTGAGAGTCCAGAGATGAAAATCGTCCGCTCTGGAATCATGGTAGCAATTGAATAGTGCTCTACCCCATAGACTAGTTCGCTATAGATTTCATCAGCAATCGCATATAAATGATGCTTCTTAATTACTTCAGCTAATCCTGCTAGAACTTCCTGAGGATATTCACGACCAGTTGGGTTACTTGGGTAGTTAAGGATAACAGCTTTGACGCCTTTCCCCTCTTCTTCAAGAACTTCTTCAAGCTTTTCTGGAGTCAAAACAAAATTATCTGCTGAAGTATCAACCTGAACAACTGTTGCTCCTGTCATTTCAATTAATGGGAAATATAGAGAGAAAATCGGGGTAGGAACCACAACTTTGTCTCCAGTATTAAGAATTGCAAATAAAGTTGCATCGAGGGCTTCGGTTGCTCCTACAGTCGCAATTATTTCTGTTTGTGGGTCATAGTGCACATCACGAGTATTCTGAATATAATCACTGATTGCTTCAAGTAATTCCGACTTTCCCATTTGTGGAGCATAGTGAGAATCATCTTCCTCAATACTTCTAATGGCTGCTTGCTTAACATGTTCAGGAGTTGCCATGTCTGGTTCTCCTAATGTTAATTTAATAATTCCCGGAATCTTTGAAACTTCTTTGTTGAATTCACGGATACCTGATGGCTGTAAAGCATCTAACTTATGACTAACAGTTCCATATAAATCAGCAGATAGTTCTGGCATCGTTCGATCTCTCCTTAATTTTTATTTATAATAGATTTAAAAAACGCTTTATAAAAATTTTACCCGAACAATTGAATGTTTTCAATATAAAAATAAGATTTCTCTCATTTATTTTAAATAAAATTAAAAAGTAGCTTAAGATAATTAATTAACTCAAACTACTTTTTAGTGTAAATCCATCTTTTTTACGTATATATTAAATAAAGAATATTTTTATTCTAAGAAATCTTTTAATTGCTTAGAACGTGATGGGTGGCGTAATTTTCGGAGCGCCTTAGCTTCAATCTGACGAATCCGTTCCCGCGTTACCCCGAAGACTTTTCCGACTTCTTCAAGGGTCCGTGTTCGACCATCATCTAAGCCAAAACGAAGCCGAAGAACGTTCTCTTCACGATCGGTTAACGTATCCAAAACATTTTCAAGTTGCTTCTTCATCATTTCATAAGCAGCATGGTCAGCTGGACTTGTTGCATCTTGATCTTCAATAAAGTCTCCTAAATGAGAATCGTCCTCTTCACCAATAGGCGTTTCAAGTGAAACTGGTTCTTGGGCAATTTTAAGAATATTCCGCACTTTCTCAGTTGGCATATCCATTTCTGCACCAATTTCTTCTGGTAACGGTTCACGACCTAAATCTTGAAGTAATTGCCGTTGAATCCGGATCAATTTGTTAATAGTTTCAACCATATGAACCGGAATCCGAATTGTCCGGGCTTGATCAGCAATTGCCCGTGTAATAGCCTGACGAATCCACCAGGTAGCATAAGTAGAGAACTTAAATCCCCGCCGATAATCGAATTTTTCAACGGCCTTCATAAGTCCCATGTTACCTTCCTGGATTAAGTCAAGAAACTGCATCCCACGGCCAACATAACGCTTTGCAATTGAAACAACTAACCGTAAGTTAGCCTCAGCTAATTCTTGTTTAGCTACTTCATCACCTTTTTCAATCCGTAAAGCAAGCTGAACTTCTTCATCAGCCGTCAAAAGATTTACACGACCAATTTCCTTCAAATACATCCGCACAGGATCATTAATTTTAACTCCAGTTGGAGCCGATGTATCCTTCATAGCAGATTGTGAGAATTTTTCAGTAGCTTTTAAAGCACGAGGATCTGGATCCCCATTTTCATCGACAACACTAATTCCGGCATCTTCAATATTTTGAAGTAAATTGTCAATTCCGTCAGCGTTCAATTCAAATGGTTTAGCAATTTTAGTAGTTAATTCATCGTACTCAATCTGCTTTTGCTTCTTGTAATTACGAATTAACTTACCAACTGCGGTGTCATATTCTTGTTGGTCAAAATCGGCGCTGTTAGAAATAACAATGTCTTTTTTCTTGCTTTTTGCCATATTAATTAGTCTCCTCCGTTTTTAAGCGTTGCTGCTGCTTTAATAATTTTACCAGTTCAATCGTTAATTGCGTAGCTAATTCTGTATTATGCAATGAATTAGCTTCTTTTAACTGGGCTTGCTTATCTGCAATTTGCGCAGCTAACGGTGTTTGTTCTGCGATCATATGGATACAATCATCAATTGCCCGCATATCCACTTCTTGGTCAACATTTAAATTTTCAATTTGCCCAAGAGTACCTTGTAAACTACTTTCATCTAAATAATCAAGAAAGTCAGCAGTTGAATACGAGCCGTTTTCAGAAAAATAACTTGCTGCTAATAAATACAAGGTTTGATATTTTTCATGCGCAAAATGAAAATCGTGGTCTGATGTTACATGCATCCATACTTCACGATCATATAGCATATACCTTAGTAAGATCTGTTCCGCTAATTCAGTCCTACTAAGTTTAACTTTTCGATGTTCTTCTTCACTAGTTTGTTGAAACTGTTGATGACGCACTAGTGAAGGCTGTTGCTTAATCCATGGCTGATTATGAATTCCTAGTTGCTGTCGCACTTGATCTAACTGCGTCTTTAAGGTTTGCCGATCTAAATTGAACTCACTTGCTAACCGTTGCAAGTACATATCTTCTTCTAAGGGAGCCTGAACCTGAGCAATTACCTTCAGTGCTTGGTTAAGATATTGCATCAGTTCATTCTGATTATCTAAATTCTTCCCATTTCTTAAAAAGCGCAGGTAAAATTCTGTTGTTGTTTCTTCCTTATTAGTAAGATAGGCGTTAAATTGCTGTGGACCATACTTTTGAACATATTCATCTGGATCAATCCCAGCTGGTAATTGGACAACCTTCACCTGCAACTGATTAGGTCGATGATCGTTAACGAGGCTAATTGCACGATCAATTGCATTTTGTCCCGGTTGATCTCCATCATAACAAATATCTAATTGCTTTGTAGCACGACCAATAATCGCTACTTGCTCTTCAGTAAAACTGGTTCCCATTGAAGCAATTCCATTTTCAATTCCTGCAGCAAAGGCAGAGATCACATCCATAAATCCTTCAAATAAGTATAATCGACCATCTTTACGGGCTGCTTTTCGTGCAACGTCAAAATTAAATAATATCCGTCGCTTATTGAAAATCGGTGTCTCAGGACTATTTAAATATTTAGGTAAATTTGTTTTACTAGCATCAATTAATCGCCCAGAAAAAGCAATTACCTGCCCTTGACCATTTTTTATTGGATACATTATCCGTTCAATAAACCGGTCTCGCAACTCTCCTTGTTGATCTTCACTAAAAAGTCCACTTTTTCTTAGCAATTGATAATCAACTTTTTGCTGCTGGAAGAACGGCTTTAAGATTCGCTGATCAGGAGCATAGCCTAAGCCAAATTGCTCAATCAGTTCTTCACTCATTCCCCGTTTTTTTAAATAATTAAGTGCAACTTGCCCAGCCGGTGTATTTACCAATATATGGTGATAAAGTTTAGCCGCTTTATCATGAAGATCAAACAGCTGTCGATTCTCGTTATTTAATGGTTTAGCCGGAACGCTAACATATTGTTCAGGAATCTTGATATTACTATCGTTAGCGATCTCCTTAACTGCATCGACAAAATCGATATGCTTTAACTCAATCAAAAATTGAAATACATTTCCGCTCCGGTGACATCCAAAACAATAGAAAAATTGTTTTTCCTCATTCACTGAAAAAGAGGGGGTCTTTTCATCATGAAAGGGACATAACCCAATTAGATTTTTTCCAGCCTGATGCAGTTGGACATAGCGCCCAATTACATCACCAATATCAACTGAATTTCGTATTTCATCAATTACATTACGCGGTATCTTTGCCATTGATCCACCTCACTTAGTAAGCGAACAGCAACGAAATGAAAGGTCGCAACCTAACGGAATGCGACCTCCACCTATTTTTACATTTAACTAGTATCTATAATACCACAAGTTAGCAGCAATACAATTAAAACGTCTTATTTTACAATCAAGTTATCCAAGTTACCAATTAATGATGCTTGATTAGCCAAAATACTTAATTGGGCCAAACGATTATTACGAATATCTTCATTCTTATCCATAATCATATTTTCATCAAAATATTCACTAATTATTGGTGTTAAAGTCCGTAAGGCTGCAAAGTTTTCACTTACTGTCTGTTGATTTTCCTTAATCAATTCTGAAACAGCAGTATGCATCTTAGCCTCAGATGGGTTCTCAAATAAATTAGGATCTACTACAAGCTCACTAACTGGACGTTTATCCTTCTTTGCAATCCGTAATACCCGGGTAAGAGCTTCAATATCTTCTTTAAAGTTATCATCATCCTTATGATCGTCGATAGTTTGAATAGCTTCAAGGATATTAGCAATATCATTTTGACGAGTATCGGTAGCTGCATCAATGATATCGTGACGAACCTTTTGACCATGGAATAATTGCTTAATCCGGTCCAAGAAGAACGAACGGACTTCATCACTATTTTTATTCAAATCAAAGGAAACATTGATTTCAGCGTTTTCAAAGGCAGGGGCAATTTCTAATTGAATACTTAATAATGGAAGGTTCCAACCACGATCGGCGATGATCCGGACAATTCCAAATGCCTGCCGACGTAAAGCATAAGGGTCATTTGAACCGCTTGGAATCATATCAACTGCAAAGAAACTCATGATACTGTCAAGTTTATCGGCAATTGCTAAGATCGCTCCAATCTTAGTTTGTGGCAATTCCCCTTCTGCAGAGATTGGCATGTAGTGTTCACGAATAGCTGTGGCAACATCATCTTTTTCACCGAATAGCTTAGCATAAATTTCACCCATAATTCCTTGCAACTCAGCGAATTCACCCACCATTTGCGTAGTAAGGTCAAATTTATAAATATGTGCTGCTCGATCAAGGTCTGCTAGTTCTTCATCTGAAAGATTTAGTTGCTTACCGAGAACATTCGCAATCACTGCGACCCGCTGCATTTTGTCATACATTGAACTAATCTTATCATGGAAGCTAACTTTCTTAAGTCGTTCCACATATTCATCAATTGTCAACTTCTGATCTTCTTGATAGAAGAATTGAGCATCTTCAAGCCGAGGAACAAGAACCCGTTCATTTCCTTTAATAACATTATCAAGGTAGTCTGTGTTACCGTTGCGAACAGAAATAAAGTGCGATAAGAGGTTACCATCTTTATCCCGTACACAGAAGAATCGTTGGTTATCCTTCATGGAAGTAATTAGGACCGGGTCAGGTAATGCTAAGTACTTCTCATCAAAAGATCCAGCAAAGGCAGTTGGCCATTCAACTAGGTTATTAACTTCTTCTAGTAAGTCCTCATCCCAATCAACTTGCCAGTTGTTTTCACTGATAATTTTAGTAATTTGGTCCTTAATTAAGTTCTTTCGCTTTGTTTGATCAGCAATAACGAAATCATTATTTAAGGTTTCTTCATAATCATCAGCCTTGGCAATTTCAACTGGATGACCTAAGAACCGGTGACCTTGTGTTTCTCGACCAGCTTCAACGTCCAAAATATTAAATGGAACGACTTCACCATTTAATAATGAAACTAGCCACCGGATCGGACGAATAAATTGTAAGTTATTGTAGCCCCACTTCATCAAGGTTGGGAATGTCATCGAAGTAATAACTGCTGGCAATCCTTGAAGAACTTCAGCAACAGTTTTCCCAGCAATATGCTTTTCAACAAAAACATATTCAACGCCTTTTACTTCTTTGAATTCAATATCTTCAACAGAGGCACCTTGTCCCCGGGTAAAACCAATTGCAGCTTTGGTCCAATTACCATCAGCATCTTGCGCAATCTTTTTTGCAGGACCCTTAACTGATTCATCAATATCAGGTTGCTTATCACTTAAGCCATGGATTAGTAATGCCATCCGTCGTGGAGTAGCGAATTCTTGAATATCATCAAAAGTAATCCGTTGTTCTTTAAGGTACTTTGCTACTCGTTCGTGTAACTGTTTAATACTTGGTGTTACAACGTGAGCAGGCATTTCTTCAACACCGACTTCTAATAAGTATGTATTTGCCATCTTACTTTTCCCCCTTTTGTGCTTTCTTAGCTGCTTGCTTTGCGGCCCGTTCCTTTGCTTTTTCCGCTTTTTTTGTATATTCTTCAACTGTCTTTTGGCGAACTGCTTCGTCATGAATCAGTGGGAAGCCACGTTTACGCCGCTCTTCAACAAAGGCTTTGGCAATTGATTTTGCCATAATTCGAATACGGTGAAGATAACCAGCACGTTCGGTAACCGAAACAGCACCACGAGCATCTAGCAAGTTAAAGGTATGACTACACTTTAAAACATAATCATAAGCTGGGTGAACCAATCCAAGCTTAATTAAACGTTTAGCTTCTTTTTCGTAATCATTAAAGTCTTGCAGAAGCATATCTTGGTTACTTTCTTCAAACGCATACTTAGAATGTTCATATTCAGGTTCTTGGAAGATATCACCATACAGAACACCATCCGCCCACTCTAAGTCATAAACTGAGTCAACGTTTTGAATATATTCAGCCAACCGTTCAAGTCCATAAGTAACTTCGGCGGCCACTGGGCTCATTGGCAACTCTCCAACGACTTGGAAGTAAGTAAATTGAGTAACTTCCATTCCATCAAGCCAAACTTCCCAACCAACACCGGCACAGCCCATTGAAGGGTTTTCCCAGTTATCTTCAACAAACCGGATATCATGCTCTAAAGGATCGATTCCTAACTTTTTCAAACTTCCTAAGTATAATTCTTGAATATTATCAGGAGAAGGCTTCATTAATACCTGGAATTGGTGGTGTTGGTAAAGCCGGTTTGGGTTTTCACCATAACGACCATCAGCAGGCCGCCGTGAAGGTTCAACATAAGCCACATTCCATGGTTCAGGACCAATTGCCCGCAAGAAAGTATAAGGACTCATTGTCCCCGCACCCTTTTCGTTATCATAAGCCTGCATTAACATACAGCCTTGATCTGCCCAATATTGTTCCAATGTAAAGATAATATCTTGCACGGTTAGTTTTTTCGTCATACTTTACTTCTCCTTTCAATGAAAAAGTCCCTACAGTATCAAATAATCGATACTGTAGGGACGAAGTTAATCGCGGTTCCACCCTACTTTTTTACATCTCTGTAAAACAGCTTAGTTTAAGCGGCTGTTAGAGTGCCAAGGATAAATAAATTACAAGGCTTGCACTATCCCCTGATCGCTGATTTGGTTTATCCATAATCTCTGTCATTGCCAATATTCAATTAAACACGCTCTTATAATAGAAAAATATTTTACAAATGTCAATCGTTCATTGATAACTTTCCAATATTTTGTTCCCACTTATTCATTTGTTTAATGAACCGTTTTGCCTTCAAATTTAGTCCGACCTCGTTATCATAAAGAGTATCCAAGACTTGTTGGAGGCGTCGTTTAGTAGCTGGATTAATCCGAATAGAATTCAATTTTTGCAAGTTAATTGTGGCAAACTGTTGGAGATAATAAGCAGTTTTACGGTCAAGATAAAGACGGTGTTCATCAAGTGACCAGTGATTCTGACAAAGCATCCCCCCATATTGTTCAGAGAAGTCTAAAGCCAGATCATTGCGGCCACATACCACACACCGGTCCCAAACTGGTGCTACACCAAAAGCAACTAACAGCTGTGTTTCAATAACGTTTGTAATTATTTGCTCATCTAATCCTTTTTCGATTAAGTCTAACGCTGCAGCAACCTGCTTAAACCAACCACCAATGCTTCGGCCATCATTAAAAGCACTGTCAACTAATGCCAAGATATACGTAACATATGCATTTTTGCTAATGTCACTTGCAATCTTCTTATATTGGCTAGTATCGCTAGCGGTATTAATAAAACTTAAGCCGTTCTCATCAAGTGAGCCAATATATGTCCCATGGGTGAATGGCAGGATATCAGCAGTCATCCGAAAACCACGTTTTTTAGCATTCTTCACAAAAAACATTGCCGGCCCGATCTTATCAGTAAGCATTTTTACTAATAGGTCGCGTTCACGATAATCCTGTCGGTACATAATGATCCCAGTAAATTGTGTGGTTACGCGTGCCATGTAACCATCATCCTTTTAATAGTCTTTATTCCGATAACCATAGTCTTTTAGCATTGCAGACTTATCACGCCAGTCAGGAACAACCTTTACCCATAGTTGAAGAAATACCTTGTCACCAAGTAATTTTTCAATATCTTGCCGGGCCATTGTCCCAATCTTTTTCAGCATTTTTCCACCCTTGCCAATAATAATTCCTTTTTGGCCCGGACGTTCAACAATAATATTGGCCGAGATATGAATATGATTTTCATCCTCACGCTTTATCGATGTTACATCAACAGCTACTGAATGCGGTACTTCTTGTCTCGTCAGCAAAAAGACCTTTTCACGGATCATTTCTGCAATCACAAAACGTTCAGGGTGGTCACTTACTTGATCAGCTGGGTAATACTGCGGGCCATTAGGAAGGATCTTAATAATGTCATTGATTAAGTTATTCACATTATTTCCCTGCAAAGCCGAAATTGGGACAATCCCCTTAAATGGAAGGGTATCTTTATACTGATCAACAATTTCAGGCAGGTCATTGGGATTGATTTGATCGATCTTATTAACAACTAAAAAGATTGGCTGATTAACTTTCTTTAAGCGTTCAATAATAAAGTCATCACCGGGGCCGCGCTTCTCAGTTGCACTCACAACAAATAAGACAGCATCCACTTCATCTAATGCTGACATTGCTGATTTTTCCATAAAATCACCTAATTTAGTAGATGGTTTATGAATTCCTGGCGTATCAATAAAAATAATCTGGGCTTCTGGGCTTGTATAAATTCCTTGAATCTTATTACGCGTTGTCTGTGCAACATTACTCATAATTGCTACCTTTTGCCCAACAACATAATTCAATAAAGTTGATTTTCCAACATTTGGGCGCCCAATAATTGCCACAAAGCCAGACTTATAATTTGGATTATCCATATTAAAACTTCCTATCTAATAATTGCTAATATACGGGGGATAAAAATAATTAGCCCCACCAAGACTGAAAATATCGCTGAAATCAGTACCCCACCGGCAGCCACGTCTTTAGCTTTTTTTACATTTAATTCATAATGGTGGTCAACAATCAAATCTGTAACAGCTTCGGTAACCGTATTAAGAAATTCAGATGTAAAAACAACAAAGATTGCCAATAAAATCCATAACCATTCCATTGCTGAAATATGCAATAAGATCGACATGATAATGGCTAAGCAGGCCGCTAAAAGGTGGTACCGCATATTACGCTCTTCACGTAACACTTGGATAATTCCATCGATTGCGTGACACATTGCTTGAATTAAGTGATGATTTTTCTCAGTTTGATGTTTATCGCGTGAGTCCATAACCGTCTAGTATCTCCCGTTGTAATTTAAACATTTTTTCTTCATCTGCCGGCTCTTCATGATCATATCCATTTAAGTGAAGGAAGCCATGAACAGCTAAAAATCCTAACTCTCGATCAACTGAATGGCCCAAAAACTTTGCTTGTTCTGCTACCTTATCGATGGAAATAAATAAGTCACCTAAGTTAACAGGAATTTCAGCAGCCATTTCAGGATCCATAATGATTGGTGTTTCATCTCCCGCCTCTTCTGCGGCAAAACTTAAAACATCAGTTGCCCGATCAACATTACGATACTGGGCATTTAATTTTTTTATCTCCGGATTATTTACAAATGTTAAGGACATTTCAGTATTTTCTGATAAGGAAAGTTCTTTAGCAGCATACTGTAATAAGTCCCTTACCATCTCCAATTGTTCATTTGGAAGCTGTGCTGTTGTTTGATCGAAAATTTCCAAGTCCATCATTTTTCCTCTTTTTTCTCTTTATCTTTTTCTGCTAATTGTTTTGATGTTTGGTCCTCATAAGCAGTAATAATCCGTGCTACAACCGGGTGACGAACAACATCTTCTGCACTAAATTTAACAAACTTAATTGACTTAATATTATTCAGAATTCGTTGCGCGTTTACAAGACCACTGCGAGTCCCATGAGGAAGATCGATTTGTGAAACATCCCCATTAATAACCATTTTTGAACCAAAGCCTAAACGGGTAAGGAACATCTTCATTTGGGCATTAGTCGTATTTTGGGCTTCATCTAAAATTACAAATGCTCCATCAAGAGTTCGTCCACGCATATAAGCAAGGGGTGCAATTTCGATAATTCCCCGATCAATTAACCGTTGCGTATGATCAGCTCCAAAAATATCATTTAAGGCATCATAAATTGGTCGTAAATAAGGATCTACTTTTTCACGAAGGTCACCGGGTAAGAATCCTAGACTTTCACCAGCTTCAACTGCTGGTCGCGTCAAGATAATCCGTTCCACTTCGCCACGCTTTAAGGATGCCACGGCCATTGCTACTGCTAGGTAAGTTTTCCCTGTTCCGGCAGGGCCAATCCCAAACGTAATATCATTATGCTTCATCGCATTAACATACTGCCGCTGACCAAAATTTTTTACCCGAATGGCTCTTCCCCGGCGGTCCTTAATAATCGTTTCACTGTAGAGGTCAGTAAAATATTCCAGTGTTCCACGATGTGCCATCTTCATCGCACTAACAATATCTGTACTATGAATGCGGATCCCTTGATTTAGCAACGAAATAAGGGCACGAAATACATCGATCGTAAGTTTAACGTCTTCTTCTTGTCCACTTACTTTAAGATTTTCACCGAATGGTCGGATTTCAACATCCATTCCTTGTTCAATCAGGCTTACAAACTTATCCTGTGTTCCTAGTAAGCCAACTTCTATTTCTGGACTTTCAATTTGAAAAGTTTGTTCAATCGTTTTTTGTTCTCCCACCTATACAATCTCCTTTAATTTAGCAGACTTTATTTAATGATAATTATATCATAGATCACCTTTAACCTCACCACTGCAAGCTTTTCTAAGGGATCTAAGTTATTTTTCAAAATTAACTTTAACTACTTCCCCACTATTAAAAGTTTTCGTTTTTCCGTCTGCCAGGCAAATTGTTAACGCACCATCATTTTCTATTTTTTTAGCAGTTCCAGCAATAACCTCACCATTTACTAACAAGTTCACCTTCTGTCCTAAAATCATTGACCCTTGGCGATATTGCTCAAGATACTGTGGATTATCATAGTCTGAATAATTATTAGCAATCGTCTCAATAAGACGGCTGACTAAAAGATTACGATCTGCTGGTGCGATTCCTGTCGCTTTATTTTTAAGGCCCAGCGGAAATTCTTTTGTAGTTATATTCAAACCAATTCCTACTACTAAGGATGCCGTTGTTCTTGATTCAAGGTCTACTACTGCCTCGGTCAAAATTCCACCGACTTTTTTATGGTTTAAATAAATATCGTTGACCCATTTGTACCGAAAGTCTTGAGCAGGGAAAAATTGTTTAAGAACTCCCCCAATTAAAACTGCAAAAGTAGTTGTCATTAACCCAGCTTGTAGTGGTCTGTCTGTTGGGCTAGGCAGAATCATACTAAAGTACAAGCCAGTTGCTGCCGGAGAGTAGAAGGACCGTCCCTGTCTTCCATAGCCAGCAGTTTGATGATCAGCGATAAATACCGTTGGCGCACTAACTAGGTGGTGACTCAAAAAAGCTTTCGCGATGCTTTGGGTTGAGCTAACCTGATCTTCAACGTAAAGCCGATTAGTAAAGTGATTATGGGTATAAAAATCAATAATATCAGCACTCAATCGTGTATTTCCGGTAAAACGGTATCCAAGGTTTCTACGACTCTCAATATTATTTCCGCTTTTTCGTAAACTGTTGATGGCCTTCCAAACAGATTCACGACTAATACTGAATCGCTTTGCTAAGTCATTTCCAGAAATCCATGAATCTGGCGCTGAAAGTAATTGCCATAAAATTTTCTGTGCAGTTGAATGAACCATGCTAATCATCTCCTTAATGAAGAAATCTTAATGTGACGTAAACGACGAGTAATTGAGACAGCAATAAGCGCTTTAATTGTATCGCCAAAAACAAATAAAATATTGGAAGTCAAAGCAGCAATAAGCTCAGTTACTCCCTGCGTCATCCCATAATACCAACTTAATTTTAGACTAAGGCCAATCAACAATGGGACAAATAACCAGGCAAAAATATATCCGCTAGTTGGGCCTAATATTGTCACCATTCCGCCGCGTCCACCGGAAAGCAGTGGCAACCCAAGTACAACTAAAAACAAGAAGAGCCATACAGCAATTGTCCCTAATTTTGGTTCAAGTAATTCTCCAGCAATCATTATTCCCATGTTTTGTAAAACAATTGGCACCGGAATAAAGCCCAACGGAATGCCTGGAACTGCTCCTAAAATAGCAATCATTGCAACCATCATGGCAACGACAGTCATTTCATGAATTGACAAACTTATCTTTTCCCTAATCATTATCGTAAATCCTTTATTTTTGCATCAATTATATTTAATTGTAACCTTTAATTCAATATATGGGTTACTATGAAACAAAAAATTGAGAGTGAGGAAAGTTTTTGCTTTCTCACTCTCAATTTCCGAATTAATTACCTTCTAAAATCTTCTTAGCATCTCTAATTTGTTGCCGAACCTGATCAAAACCAGTCCCACCATAAGAATTCCGCCGTTCAACCGCTACTTTAGGTTGTAAGCAGGTATAAACATCTTCTTCAATTTTGGGCGAAATCTTTTTATATTCGTCTAATGGAATATCAACAAGATTTGTCCCTGTCTTAAGTCCCTTCAATACTAGCTCACCGACAATCTCATGCGCTTCCCTAAATGGAATTCCTTTAGTAGCGAGATAATCTGCTAATTCAGTGGCATTAGAAAAGTCATGATGAGTTGCATGCTCCATGGCTTCTTTCTTTACTTGAAGGGTGGCAATCATCCCGGTCATGATCTTGATGCTTGGAAGAATCGTCTTCACCGCGTCGAATAATCCTTCCTTATCTTCTTGCATATCCTTGTTATAAGCAAGCGGAAGTCCCTTCATTGTCGTTAATAAGCCAAAAAGATCACCATAAACTCGTCCAGCTTTACCACGAATCAATTCTGCCATATCAGGGTTCTTCTTTTGGGGCATAATCGAACTACCGGTAGAATATGAATCTGCCAATTCTAAATAGCCAAATTCATAACTACACCAATAAATCAGTTCTTCACATAACCGTGACAAGTGCATCATCAAAATACTTGCGTTACTTAAAAATTCAAGGGCAAAATCCCGATCAGAAACGGCGTCCAGTGAATTATGATATGGTTCAGCAAACTCTAAATACTTTGCACTTAATTGTCGATCAATTGGGAAAGTGGTCCCAGCTAAAGCAGCCGCTCCTAGGGGTGATAAATCCGTGTGCTGCTGGTTAAATTCAAAACGTTCAACATCTCGCTGAAACATTTGGAAATAAGCCATGAGATAGTGCCCATACGAAATTGGCTGAGCATGTTGCATATGAGTGTACCCTGGCATAATCGCTTCAACATTTTCTGCTGCTTTATCTACTAATTCTGCCTGTAATTTTTTCAATTCATTAATGATAATAGGCAACCGCTTCTTTACATATAAATGAAGGTCAGTTGCAACTTGATCATTTCTGCTCCGCCCAGTATGAAGCTTACCGGCAACGGGGCCAATTTCTTCTGTCAGCAATGCCTCAATATTCATATGAATGTCTTCATTGTCAATCGAAAATGGGAGTCCTTCACTAGTTAATCGCTCACGTAATTTCTTGAGTCCAGCAATAATCTTATCAGCATCATCTGCTGACAAAATTTGTGTTTCTTTCAACATTTTTACATGGGCTAATGAGCCTTCAATGTCTTCTTGAGCCATTTCTTGATCAAAACTGATTGACGCATTAAATTGGTTAACTAGTTGGTCACCGGCTTCTTCAAACCGGCCACCCCACATTCTCTTAATAGGCATCGCTTGTATTCTCCTTTACTTTCTTTTTATTTTTGTTTTGTACTTGAGCATAGACCTTATCTGGTAATTCCCAAAGTTTAATAAAGCCAGTGGCAGCTTCTTGGTCAAATTCATCAGCGGAAGTGTAAGTTGCCAAGTTCTTATCATAAAGTGAATTTGGTGATTTCCGACCTTCACAAATCACATTTCCTTTAAATAGTTTAACCCTTACTACTCCATTAACAACTGCTTGTGATTCATCAATAAAAGCAACTAAAGATTTCATTAATGGTGAATACCAAAGCCCATTATAAATAATTTCACTCATCTTTTGTTCAATTAATGGTTTAAAGTGCGCTACTTCCCGTTCTTGAGTCAGGTCTTCCAAGTCTTTATGGGCTGCCAATAAAACAGTTGCCGCTGGACATTCATAAATTTCCCGTGACTTAATACCAACAAGCCGGTTTTCAACGTGATCAATCCGGCCAATCCCATGACTACCAGCTAATTTGTCCAGTTTCATAATTAACTGGTCAAGCGGCATTTCTTCGCCATCAATTGCTGTAGGAACTCCTTCATTAAAGGTAATTTCAATTGTGGTTGGGGTATCAGGGGCTTCTTCAATTGAAACTGTCCGATCATATGCATCAGCAGGTGCTGCAGCCCACGGATCTTCAAGAATTCCACATTCATTTGCCCGGCCCCATAAGTTCTCATCAATGGAATAAGGACTAGCCTTTGTGATTGGAACAGGAATGCCATTATCCTTAGCGTATTGGATTTCTTCTTCCCGTGACCAGTGCCAATCCCGAATTGGATCTTCAATCTTCATCTCTGGTGCTAAAGCATGAATACCTGCTTCAAACCGTACCTGATCATTTCCCTTTCCAGTACAACCATGGGCAATAGCAGTCGCATCGTATTGATTAGCAACTGCAACTAATTTTTGAACGATTAATGGACGAGAAAGCGCTGAAACTAATGGGTACTTTTGCTCATACATTGCATGGGCTTGAAGGGCTGGTAATACAAATTGTTCAGCAAAGTCACGCTTGGCATCAATCACTACTGACTTCCACGCACCAACTTGGAGACCCTTTTCCTTAATCGCTTCAAGGTCTTTTCCTTCACCCACATCAATACAACATGCAATTACGTCATACCCCTTATTTTTGAGCCACGCAATTGCAACTGAAGTATCTAAGCCACCAGAATAAGCTAAAACAATTTTTTCTTTTGACATAATCTCGTCCTCCATCTCATTTGAAATTCGTTGTTTATAAATATACGAGTATCATGAATAAAAATCAATAGTTTTAGCATATTTTTTCAAAAAAACTCTTTTTATGCATGAAATATAAATTATTCATGCATAAAAAGAGTTTAAAAATAGAATGATTATTTAATTTTGTTGGTTAATAATTTGTTTATTTTGAACTGGATAGGTAATTAATTCTGATGCTTCAAGGTCTTCCTTATGCATATCAACTGCATTAATTTGACTGTTTTCGTAAGTCTTGTAGTAAAAAATGCCCTTTTTTAGGTTTGAACCATCAGAGTAGATCGTATATTCAAAGGTATTCGGTGCTACTTCATCCAATCCCTTTTGTTGTTCGACAGATTGAAGAATGTGGAAATAGTTGGTAATATTCTCAACTTCAGAATTACCAACTGGAGCATGCATCTTAGTGAATGTAGCCTTAACAAAACGACTTTCAGAATCCATTCCTCCCGGGAGAAAATGGGTCCCTAAGCCCCGGCTATAAACTGGTAGGTCGACATTAGGTGCAAATACGTTAGCCGGATTAGCAGGTGCAACACTACGATAGTTACTAAGATTTAATAATTGACGAGGAAACTCCGGATTATTTGTCAAAACACCAACTGGGTTATCATAAACATTCAATCCTTTTGCGGTGGATTCAACAGTCACAGAAGCACCCGTTTTATCAGCAATAATCCAGTGTAGCGGTGCAGCTTGGAGTTTATCAGAAAAATTAATATTAGCAATGTTTGCATTTGAAAGTAACTTCTTCGCTTCAGCAACTGAGGAAGCAGCCGCAAGAATATAAGGAACTAATTCAAATGATGCAATATTATCTTTTCCTTCTTGGACTGGGAAATAATGAGCTGGACCATCAAAATTAAGGCCTGCCATTCCAACACCCTTTTCATTTACCCCATCAAAATATAGTGGATAGTCGTCACGAACAATCGACATTCCAATAATTGCATAATGGTGTTCAAGGTTTGGCATTTCCCGAAATTCTAAAGTCTTATTACGTGGAGTAATCACTACTTCTTGACCAAGGTTGACTTCCAAATCAAGGTTACGGCCAAAGTAATAATCACCTGCTGTATAAGTTACTGATGTGCACATATAAATGCCCCTTTTCTTTTGAATATACCTTAATTCTAGTTTAATAAAGAAAAAATGTACAGTAAAAAAAGGACTGTGACATAAGTTAAGTTACTTTCATAAAAAGCAAATACGCAGTACAACAATGGCCTCTAACGTCCGGCAAACCCGATCGTTAGAGGCCTGTTGTTGCTTGCGGGGGCTCGAAAACGAAGTCACAAGTGACTTCTGTCTCGCTCCCTTTTTTTTTTTTACAGCTGATATTACTTACTCAATTGTTCTTTTACAACCTGGTTAACTAATTTTCCATCTGCTTGACCTTGAACTTTGGGCATAACTGACCCCATTACTTGTCCGAAGTTCTTCATACTAGAAGCATTAAGCTCATCAATTACTTCCTTAACAATCTTAGTAACTTCATCTTTTGATAACTGCTTTGGCATATATTTTTCAACAATTGCTAATTCATTTTTAGCTTGGTTGATTAGATCTTCTCGTCCAGCTTTTTCAAATTCTTCAAGCGATTCTTTACGCTGTTTATATTCACGTGCCATTACCGCAATTTCTTCATTAGAATTCAAGTCATGTCCAAGTTCAATTTGTTCATTTTGAACTGCTGCTTTAAGCATCCGGACAACGTTTAATGTTTCCTTATCACGATTCTTCATTGCTGATACCATGTCTGACGTTAATTGTTGTAGTAAGCTCATTATTTATCCTTCTTTCATATAAAAAAGCTCTCACCAGGCAACAGGTGAGAGCACACATTTTTAGTAACGACGACCGCGCTTATTCTTACGCTTCCGTGCCGCTTCAGATTTCAACTTGCGTTTTACACTTGGCTTTTCGTAAAATTCACGTTTACGATATTCTTGCAATGTTCCGTTACGTGAAACTGAACGTTTAAAGCGTCGAAGAGCGTCGTCTAAAGATTCATTCTTACGAACGACTGTTTTTGACATGTTGATCCCTCCCTCCGAGCTTAAAGTTACGTATCGAGGTAGCAGGCATACTGCTTCCTTTTCACTACAAAAATTATTTTACCCAACATGGCCTACCCTGTCAACATTACTTTTAAATAAAAATTTAAATTTCTTATCCACCTATTCTTTGACTGCTCCATAAGCTAAGTAAACGCTTTTAATCATTATACAAATATATGAATATTTATTCTATTTTAAGATTTCATATTGCATAAATAAACATTTAGGTGTATATTTAGTAACAATTTAATCTTACTATTCTCAAAGGAGTTATTAACTATGAAAGGTTTTAAACATTTATTACTGCTAATGGTAATTGCGTTTCCGATATTATGTACACCTATTACTGCATTAGCTGCTAACGAGAGCAGTTCAACTAGCTCTTCATCAGCCAATAATTCATCGCAAGTCGCTAGCAATGATTCAGTGCAAAAGATTAAACAAAAAGGAACATTGGTTGTGGGAATGAGTGCTGATTACCCACCCTACGAATTCACAACCAAAGAAAATGGAAAAACTAAATATGTTGGTTTTGAAGTTTCCCTTGCTAAACAATTTGCTAAAGACTTGGGAGTAAAACTAGTTATTAAAAACATGGACTTTGACTCACTTCTAGTTGCGCTAGAAACAGGTAAAATTGATGCTATTATTTCGGGAATGAACGTTACGGCTGAACGAAAAAAGAGCGTTGACTTCTCAAATACATATTATTCCGGTGATAGTTACTTTTTAATTAATAAAGGAGATAAAGATAAGCTAGTTAATGTCAAAAGTTTTAATGGGAAAAATGTGGGAGCACAAAACGGTACGCTCCAATCAACCCTAATTTCAAAGGAAATGCCTAAAGCAAACGGCAAAGGGCTTGCTAAACTTTCTTCCTTAGTCATTGGGCTTCAATCTCATAAATACGATGGGATTTTAATGGATGCTGCAACTGCTAAAGCCTACGCTGCCAATAATTCAAATCTTTATGCCTTTAATTCGAAATTGCCAAATACTGCTGGCGGAATTGCCATGGCCTTTCCTAAAGGTGATACCTCGTTAGTCAATGCCGCCAACCAGACAATTAAAAAAGTTAATAAAGAACAACTAATTAATAAAAAATGGATTCCTGAAGCCTCACAGTATATGAAGAGCTATAAAAAACAAAATACTGTTCTTAGCTATTGGCGTTACTTTGCAAAAGGGATTAAATATACATTAATCATTACAGTTGTCTCTGTTATTTTTGGTTTCTTATTAGGAACTCTTTTTGCACTAATGCGGCTTTCAAAGAACAAATTCTTACATTCAATTGCGGTTTGCTACATTGAATTTCTTCGGGGTACGCCAATGATGGTTCAAATCATGTTTGTTTACTTTGGGATTGGCGCAATTATTCAATCACTTCCGGCTCTCCTCGCTGGGATTATTGCCGTTTCACTAAATTCCGGTGCCTATGTTGCTGAAATTATTCGTTCTGGGATTCAATCCATTCCACTTGGACAAACGGAAGCTGCTCGAAGCTTGGGGATGAGTAAAAATGAAACATTCAGATATGTAATTATGCCCCAAGCACTTAAAAATATTTGGCCAGCATTAGGAAATGAGCTTATTACCTTATTAAAAGATAGTTCATTAGTTTCTGTAATTGGTGTTTCCGAATTAATGTATCAAACGCAATTAGTGCAATCAGCAACTTATAAAGGAGTATTACCTTTATTCATCACAATGATTATCTACTTTATCCTCACATTTACGTTATCCAGGATTTTGCTTTACTTTGAAGGGAGAATGAAACATGCCCACTAAAATGATTGAAATTAAAAACTTACAGAAAAAATTCAAAAATAATATTGTCTTAAAAGATATTTCAGAACATGTTGATAAGGGTCAAGTAATTTGTGTGATTGGCCCTTCAGGAGCAGGTAAAAGTACTTTTCTCCGTTGCCTAAATGCACTTGAACAACCAACAAGTGGACAAGTTCTTTTTGAAGGACAGAATCTGATTGGCTTAAGTGATAAAAAACTCGATCAGTTGCGAGAAAAGATGGGAATGGTTTTTCAAAGTTTCAATCTTTTTCCTAATATGACAGTCCTTAAAAATATCACAATTGCACCAGTTAAAGTAAAAAATATCAATGAAAAGGAAGCAACTAAAACTGCGATGGAACTACTAAAAAAAGTTGGTTTAAGCGATAAGGCTCAACAATATCCAGATCAACTGTCAGGAGGGCAAAAACAACGGGTTGCAATTGCGCGGGCCCTTGCGATGAATCCAGCAGTGATGCTCTTTGACGAACCAACTAGTGCCCTTGATCCCGAAATGGTTGAGGAGGTACTAAAAGTAATGCGTGATTTAGCTGAATCGGGAATGACAATGGTGGTTGTTACTCATGAGATGGGGTTTGCTCGTGAAGTAGCAGACCAAATCTGGTTCATGGCAGATGGGTATATTCAGGAAACTGGAGATCCAGAAGAATTTTTTGCCCACCCTACTAGCCCACGGGCACAAGACTTTTTGAAAAAGATTTTGAAACCCGAAATGTCAATTTAAG
>NZ_LN887313.1:0-3252 GCF_036621895.1 Limosilactobacillus reuteri subsp. porcinus
CTTAATTTTACAAACCGCGAAGAAAAAGGAATTACTGTTAGTTGATGAAATCGCACAAAATTCACCATCATCATTTGAAGAAACTTCAAGATGTTTTCGGTCTCAATCGTAGCAAAATTACGCTCATTTAATTTAATATTAGGCTGAAGTTGCCAGATGTGTGATGCTTTCGCAATTGACATATTCATGTTTTTACTAATGGTTCCTACATTATAGTAAATAACATCCTGATCGTCGTTATCAACGAAATAATTAATATCGGTTAACCCAGAGAGATACTTTTGAACATGGGATTTTATTTTTGGTTTCACTTTCAAAACTAGTCCATATTGTTCATATAATTCATCCAATAACAAATTAATTGCAATTGGACTTAGTATTTTATTTTTCTTCATAAAATCAAATTCATCTTTTAAGTCATTGATACTAAACGAATCCAGCTCTCTTTTATTAATGATAGAAATAAGATTTTGGTATTTGGTTCTGTAATTAGGGTACCTTTTACTTAAATCATTCAGAGCCTGTTTAAGTTCTTCTTTTGTTACTGCTGAACAATTTTAATGACTAATCATCTCGTTGATATCGCCAAAAAGCTCAGCATTAGGTAAGGTAAAGACGCTTTTCCTATTTAAATTGTAGAAAGTATTAGCAGGAGTTTTAATTAGGTACTGGAGGTCTGCATTATCAAGATTAATAAATTTTGCGCTTTCTTGTAAATCTAACCGTCTCACCTCGAATTCATCACTATTAATCATTTTAAATAGATAGATTGCTTGGACACCATTAGCTCCCTTTGCTACTTGATAAAACTCCCATCCCGCCATTAAAGCTGGTGAATGATACAGGCTTAAGCTTCTTTCTTTCAAATCTTTCTTTATTATCAACTCTTTCAATGAATTAATTAACGTACTTCTTAAAGCCCCCTTCCTAAAGGTATCAATTGTCAAATGTTGTACTATTGCCTGCTGATAGTCTCTCGCATAATTATCTTTAACATCTTCATGAGTTTGGAAATACCGCTTATTATTAATCACCACTAGATTATATCCAAATTTATCTTCAACGGTCGGTCTAATATTGATTTTAACTGTTGGCAAAAGCTGAACCAACGCGGCCTTTATATCTTCTATCCGTTCATCCCTGGCGATCCGATTATCGATTAAGTTTAACTGATTCGTCGCAAAGAATTCTTCGATATGCTTGTCTAACTGATTCCCCCATTCAGTTTGTGATAGTTGTCCTAAAAGTTGCTTTGCCGTATCTACTTTTTCAAATTTTAATTCAGAAAAATACTCACTAAAAACTAAATTAAAAACACTTATTAAGTTATACAAGCCCGAAATGTCAATTTAAGTTACCGTCTAAAGAAGAGATTGCTTCCTCGTCTAATTTTGACGCCCTAAAAGTATGCTGACTATACTTCTCAATTGCCCTTCTTATCTCCTGGACATTTACCGCTGACTTTTTAGTGATTAAATATAAACGATAAACATTCTTTTGGATTTTCTTTCCCGTTAGCGCATTAATACCAAGGCTATTTTCTACATCGATATTAATACTAAAAATTCTTTTGGGAATGAAATGTTGCTCTTCTAAATTTTTATCAACTGAATATATATCATAGTCAGTCAGAATTTTGCGAGTATCAATATCAAATTTAGCAAGACGATTAGTTGTTATCATTTCTCTCTCCTTTTATTCAAAATAATCCAATAAATTTTTTGCTAATTGACTATTAAGTTTCCCGTTAGCTAAAAACATACTGGAACATGTAAAGAATTGTCGATCTGATTGTGGGCTAAATAGTTTTTGTTCATATTTACTATTAGGTTGAAGTTGGCGAAAATTAATAAAGTATACTGGATTATTCTCTGTGCAATTAGCCAGTTTTAGGCGCGCCTTCTTAAATACTTCCGTTTGTTCGGTGGCATTAGTGATTTCATTATAATCTTTGATATCAACAAAAACTTTCTTCTTATCTTTTGTTTGCAGGTAGCAATCAAATAATTCAAATTCATTATCTGCCATTGGATAGACCTTAATCCCTAAGTATTTACAAATAACCTTAAAGACTTCCTCGCTTAACGCTGGACGATAAAAATTATTAAAGATTCCTGGTAATAATTGATAATGGTGCGGCTTTTCAAAATCATGATAGTAACCTAATAGGTCAAAATCTTCTTTGAGCCACGAATTTGCTTCATATATTTTATTTAAAGTCTTTCCATAATGGGAAAAATCAAATTGATGCTGGTTATAGTTTTGAATTGGAGCAGCGTCAATAGCAAGTAACCGACTATAGTCTCCTTCGATAGAAAAGTAATATTTATTAACTGCTTTTTCGAACTGCCAATGGAGACGCTGAATGGTTACAGGTGCAGCATCACCAAATGGATGCTTCAGTATTAATTCACGGGCTCTTTGCCAAAGCTCTTTTGTCCCTTGCCGGTCTTGTTGCAGTTGAGATGGCAACCAAACTGTAAAACGATGTTGGATTTCATTAGCCATATTGAGTTTTTCATGAAGCAGCGTTGCTTTTTCTTTTTCAAGTTCCGCTTCTCTTCCGGTAATATGTGCTAATACTGCAGCCATTTCTAAGGTAGTTCGTTTATTATTCAAATAGTTGCTTAGAAGATTCTTTTTTGCGGCATTGTCTATTAAGACCAAGGGACGGCTACTCTTGATATTGGTCCGTGCCATTCTTCCTAAAGCTTGCTCCATATAAACACCTCCCGCGACTTTTACTGGTTGCAAATCATTTTGTCGATAATTATTTACTGGGCCACCATTTATATAAGCATACAAATTTTTCCGATAAGTTGCTCTCGTAATATGACCGTTTCCATATAAGGCATCTTGCTCGCCAATTATGTGCAGCATTTTCTTTATTGAAAACTGTTCGTCGCCTCTGCCAATCCAAGTCGCAATATGAGTAGGGGCTTCAAGATATTCGCCATCAATGTCTTTAGATAAGTTCTGCATTTGTTTGCCGATTGTTACTCCATTTTTACTTTTGACTAGTTCTGTTAATGTTTCCGCATCAATTGAGTAATGAAGATTAATCCCTCTTCCCAAAGCAGCATAAGTAGTTACCATAATGTTAAGCTTGCCGTTTATCCAGTCCTTTTTTATTAATGTCTTTAGACCTAGTTGAGTGCGCGAGCAGAGCGAGTGCACGAAACAAAAAACCACCTGCTATGCGGGTGGGCGATAAAAATTATATAAAAAAGGCCTCTTTTGCCTTAAGATGTA
>NZ_LN887314.1:0-229 GCF_036621895.1 Limosilactobacillus reuteri subsp. porcinus
GTGCACGATGTAAATAAGAAATGCGGGTCGGCTGGTCCATTTCGGCAAGCGTTTGTGATTCGCCAGCTGGAATAAAAATCCGATCAAAACCTGTCCCATTGACTCCGCGTTCGACATGAGCAATTGTCCCCTTTAATTGACCATGACCAATTTTAACCACTTGATTATTTATCGCCAGGGCAATTGTTGTTTTCAGATCGGAAGAGCACACGTCTGAACTCCATTCACC
>NZ_LN887315.1:0-8053 GCF_036621895.1 Limosilactobacillus reuteri subsp. porcinus
TATGAAAACTTGACAGATACAACTAATCTTAGGTTGTTTACTATTTCATCCTATATGTATTATACTACCTTGTTGAGATTTCCTTTCTTCTTGTTTTATTAACCCATTTGAACTATGATATTAATAATTTTATTTTTAGGGAGGTTTTTCAATGTTTGAAGAAACTAAAAAGGGCTTTGACTGGTTTAGCCTAATTGTTGGAGTCTTATTTATCATTGCTGGAATTGCATCATTCACGCGGCCAGATAAAACCCTTCACTTCTTAGCCATTGTTGCCGGAATTGCTTTTATTTTCCGCGGAATTTATGAATTATGGTTCCGTCAACGAATCGGTCGAATCTTAGGAGAATCCTCAGGTTGGTTAATTTTTTCTGCAATTTTAGATATCATTTTAGGAATTATTTTTCTTTTCCAACCAAGCTTTGGGGTACTCTTCATTGCTATCATCTTCGCTATCTGGTTTATCCTTGATTCTATCACTGAGTTGATCAGTGCGAAGTTTTTCAAGGAATTTCATCGTGGATACTACTGGTTCATTGTAATTCTAGCAATTTTGAGTTTGGTATTAGGAGTTATTCTTTTATTTAGCCCATTACTTTCCGCTATTACAGTGGTATGGTTAGTTTCAATATTCTTGATTGTGTTCGGAATCATGAAACTTATTCAAGCATTTTAACGTATACCTTATATTAAAAGAGATCAGTTTTGCTGACCTCTTTTAATTTTACGAATATTTTGAATTATAAGCCTTGTTCCGTCATCAAATATTAGGTGGTGAGCATGGTGATCAATTCGTTTTAATTGCCCCGTGTATTCTTCATAAAAACCAATCTTACCATTAAAGAATTCAACTTTTATTAACGGATGTGATCGGCCCCGTTCAATCATGGCAAGTTGGACTCTAATTCGATGCCTCATCTCAGCTGTGGGATAAGTTTTATGACCATACTTTTCCCCTACCTTTGCTAATAATTGATGGTAGCCGGTCAAGGCCGCAAAAGGAGAAAACTGAGCAGCGCGATCTTCGGTGGTCATTGGCGTATGAGCTTGAGAAACATGCCGAGGGGTGTTGATAATATCACGATACTTTGAGGTATCACTAAACAAGCTTTTTTCTATTTTCAGCAAATCTTCATTTTCCATTATGCTTGGTGCCCTCCAATCTGATTATTTCTTTCCAAAAGAGTAGCACCTTTTTTCAAATCCGCCGCTCGAATAATGGCGTTTTTACCGTACTCATTTTGCAAATCAAGGACAAGTCTTTGTAGTTTTTGATCCTTTTCTTGAACTTTGGAACGATTCTTATGTTTTTTCGTTGAATCCGTAAATAAATCTAACTGCTCATTATAATTCGCCAATCTGGCAAGCCGTGGTGAGAGAAGGTGGTTCGCTATTACCGTAATTTTACGAGCTGTCAATCGCCGGTCAAGGCCAGAATCACATAACTTCATAAATGCCTCCATCAATTCTGTACCAGATGAAGTCGGTAAGGAAAGATTAGCTTTTCCATGCATTGGCTTTGGCGCCTGGCGTCCATAGAAGTCTGTCACTAATGGTCCTTGGTAATCCTCCGATATATTAGAAACATCATAGGCGACCCTTAAAGCTACTTGATCAGTTACTAAGTTTTGCTTGGTTAACTGGAGAGCTAATGAATTAACCATCTCTTGAATCACTAACCGGGTTTCTGTAAAGTTATAAGGTCGAGGCAACACCTGCCCAGAATACACCCCATGATCTGATGAATGATAATTTTTGATATCTTTAATGGTGGCTGACTCATATCCCCACGCATGGTCAATAATGATTTCCGCATTTTTTCCAAATTCGCGGTATAATACTTCTTCATTCATTGGATCAGATAACTTTCCCAAAGAACAACGAGCAATATCTCCCATTGTATGAAGACCTAGCTTTTTTAGTCGTCGCGCATATCCAGGACCAATTCGCCAAAAGTCTGTTAGTGGCTGGTGCGCCCAAAGGTAACGGCGAAAAGTATGTTCATTCATCTGTGCAATCCGGACCCCGTCTTCATCCCCTGGAATCCGTTTAGCTACTATATCCATCGCTACTTTCGCTAAGAAAAGATTGGTCCCAATTCCTGCAGTTGCAGTAATTTGTGTCTCTGCTTTAATTGTTTGGATGATTTCCTTAGCTAAAGAACGGGCGCTAACATGGTACTTATTAAGATAATCAGTAATATCCATCATTACCTCATCAATAGAATAAACGTGGATCTTTTCTGGTGGTAAATAGCGTAAATAAATTTCATAGATGGCGGCACTTTTTTCAAGATAAAAATTCATTCGTGGGCGCGCAATCCTATAACCAATTTTAAGTTCCGGTGATTTTAATAGTTCATCCCGGTAAATTGAAACAACTGGTGATAATCGCTGGCGAGACATTTCTTTGGCACGACGATTATTCAAGTACGCTACCCGTTGTTCCACCTCATACAATCGCGGGCGACCAGAAACGCCAAACTTTTTTAAAGCTGGTGAGACGGCGAGACAAATAGTCTTACTAGTTCGCGATTCATCGGCAACTACGAGGTTAGCGTTTAAGGGATCGAGCCCACACTCAGTACATTCGACCGAGGCATAGAATGATTTTAAATCGATTGCCATATATGTTCGCCCCATCATGAGAATACCTCCATCGCTTCAGTAAATACTATTATATCTTCAATCAAACATATGTTCAAGAAACGGATGAAAAATAAAGGGTTGCAGAAAGTAATTTTCCACAACTCTTTACTCAGTTTAATTTAATTATTCAATATCAATATGATTTTCATCGTCATCAGTCTCATCCTTCTTAGGAAGAGTAATTGTCAAAACACCATTCTTGTATTGAGCTTTGATATCCTTCTTATTTACATCTGGCAAAGGATATTGCCGACTCATTTGGCCATACCGACGTTCAGAATGCAGAACATTGCCATCCTTATCACCATCATCATCAAAGGTATCCCGATGACCAGTAACTGTCAAAATATCATTGGCATAATTAATGTGAATATCCTTCTTATCAAATCCAGGCATGTCAATCTTTACGGTATAATTTTTGTCATCTTCTGTAACATCTGTCTTCATGTGATCAGCAACTGGAGTTAGGTTAGAGAAGAAATCATCGTTCATCCAGTTACGCATGTTCATCAAACTATCGAATAAATTATTACGGTTTTGTAATTCATTAGCCATAAAGAATGCTTCCTTTCTTTCTTATTCATTGTCTATGTTAAACGCTTTCAGCTAAAATGCAACTAATATGTTAGGGACCATTGACTAAAAAGAATATAATAGAAGTAGGAAAATAGAAAGGAGCCGCGCAAGATGAAAAAAGTCACAATCAATGATGTTTCAATGCCCGCAATTGGAATCGGAACATGGAATATGGGAAATTCTCTCGTCAATCGGTCCACAGAAATTAAAGCCATTCAAACTGCAATTGACGTTGGCGCACAAGCTATTGATACTGCGGAAATGTATGGCGATGGTCGTTCTGAAGCACTTGTCGCTGAGGCCATCAAACCATATAGTCGGGAAAAGCTATTCTTAATTGATAAAGTTCTTCCTTCAAATGCCAGCAAGACAAAACTTGAGCATAGTTTAGACCAAAGTTTAGCTGCCGTAGGAACAGACTATTTTGACCTTTACCTTTTACACTGGCGGGGTGGGATTCCGTTAGCAGAAACAGTCAACGAATTAGAGAGAGTTAAAAAGGCAGGAAAGATTAAAGCATGGGGAGTCTCAAACTTCGATGTCAGTGATCTTGAAGAATTATGGCGCCTTAAAAATGGCATTGATTGCGTTGCCAACGAAGATCTCTATAATCTCGATAGTCGCGGAATTGAATTTGACCTCCTTCCCTTAATGAAACAGCATCAGCTTCCATTAATAGCCTACTCTCCCCTTGCACAGGGTGACAGTCTATCTGGAAAGTTAACCGAGAATCCGCTACTAAAAGAAATTGCCGCAAACCACCATATGACCGTTAGTCAGATCATGCTTGCATGGGTCTTAAGAATTGGAAATGTCCTTGCTATTCCAAAGAGCAGCAGCCCAAAACATGCTGAAGAAAATGTTGCAGCTGGTAACATTGAACTAAGTGATGATGAGTTACTTGCTTTACAAAAAGAGTTCCCATCACCAAATAAAAAAGTACCCCTCGCAGTAATTTAAGAGTTACAATGTGACATAATAAAGCTAAAAATCGAACTACAATTTTACATTTCACAAAGTTGCAGTTCGATTTTTCATATATGAGGAAAACTAATAATTAATTTTCTTGATTAGCCTTTACCGGGTGATAGCGATGAAGACGTTGAGATCCTACATCGATTTCTGCTGGATTACCTTTGTGGCCCGGCTTAATCTCAACAAGGCCTAACTTAATAGCCCCTACAGGACAAACAAGTGCACACAGTTGACAACCGACACACTTACTCTTATCAAAAACTGGTTGCCGTTTTTCATCATCCCAAGTTAATGCTTGGTGAGCACCATCTTGACATGAGATAAAGCAACGTCCACAACCGATACACTTATCCCAATCAATCTTAGGGTAAACCTTGTAATTTCGGTCAAGCTGATTAGTAGGAATAATATTCTTATTAGCTAAGCCGACAAGATCTTGAAGGTGGTCTACATGCTGTTCTTCCATGTAATGCATTAAACCATTAGTAAGGTCATCAATGATCCGATAACCATATTCCATGATCGCAGTTGTAACTTGGAGAGTAGTGGCACCCAAAAGAATAAATTCAGCAGCATCTTCCCAGGTTTCAATTCCCCCAATTCCAGAAATCGGTAGTTGTTCAAGGCCGGCTGCTGACCGTAATTGTTGTAAGAAACGTAAAGCAATTGGCTTAACAGCTTTCCCAGATAATCCAGAAACAGAAGATTTACCATCAATATTTGGTAAACCAACCTTCTTCTTCAGATCAACATCAACAATTGATTTAACAGTATTGATTGCGGAGAAGCCATCTGCCCCTCCTTCTAGACATGCCTTAACAACCGGAACCATCGTCGTAATATTTGGTGTCATCTTCGCAAGAACTGGAAGGCTAGTCCCGCGTTTAACAGCTTCACAATTCTTCTTACATAATTCTGGATTAGTTCCCACATCTGAACCCATGGTATGAGAAGTCATCTGTGGACAAGAGAAGTTTAATTCAATCATATCAGCCCCTGCCTCAGTTACTAACTTAGCCAGGTTGGTCCAATCTTCCAATGTCTCACCCATAATTGAAGCAATCAAGACTTTATTGGGATATTCCTCTTTTAACCGTCGCATATCAGCCAAGTCCTGCTCCAAGGGGTGTTCTGATAATTGTTCCATATTCTTAAAGGCAACAAAATGCATGTCTTCCTTGGCTAATTCGTCGAACCGAGGAGAAACTTCATCAATCTTAAAGTGTGTTGGTGATAAAGTCTTATATACGATACCGCCCCAACCGGCGTCATATGCATTCTTACACATTTCGTAACAGTTCCCAACAGGTGAGGACGACAAGCAAAATGGATTTTCAAAATGAACGCCTAAAAAGTCTACAGATAAATCTTTTTTAATCATTTTCTTGTCCTCCTAACAACCGGTCTATTTCTTCTGCTACTTCTTTTCCCTTCTGTACTGCTACCACAACGGTTTTATCTCCGGCAACAATATCACCAGTCGCAAAAACTTTGGAATCTTTTGTCCGGAATCGTGGTTCACGGAATGGAATTTCATTATGCTGTAAGTCAATGTCTAGTCCTTCTGCATTCGCTTTTTGACCAACTGCTAAAATAATCTTATCAGCAGTAATAGTTAATTCACTCTTAATCTTCCGGTGAGTAAAGGTAGCACGATTCTGATGAACTTCTTTTGGAACGTAACCGTCAACAATTGTTACACCAGCTTCTTGAGCACCGGCAAGTTCCTTTTTAGAAGCTTTGAATTCATCAAACTGCTCATAAACAACATCGGTAACATAAGGAACGTTAAGCTTCTTTAAGGTTGTTACAACATCCATTGCAACATCCCCACCACCAATAACAAGGACATTTTGCGGAAGATCTTCTAAATTACCCTTACTTTCTTTTGCCCGGGCTAGGAATGAGATTGCTGATTCAGTACAGATATTGTGTTCAAACATTGGAAGCATCTTTGCTTCACTTGTCCCAATAGCAACAATTACTGCATTGTAACGAGCTTTAAGGTCATCCATTGAAATATCTTTTCCGACAGTTGTGTTATAGATAATGTGCGCACCAAGGTCGACAATTCGTTGAACTTCATAATCCACAATTTCTTCCGGCAACCGATACTCAGGAATGCCGTAGGTCAAGTAACCGCCAGCCTTAGCAGCTTTTTCATAGATATCAACTGCATAGCCCTTTTCACGAAGAGTCGTGGCTGCCTGTAAACCTGATGGGCCACTACCAATGATGGCAATACTCATCCCGTTTGGCTTACCAGCTTTAAGAATCTTCATATTCATCTTTCGCTCCATATCAGTGACATACCGTTGAATCCCACCGATATCAATTGGTCCGTCGATTTTAGCCCGGGTACATGCCTTTTCACAGTAACGCTCAGTTGGACAAACACGCGCACAGATTGATCCTAACGCATTGTTTTCCCGAATCGTTTCAGCTGCCCCTTTAACATTACGAAAAAGAACACTTCGAATAAATTTTGCTGGATTAGTATGTGCTGGGCAAGCTTGTGAACATGGTGCATCATGACATAATAAACATCGTGCAGCTTCCTGCATTACGGTTGTCATCGTGTAACCTTTCGACTCTGTTTCATACTTTGAAGTCATTAGACACCCTCCTCTAAGTTGTGACTCTTTGACAATTTTGTGATAAACGTAACTTTATATATAAATAATATTATATAAACGTTTTCAATATAAGTAGGCGATTCCCTTAATATATTGACCTTTTTATTCTTAAAGTTGATATTATTGTATATACAATATGAATATTTTTATTTAACATCCACAAAAGTTTTTGTATCAAAAATCACAAAAAGAGTCTTATTACTTAATGAAAAATCAAATTCCTTGTACAATTATTACAGAGACACGGTTTGGTTAAATTGAAAGAAGGATTAACATGAAATTTATTTCTTGGAGTGTCAATGGCTTGAAGTCAGCCATTAATCATGGATTTGTCGAAGATTTTAAGCGCCAAGATGCTGACTTCTTCTGTCTACAACGTACACGATTGGATAAAGGCGAAGAACCGCTTCAAATTCCTAATTATTACCAATACTGGAATTATGCGGAAAAGAAGGGCTATTCTGGTACCGCCATTTTCACTAAATATAAGCCAGAAAACGTTATATACGGAATGAATAATTCAATTTTTGATAAAGAAGGGCGACTAATCACGCTCGAATATCCAAACTTCTATTTGATTGATGTATACGTCCCAGTTTCCGGCGAAAAGCTGCAACATCTTGATTATCGGCTGGACTGGGATCGCGCTTTTCTTGATTATGTTACTAATTTACAAAGTAGTAAGCCAGTAATCATTGGCGGTGATATGAGCGTTGCCTATCAACCAATTGACCTAGCAGAACCAACAGAAGATCATCATAAAGCCGGTTTTACAAAACAAGAACGATCTGATTTTGGTAAATTACTTGATGCTGGCTTGACGGATACATTCCGTTACCTCCACCCTAATTTACATGGTGCATATACCTGGTGGAGTTATCGGTATGACGCACGGGAACGAAATGTAGGTTGGCGTCTCGACTACTTCTTAGTTTCTGATGTATGGAAAGAACGAATTGAAGAAGCCAAGATTCTCTCAGATGTTAAAGGCTCAAGTCACTGTCCAATTGAACTTGTTGCTAATGTTGAAATATAAGAAAGAATCCAGCTTAGAAGGTTCAAATTTTATAATGTTAAAAGAAAAGAGAGGCTGGGAATTAACTATTAATTTTTGGTTCTCTAACAGTAAAATCCGGACTACGATTTTTGATTGATTCAAAAATCGTAGTCCGGATTTTAAATTATTTATGAAATTAATCTCCAATCGACTAATTGATT
>NZ_LN887316.1:0-16662 GCF_036621895.1 Limosilactobacillus reuteri subsp. porcinus
CAATTATCTCCTACTCGATTGTGATTATTAACCAACTTTAACCGGTGTATCAGCTTCTTCACCATTAATTAATTTAAGATTATTGTCAAAGGCATTCAGAACCATATTCCGAACAGCATGAGTAGTATAGAAGGCTGTATGTGGAGTAACAAGAACATTTGAACGATCAATTAGACCTTTAAGCCGCTTGTCAGGGAAGTCCTTGCCACGCCAATCTTCGTTAAAGATACCAACTTCATCTTCGTAGGTATCCATGATAAAGCCAAAGATCTTTCCACTATCAAGTCCTTCAATCACAGCATCAGTATCAACTAATGCGCCTCGTGAACAATTAACAATTACAACATTATCTTTCATTTTAGCGATTGCATCTTTATCAATCATATGGAAGTTTTCTTTAGTAGCCGGGACATGAAGAGAAATCACATCAGCTTGAGCATATAGATCATCAAGGCTGTCAACGTAATATCCTTGCTTCTTTAATTCTGGATTTTCAAATGGGTCATATGCAATTACCTTAGCACCGAAGCCTTCCATAATTTGCATATAAACACGCCCAATATGACCAGTTCCGATAACACCAACAGTTTGGTCACGCACTTCTCGACCAATTGTTGGGGCCCAGCGTAAATCGCCATTAGCAATCTTTTCATCTAAGACCTTGGTTTGGCGAAGAATTCGAGCTGTTTGAATAGCAGCATGTTCGGCAATTGCGTTTGGTGAGTAAACAGGAACATTGGTAATTTCAAAGCCAAGTTCTTTTGCCTTAGCCATATCAATGTTATCAACACCAACATTACGTAGCGACATCTTTGTAATGCCTTCGTCAGCCAGTGCTTGTAGCGTTTCTGGCGTGTAATCGAGTTGTTGGTAAACAACTACCCCGTCAGCTCCTTTAGCTTTTGCGGCAGTTTCAGGAGTTAAGAGTTCATCCGTATATTCTACTTCTATTTCGGGATGGTTCTTAGCCCATTCTTTAACGTAAGGTTCTTCATCTTTTCGGATACTAAAAGCAAAAATTTTTTTGGTGCTATCTCCTCCATTAGCAGATTGAGCCAATACTTGTTTAACGATTTTTTTAACTAATTCTGGGTTAACATCTGTTTCAGCCATAATATCAAACCTCGTTTCTTAAAAATAAACAGACTGGAGCTTTTTACTTCATGTTCCTTCTTATATTTTAGCCTAAAATTTTTATTTTAATATGGTTAAAACAAAAATTTATTATTTTTAAATACAGCATGTGATAAAGCTTTTAATTGCAATTTTAATTAAATAGAGTAATATATAAAAGTTAGATACCAAACAATTATAAAATTTGATGATAAAGTGAAGAGGAATAGCAATGATACGGATAGCACGAAAAAATTTAGCCTTTTGGGCAACAATTGGTGCAATTTTCTTTCTGTTAATCCAAGTTTCGTGTGACCTATATTTGCCGACAGTTACCGCCGATCTTGTTAATCGGGGAATTGTGCAAAAAGATATGGGCGTGATTTGGAATGAAGGAATTAAAATGATAATTGTGGCTGCGATTGGATTAGTGGCCGCCGGATTAAATGTTTATTTTGCGGCGACCCAATCAATGAAGGTGGGTGAAAAGCTACGAAGCCAGATCTATCATAAGGTTTTACGTTTCTCGAATCGTGAAATGGATGAGTTTGGCGATTCATCTTTAATTACGCGGTCAACCAATGATATTGTGCAGATTCAAAATGTCATGGTGCAAATGCTTCGGATGATGCTTCAATCACCTGTAATGCTTGTTGCAGCCTGTGTTTTAGCGTATGTTCGAGAACCGCAACTAACTAAAGTGTTTTTTATTAGTTTGCCAGTTTTAGCGATTATCGTCATGGCAGTTATGTACTTTGCGGTTCCGTTATTCAAGAGCATTCAGAAAAAAACTGATCGCATTAACTTAATCTTTCGGGAAGGGCTAACAGGAGTGCGAGTTATTCGTGCTTTTCGGCAGGAAGATTGGGAACAAAATCGCTTCAAAAAAGCAAACGAGGACTACACGCAAACCGGAATCAAGGCCTTTACAATTGTTTCGACACTATTCCCAGTGGTAACGCTTATTTTAGGAATGACAAATGTTGCCATTATTCTACTGGGTGGTCATCTTGTAGCTAATATGAGCATGCAAGTAGGGGATTTAATTGCCTTTATGACATATGCCACTCAGATTATGATTAGCTTTATGATGCTTTCAATGATCTTTGTCTTTGTTCCCCGAGCATCGGCATCTGCTACCCGTGTTAATGCTGTCTTGGACCAGCCAATCAGTATTCATAATGCACCGGAAAAGGATCAAGAAAAGATTTCGATTAATCAACCAGCTTCCCTTGAATTTAAAAATGTTGATTTTCGTTTCCATGGGGCAGAAAGACTAGCTTTGCATGACTTAAACTTTAAAGTTACAGCGGGCCAAACTTTAGCGATTATTGGAGGAACTGGGTCTGGTAAGTCAGCTCTTGTTAACTTAATCCCCCGCCTTTTTGATATTGAAAGTGGGGAGATTATGGTTGACGGTGTTCCAATCAAGAAACTAAGTCAGCATAATCTTCATGAAGTGATTTCAATTACTCAGCAGCAAGCGGTTCTCTTTAGTGGGACTATTCGGTCTAACCTTCAATTTGGGTATGAGGAAGCAACGAATAAAGAAATGTGGCATGCACTTGAAATTGCGCAAGCAGCAGATTTCGTCCGTGAAGAAGGCGGATTGGACGCAGTTGTTGAGCAAAACGGGAGTAACTTTTCTGGTGGTCAACGTCAACGGTTAGCGATTGCTCGAACAATTATTAAGCCCGCATCGATTTATGTTTTTGATGACTCATTTTCGGCCTTGGATTTTGAAACTGATGCAAAACTCCGGGCTGCTTTAGCAAAAGACCCACAAATTCAACGTGCCGTAACGGTTATCGTGGCCCAGCGAATCTCTACTGTTGTTGATGCTGATCAAATTATTGTGCTTGAAGAAGGACGGGTAGTTGGTCAAGGAACTCACCAAGAATTAAAAGCACATAATGAAACTTACCAACAAATAATTAAGTCACAAGTCGAGAAAGGGGATGTTGATCGTGCGTAGAGGACCACAAGTACCTGAACAGGCTCAACACTTTTGGCCAACCACAAAGCGATTAATTGCCTATTTACGACCATTGCGAGTTGGGGTTATTGTTTCAATTCTCTTAGCTGTTATTTCTGTTATTTTGTCAATCTTAGCACCAAAAATTCTTGGTGAAGCTACTACGATTATTTATGATGGAATGCTTAAAGGGTATGCAGAAATGAAAGCTGGTGCCCACTTAAGTACCCTTCCAATTAACTTTACCCGGATTTGGCAAATTGGAATTACAGTCATTTTGCTTTATTTGTTCTCTGGACTATTTAGTTTCCTCCAATTACAAATTATGACACGAGTATCGCAACGTGTTGTTTATAATTTACGATAAGACTTTGAAGAAAAAATGCGACGGGTACCCATTAAATATTATGAGTCGAATGGTTAATGATATGGATAATATTGCGGGAACGCTCCAGCAAAGCCTAATTCAGATTATTACTAGTGTATTAACAGTTATTGGCGTCTTTATCTTAATGTTAACAATTAGTTGGAAACTAACCATTATTGCGCTTGTGACGATTCCGCTGAGTATTTTAGTTGTTGCTTTTGTCGCACCTACTTCACAACGATTATTTGGTCGCCAGCAAGCAGCCTTAGGAAAAATCAATGACCAAGTCGAGGAAACCTATGCTGCTCATACAATTGTTCGGACGTTTAATAAAGAAGAGGACGAAGAAAAAGAGTTTAATCGGCGTAACCATCAATATTATCAATCAGCGTGGAAAGCACAATTCTTTTCTAGTCTAATGATGCCGATGATGATCTTTATACGAAATGTCGGCTATTTAGTTGTTGCAGTTGTTGGTGCAATTCAGGTTATCCATGGTCAAATTACACTTGGTAATGTTCAAGCGTTTCTTCAATACACCAACCAGTTTTCCCAACCAATTGCGCAAATCGCGAACCTTAGTAATACTATCCAACAGACAATTGCTTCGGCAGAACGGATTTTTGAAGTGCTTGATGAGCCGGAAATGGACGATAAGATTAAAGAGACGCCAGTATTGGCAGGCAAAAACTTGCCAAAGGTTGAATTTAAGGATATTCAATTTAGCTATACCGATGAACCGCTTATTCAAGACTTTAACCTTAAAGCGCCACGGGATAAGATGGTTGCGATTGTTGGCCCAACCAGTGCCGGAAAGACAACCATCATTAACCTTTTAGAGCGCTTTTACGATCCTCAAGGCGGGCACGTTTATCTCGATGGACAAGATATTGGCTCTATGACCCGCGATGATTTGCGGAAACATATCGCAATTGTTCTTCAGGATACGTGGCTCTTTACAGGGACAATTTTTGAAAATATTAAGTATGGAAACGAAAACGCATCAGATGAGGAAGTTTATCATGCGGCGAAAATGGCACGGGCTGACGCGTTTATTCGTGAATTGCCTGATGGTTATCAAACAGTGCCGGATGAATCGGCATCTAATATTTCGCAAGGGCAGCGTCAACTACTAACGATTGCCCGGGCATTTCTAGCTGATCCAGAAATCTTGATATTAGATGAAGCTACGAGTTCTGTTGATACACGGACAGAGGTATTAATTCAAGAAGCAATGAATGCATTGCAGCAGGAACGAACTAGTTTTGTTGTTGCGCACCGTTTATCAACAATTCGCAAAGCTGATCAAATTGTAGTTGTTAATCATGGAAAGATTATCGAAACCGGTAATCATGAATCATTGATGAATCAAAAAGGATTCTATGCGGCGCTTTATAATAGCCAATTTGCAGGAAATTAAGTTAAGACTAGTAAAAGCGACTAAAATCGGCAGGAAAGCTGATTCTAGTCGCTTTTTTTAGAGAAAAATTATTAACGAATTGGACATGCACCGCCAGCACAGTCGGACTGATCAACAAGGTCAAGTGCTTTATCCTGTTGCTGCGCGTTAAATACATCAATTACATTACCAGTAATTTCGGCTTGTCGTTTAACGAAAAATTCCTTGGTGATTGGTTCTTTAGGTGCTTGTTTTAATGAACCGCCATAATAAGGTAATAGTGAAGTAGATTTGATTCCGTTAAGGTACTGCTTTAATAGTACCGGAATTTGGGCAGCTTCTTTATTTTGGAAGGTAATAGTACAGCTGACGGCATTATCAGACCAGTATTTCTGTAAGAACGCCTGAGTAGCGAATTGTTCTGCAATTGATACATTTCCAGCAGAAGCAAAGTTTTCGTTTTCAGCGTTAGTTGCCTTAACGGGGAACTCAACACAGATAGTATGGTCGGTATAAATATCAGGCTCCATCCGGTAGCCGCATTCTTTTAATGCATCAAGCAGCGGATCAGTATCCTGAAAACGAATCCGTTGAATAAGATAACCCGCATAGTGGAAGTGCATTCCTTCAGAAACACCAGCCAATTTTGCTACTGTTCCAGAAGGTTTAACAGTAGTATGTTTGATTGACAGATTACAATTCAATTCAGCGGAGTATTCCTTATCGGCGTTAATTACTGCTTGATATAGGGTGTTGAACTTGTCAATTACTCGTTGGTCGTAGATAGGTTCCATTACACCGTCATTATTTTTCGCAAAGCCGGTTACTACCCGGTTGCCAAAGTCGTTTAAAATCCAATCTTGTATCCCTGACATTGAAATCCCAATGCGCCGGTTTTTCTGGATCATCTTACGGGAAACTTCCCAATCATAGTGACTAAACGTAACTCGTTTTGCAAACCGAACACCAAGTCGAAAAGCATCATTAAGGTCCCAGCCTTGTTTTTCAGCGACAAGCGGGAAAACTTCAAACAGATTACAAGGTTCGCCGTTAGCAAGAGAAATTTCGCCACACGGGTTAGTTCCTTCAACGTCGCCATCGATATTTTCCTGGTAGCCATCAGCTATTCGGCCATAATTCTTGGATAAGCTAGTATTGACGATTCCCGGTTCACCATTTTCTTGAATAGAATCAGCGACCTCTTGGAAGTGATCAAAATCCTTATCAATACTAATGCTGTTATTTGATGCCCACCGGTGATGCTGGAGCTTTTCTTGGTCTTGCTTCATTGTAATAAATTGGTGGTTATTTCCTGAACCAAGGGCTAGTTCAGCTGAACGGCGAACATTCCCAGCGACGACCGCCTTACCAATTAGATTACAGATATCGGTACAGTCAACGGCGCTTAGGTTAGTACCATCCTTGGCATTAAGCACCTCGTTGACATCTTGAAGCATTTCAATTAGGGGTGTGGGACCGGAAGCAGTACCGCCAAAGCCGTGGATTTTAGAACCACGCGGACGAATATTGGTCATATCCAGAATAAGCTTATTTACATTATTTTGGTTGGTATTTTTAAAGTGAAGGTCAATTAATTGAGCAACAGCAAGTACCCAACCTTCACGGGTATCAGGAAGCTGATAGTAAATTTCATTTTCCTGGAGCGGCTTTTTGATATCATTTCGATCGTAAGCGCCGGCACCAATTGATTCATCATAAGAAGCACTGCTTTTATCAATTACGATGGATAAGTTAATTTTGTGATCTACGTTTGGAATTTGATTAATGTTATCGTCTGTCACGGAAAAGCCGACACCGCCACCCTTCATTAATTCGTCAAAGAGGAAAGCAAAGGGCATTGATACTGCCACTTGTTCATTATTTAAGTAGCTTGGCTGAATGTGACTATTACCATATTTTTGGGGACGAATAGTAATGAACCAGCAATTGTTTAGTGAGTCACCGGTCCGTTTCTGGTAATCGGTACCTGAAATCCATAAGTTTCGCCCGGATGGTGTTGCGCCGAGACCGTAGATTAATTTGAATAACTGTTCGGCTTCAGTTGTTAACTCATCAATAACAGCTTGTGATGGATTATCGTCAAGGCGGGGATCAAGGTTAATGTTCCCTTCAATAACACGTTTAACGGTTTCTTTCCATTCCTCGGTTCGATTCTTATCTGCTTGCCATCGGGCGTATGTCCGCTTATATGTGACCCAGCCGAGCGGGCCCCAATGTGGTGTGATTTTTTTAGTAGCTTGATCAATAAATGATTCTTTAAGTTTAATTTTTTGCATGGTAATTGGTGCTCCCTTTAAATTAGATAACACAATATATGGTAATCTAATTTGGCAATATATACAACATATAGTGATTTGCAAAAACCGCAATGAATTAGATTATCATTGCGGTTTAATCAAATTATAAAAATTTAGTTATAGATTCTTGTCGATTTTGAAGGTAAGTTTAGAGAGTTCTAACCCGTGCATAACTAATTCAGCCATTAGGTTCTTAGTTCGCTTAGTCATTTCAGCAACCATCTCATGAGTCTTGGAACTCAAAAAGTCGCTAACTTCACTAGGTTCCATCCCTTTAACTTGTGGAGCAATTTCATTAACCCAGCGGTACAAGTATTCGCGTGAATCTTTAAGGTAATCTAAGTCTTCCTTAGAGAACTCAGCGTGGTGTGATTCAACAAGCATTGAAAGGGTACGGTACATCCAGTAAGCACTCTTAAGGTCCATGTTGAGTTTTTCTGGTGTTTCACGGTAGCTAACGTCAATATCTTCGGCATTTCCGAAGAATGGAATATAAGGAGTAAATGTCGGTACACCAAAGCTCATCCACATAATGGTCGAAGCAGCTTCTGGCAAATCATTCCGAACCTGCAGAATATGGGAGTTCTGTGTTCGATTCAGGGAAATTGGCCGGAAAAGCTGTTTTTGCTGTTCAGTTCCTTCATGACCTAGGGGATCGTAAGGGGTTCCTTGGTAGTGACTGCTGAGGATTTTTTGCACGTCTTCAAGAGTGATCCGGTGATTGGTTTGCATGATAAATGGAATATCAAAATCCAAGGGGTCGAAGTCAACACTTGGGTTTAATAACTTATGACCATACCATTGACGTGGCGTGTTGTAATGCTGGTCGAATATGTCAGCAGTTCCAAAGATATGGCGGAAGTCCCAGCCATATTTATCAGGATTGAGGTGGTTTTTCTCAACGAATTCTTGGATGCCATCAGACCACATAAAGTTATCAGGGTCATTAAAATCAACCTGCTGGATTGCTACTCGATTTCCGGTTACAGCATAAGAGTCATCGGGGATCCGTTGTGCAACCCAGTGGTGACCAGTAACTATTTCCATATACCATACATCTTTTTTATCGCTGAATATAATCCCGTTTCCTTCAGCAGAACCGTATTTGGCGACTAGTTTACCAAGGTATGCAACGCCATCACGAGCGCTATCGATAAAGGGAAGGGTAGCAGCAACTACAAGATCTTCATTGATTCCGGTTTCGGTATTAAGCGGATCGCAGGCAAGGACGCGTTCATTTGCATAAACACTTTCGGTTGCACTCATTCCAACATTTTTTTCGTTAAAGCCGCTCTCGTCGAATACCCCTTCAGTTCGATAATCAACGTTAGGAGTACCTTGGTAACGATAACCGTCAGCGGGGCGGTCAATTACACATTTATTTAAGTATGCCTTTACTTGATTAGGGTGATTATGATATGCGGGATAAGTAACAAAACGTTGGGGCGTAAGCGGACCGAATGTATCATCATTCCGCGCTGCCATGGTTGAACCATCAATTGTAGCGTTACGGCCTACAAGAACGGTTGTACAAGCAGATAGATTTTTCTTCATTTTTTCAGGACCTTTCTATAATGACCTTAAATAAAACTATAGTAATAAGTTTAGTCTTCAAACCTAGGGAGGTCAATCAATCGGAAACTACTTTTGTTCTAAATCAGCAAAAGTGGCATGAACTAATCCGGCTAAGTCTTCAGCGTTTAGTTTAACCGATCGACCAACTTTTCCAGATGAAACATAAATTTCACCTTGTTCTTTTGCTTCATTATCAATAAAAATCGGATATTGAAATTTTTCATAGATTCCTACAGGCGTGTTAGCACCATGAACATAGCCTGTTGTCTTTAACAAATTTTTAAGCGGAACCATATTAACCTTTTTGTTGCCGGAAACCTTAGCTAATTTCTTTTCATCAAGGTGAGTATCGACGGGGATGACTCCGACTAAGGGGCCAGTCACATTACCAGTAAGAACAAGGGTTTTATAAATAATATGTTCATCAATGCCGGTGTGGTCAACGCTCATTGAACGGACATCGCCATCTTGATGCGTCGGAAATTCAGCTTGCTCATATGGAATATTATTTTTGTCTAAGATTTGTTCCACCTGCGTTTTTTTCATTTTACTTTTTTTATTCTTTTTACTCATAAGAAGATCATCTCCTAAATTTATCCGGGTCGCACCAATATTTTACAAAAAGATCCCAATTTAAAATAGGTCTGCTATACTTAAAGTGTATCATTAAAATTCGAATTAAATAAATCCGAGGAGTTAATTAGATGGCAGATTTAGTATATCGCTCAGTGATGCGTGATATAAAACAAAAAATTTTAGGCAATGAATACCCCGGAATGCGGCTACCGGACGAACGAAGCTTAAGTGAGATTTACGAGGTAAGTCGAAGTTCAATCAAACGAGCACTAGGTGTATTGGCGCAAGAAGGAATTATCTTCAAAAAGCGCGGTTCGGGAACATTCATTAATCCGCTTTACCTAAAAAATCAGTCCTTATTTCATTATGAGGGGAGTAATTTGGGAGTTACGGATAGTTTCCGTGCTGATGGGAAGAAGCAAGGGATTAAGTTGCTTGATTACCAGGTTGTTCCCGCAAATAAGGATGTACAAGAAGAGTTGTTCCTCAATGATAATGACTTTGTTTACCAAATCAAACGGTTACGACTAATTGATGACCAACCTTTTATGATTGAAACTGGTTTTATCCCGATTAAGATTACACCAACCTTATCTCCTGAAATTGTCAATGGCTCTATTTTTAATTATCTTGAGGATAAGATGGGAAAACGAGTTACCAAGTCGTTTATGACCATTGGCGTATCACCATCAGATAAACAAGACCAAAAATTATTAAAGTTGGGTTCGACAGAACCGGTGGGCATAATTGATGGAATCTTCTTTTTAGATGATGGAACACCATTTGAAGTTTCAAATATGCGCATTCACTATAAATATATGAAATATAGTACTTTTGTTAGCTTAGACCAGGAAGGCTAATATTAATTTTAGTTCATTAGATTGTCATAAGTTTGCGCAATATAACCGTAGAATGTGGCAAATGGTGTTAGACTAAAGATGTTAGCCGGTTTGCAAAACTAAAGAGCGGCTTAAAATTATTAATTTTTTATAATTGGACCGTATCAATTTGTAAAAAGGTTGACTTTTTGAAAAAACAGTTTATCATTAACATTGTAAATTTAATGATTTACGTTATGTTGTTAGAAAGCACAGGACGTATTGATTTATATAGAAGGAGTGTTTATTAGATGGCAGTAGATTACGATTCCAAGAAATACTTGGAAAGTGTTGATGCTTACTGGCGTGCAGCTAACTACCTTTCAGTTGGTACATTGTACTTAATGGGTGATCCATTACTTCGCCAACCATTAAAGGCAGAAGATGTTAAGCCTAAGCCAATTGGTCACTGGGGTACTATTGTTCCTCAAAACTTCATTTACGCACACTTGAACCGTGTAATTAAGAAGTATGACCTTGATATGTTCTACATCGAAGGTTCAGGTCACGGTGGCCAAGTTATGGTTAACAACTCATACTTGGATGGTTCATACACTGAAATTTATCCTGAATATACTCAAGACACTAAGGGAATGGCTAAGTTATTCAAGCACTTCTCATTCCCAGGCGGTACTGCATCACACGCTGCACCTGAAACACCAGGTTCAATCCACGAAGGTGGGGAACTTGGTTACTCACTTTCACACGGTGTTGGTGCTATCTTAGATAACCCAGAAGTTATTGCCGCTGTTGAAATCGGTGATGGTGAAGCTGAAACTGGTCCATTAATGGCATCATGGTTCTCAGACAAGTTCATCAACCCAATCAAGGATGGTGCGGTATTACCAATCATCCAAGTTAACGGATTCAAGATTTCTAACCCTACTATCCTTTCACGGATGAGCGACGAAGAACTTACTAAGTACTTCGAAGGTATGGGTTGGAAGCCATACTTTGTTTCAGCTTACAAAGAAGCTGACCGTGATGGTGAATTCAAGGGTTACAAGCCTCACATGGAAGTTCACGAAGAAATGGCTAAGACTTTGGACAAGGTTGTTGAAGAAATCAAGGCTATTCAAAAGAACGCTCGTGAAAACAATGATAACTCATTACCACAATGGCCAATGATTATCTTCCGTGCACCTAAGGGTTGGACTGGTCCTAAGACTGACCTTGATGGTAACCCAATTGAAAACTCATTCCGTGCACACCAAATTCCAGTTCCAGTATCCCAAGATGACATGGAACACAAGGACATCCTTGTTGACTGGTTGAAGTCATACAAGCCAGAAGAATTGTTCGACGAAGATGGTCACCCAGTTGCTCTTGTTGAAGAGAACACACCAGAAGGTAACCGTCGTATGGCTATGAACCCTATCACTAATGGTGGTATCGATCCTAAGCCACTTGTATTGCCAAACTACCGTGATTTTGCTATTGATGTTCAAAATCCTGGTTCTGTTGTAAAGCAAGACATGCTTGAATGGGGTAAGTACCTCAACAAGATGGCTGAATTGAACCCAACTAACTTCCGTGGATTTGGTCCTGACGAATCTAAGTCAAACCGTCTTTACGCATTCCTTGATGGTCAAAAGCGTCAATGGATGGAAAGTGTCCACGAACCAAACGACGAAGATGTGGCTCCACAAGGTCGTATGATCGATTCACAACTTTCAGAACACCAAGCTGAAGGATTCCTTGAAGGTTACACATTAACTGGTCGTCACGGATTCTTCGCAACTTACGAAGCATTCGGTCGTGTTGTTGATTCAATGCTTACTCAACACATGAAGTGGTTACGTAAGGCTAAGGATCTTTACTGGCGTCACCAATACCCAGCATTGAACTTTGTTGATACTTCTACTGTATTCCAACAAGATCACAACGGTTACACTCACCAAGATCCAGGTCTATTGACTCACTTATTTGAAAAGGAACGTCCAGACCTCGTTAAGGAATACTTGCCAGCAGATACTAACTCATTAATGGCTGTATCTAACAAGGCATTCCGTAACCAAGAATGCATCAACCTCTTCGTAACTTCTAAGCACCCACGTGCACAATGGTTCTCTATTGATGAAGCTACTCAATTGGCTGACAATGGTCTTGGCTACATTGACTGGGCATCTACTGACCAAGGTACTGAACCAGATGTTGTATTTGCATCTTCTGGTACTGAACCTACTGAAGAAGCTCTTGCAGCTATTGACATTCTTCATGACAACTTCCCTGAATTGAAGATTCGTTACATCAACATCATCGAAATTATGCGTTTGATGAACACTGACAAGAACCCTGAAGGTTTAACTGATGCTGAATTCAATAGTTACTTCACTACTGACAAGCCAGTTATCTTTGCATGGCACGGATTCCGTGACATGATCCAAGCATTGTTCTTCGATCGTGCTAACCGTAACGTTCACATTCACTCATACGAAGAAAATGGTGATATCACCACTCCATTCGACATGCGTGTATTAAACGAACTTGACCGGTTCCACTTAGCTAAGGACGCTATCCAAAGTGTTCCTGGTTACGAACAAAAGAGTGCTGCATTTGTTGCCAAGATGGACAACATGATCAACAAGCACAACCACTACATCCGTTCAGAAGGTAAGGACTTACCAGAAGTTACTAACTGGACTTGGAAGGGTCTTAAGTAATCAGCTACTGATTGCTAATTAAACACTTAATAAATTAAGAAAAGAGATCGAGTTTAACTCGGTCTTTTTTTGTTTGGAAATATAAAGATTGGTTAACTTGCCTTACTTGTAAACCCTTTAAAATAAGAATAGACTTTAAATGAAGGTAATATTATTTTTGTTATAAAGGATAGAAGGTGGAGCTTATCAATACGGAAAAGAAAAATCCTAAAAAGTTATCGTTTATTTCAATTTACTTTTTAGGTATTAATGGTGTTATTGGTTCAGGTGCTTTTTTGCTACCACAAGTTATCTATAAGGATATGAATTTAGCAAGTGTCCTTGTCTTACTCTGTGCAGCGATTACGGTTAGCATGGTTGCATTATGTTATGCAGACCTTTCTAGTCGGTTTACCGGATCGGGCGCGGCATGGCTTTATTCCTATAATGCATTTGGCCGGTTTACTGGCTATGAGCTCGGCATCTTTACATGGTTTCTAGGATGCTGTACTTTATCTGCCGAAGTGGTAGCTTTGTTGACAACTCTCCGAAGCTTTTTACCGATTTTTAATACTCATTGGGTATACTATGTTTCTGTTTTTGGCTTAATTTTATTATTCTCAATTATTAATTTCTTTGGCCGAACGCTTGTTAAGTTGGTCGATAACCTCTCTTCAGCTGCAAAAATGATTACGATTCTTGCTTTTATTGTTATTGGCGTTTTTTGCATTCACTTTGCTAATTTTTCACCGGTAATTCCTCATGCAGCAACCACCGGGGCAATGCCGCTTGCCAAACATTTTGGAGCAGCTTTTAGTGTTGTTTTCTATATGTTTACCGGCTTTTCCTTTATTCCAATTGCCGCAAAGCAAATGACTGATCCGGAGAAAAATATTCCGCGTGTGTTAATCGCCGTAATGGTTAGTGTAACGATTATGTATTCGCTAATGATGCTGGTAGCAATCGGTATTTTGGGAACTAGGATGTCAAAATATAGTACGCCAATTGCAAATGCCTTTGGAACTGGTGTCGGTAAATGGGGATACATTTTAGTAATTGTGGGAATGTTAATCAGTATTTTCGGGGTTGCATTTGCGGCCTCCTTTAACACTCCGTCATTAATTTCCTCACTAGCGAATGAACACGCGATGTTGCCAAAGTGGGTTGGTAAAAAGAACCGCCATGATGCACCCTGGGTAGCAATCATCCTGACAGCCGTTATTTCAATGTTATTAGTTACGCAATCTTACCTCTTTCTTGTTTCTTGTATTGTGCTTGCTTCGTTTGTTCAATATGTTCCATCAATTTTAGCAGTAATTAAGTTTAAACATACTAATGAATTCCCTAATCACGGGTTTAAGCTTCCCGGAAAATATATCATTCCAGTGTTAGCACTCTTAATCTCGTGCTACATGGTAACCAATTTTACAATTAAGACGATTACAGTTGGTGTTGTAGTTGCCATCCTAGCCGCGGTTTCTTACTTCTTTGTTAAGGTGGATGAGAAGCACGAGGCTCACCACCGGGAAATGTTGGAGAAACTAAAACACTAAGTCAAACAGTGTATAATAGGCGAGAGGTGGTTTGATGGAAATAACAATCAAACGAGATGGTCTAAAACTATATGGCCTTCTTGAGGGAACAACGACGATTAAAAACGATACGATTGCAATTCTGATGCATGGCTTTAAGGGCAATCTGGGATATGATGATTCTAAAATTCTATATTCTCTTTCGCACTATTTAAACCAACAAGGAATTCCAACGTTACGCTTTGACTTTGATGGGACTGGCCATAGTGATGGTGAATTCAAGGATATGACAGTTTTCAGTGAAATCCTGGATGGAATGAAAATCATTGACTATGCTCACATAACTATGCAAGCAAAGAAGATTTACCTAATTGGTCATTCGCAAGGTGGGGTAGTTGCTTCGATGCTGGGGGCTTATTATCGCGATATTATTACAAAACTAGTACTGCTGGCACCTGCTGCAACCTTGAAAGATGATGCACTAAAAGGAGTTTGTCAGGGAAGCCAATATGACCCTAACCATATACCAGAAACGGTTGATGTGCATGGCTTTACCGTTGGTGGCGACTACTTCCGAACGGCGCAGCTTTTACCAATTTACGAAACAGCGCAACATTATAGTGGCTCCACACTGCTAATTCATGGGTTAGCTGATAATGTGGTTTCCCCTGAAGCATCAAAGAAATATAATGTAATCATGCCTAACAGTGAGTTGCATTTAATTCCGGAAGAAGGGCATATGTTTAATGGCTCACAACGCCAAAAAATTTTGGAACTGGTAGCTAACTTTTTGAAAAATTAGTTTTAAAGGGACTGTGACATAAGCCAAGTTATTTTCACAAAAGACAAATGGCGCAGTACAACGATGGCCTCCAACGCCCGGTAAAAAAGCCGAATATTGGAGGCCTATTGTTGCTTGCGGGGGCACCCAGAGGCTAGCTTCGCGTCGAAAAACGAAGTCACGAGTCGCTCCCTTTGCTTAAAATATACTCCTGTCTGGATGATTATTTCATGGTATAATTTAGCGTCAGAGTCAACCACCACTGACTAAAGTTAGTGGCTTGTGAGCCGAAAACCCTCGTGGATTTCAGACCACAATTTGCGTAGATAGGGACAACTTATTTGATCAACCGAAGTTATAATCAAACAGTGGTCGTCTAATTACCAACGCCTTTTATGTCCCCAGGTTGCCATAGGGACAGATAAGCTAAGCTAGTTTAACTATTCCCTTATCAAGAATATTTTCAGCTGCGTTCCAGTCACGAATATGGTGAGTACCACAGTTAGGACAAGTCCATTTTCGGTCAGCTAACGTTAGTTTGTCCGTGCCATTAGTGCCCATCACAAAGCCACAATTGTGACATGTTTGGGTAGTATTTCTTGGGCTGATTGTAATAAATTGACGACCATACAAATCTGCTTTATAAGCTAACATGCCGAGAAAGGAACGCCAGCCAACGTCAGAAATACTAAGCGCTAAAGCATGATTCTTGAGCATGTTCTTACTACGCAACTCCTCAGCTACTACTAAATCGTGGTTCTTGATTAATGCAGTAGAGATTTGTTGGAGAAAATTATGTCTTTGGTTCATTACTTTGGCATGGAGTTTGGCAACTAACAAGCGTTGCTTTTGGTAATTTTTACTATCGCGTAAAGAACGATGTTCTTTTTTGACACGCCGTTGCCGTCTAGATAAAATACGCTGTTCTTTGGCTAATTTGCCTTTAATAGTGCGATAATATCGTGGATTAGGAACTGTGTTACCGTCACTATCGGTTAAGAAATTATCAGTATTAAGATCAATTCCGATATGTCCGTGATTAGCTTGGGACACTTTAACAAAAGATTCATCTGAAGCTAGTTGCATTGATAGAAAGAAGTGATCCGCTGGATCTTTAATCAATGTCACAGTACCAATTCTAGTCTCACACATTCTCTTCAAAAGACGTGCTTGAGAACCGGCAACCCGTAACAGTCCGATTTTAGGGACTTTGACATGGCTATTATCTAGAAAACAGACTGTACCGTTAGTTAGCAACGCAATCTTTTGCCCTGGGTATTGACAATTGGTTTGATAACGCCAGCGATAACTCTTTCGATGAAATTTAGGAACACCAGCGGTGTGGACCTTCCGAAAAGCATTCCAAGCTTTCCGATAGTTCTGAATGGCATTAGCTTTCGCCAAACTGTCAATTCGTTTATCTTCTAAAAATTGATAGTGATTAGACATTTGTTTAGCGTTTTGGCGCATAGTTAGTTGTTTAATACGATCCTGAACTGTGTCAAT
>NZ_LN887317.1:0-29958 GCF_036621895.1 Limosilactobacillus reuteri subsp. porcinus
TTTTTTGTAAATAAGTAAATTGGTCTACAAAAAAGATTTCCACGACCAGATGAATTATTCATCCAACCTATGAAAATCTTACACTAACATTGCAAGAAGTGCTTATTTTCGATAAGATTAAGCGGTAGATAATAGTGATAATTAAGGAGACGAACGCTCGATGATTAAGGGGATTGGAATCGATATAACCGAGATTGAACGAGTTAAGAAAGCTGCGACAGCGCATTCTCAATTCATCCAGCATGTATTGACACCGACTGAACTAGAACAATATAGTCAATTTAGCGGTCAACGATCAGTAGAATATCTTGCTGGTCGGTGGTCACTAAAAGAATCTTTTGCTAAAGCATATGGAACGGGAATTGGTGCTAAACTAGGCTTTCATGATATTGAAATCATTGATAACCAATATGGTGCGCCAATTGTGATTAAATCGCCGTATAATGGTAATGCTCATGCTTCAGTGAGTCATACTGCCACGTTAGTAATGACAGAAGTAATTTTAGAAAGTGAGAATAAATAAATGGTTAATGGTCGTTTGCGAGATACATCATTAATAGTGGACTTAGATGCATTACGTCATAATATTCAAGAACAGAAAAAAGTTTTGCCCGAAAATAGTAGAATCCTTGCTGTTGTAAAAGCAAATGCTTATGGCAATGGATTGATTCCAGTTGCCCAAACAGCAATGACCAGTGGTGCAAGTGGTTTATGCGTAGCAATTTTAGACGAAGCGTTGGAATTGCGGGATAACGGTATTGAAGCCATGATGCTTGTCCTTGGAATTACGCCAGTTGAAGATGCGTTGATTGCTGCTCAAGCCGGAGTTTCTTTAACAGTCGGCTCCTTAGATTGGCTTGAACAATATCATCAACTAGCACAAGTTGCCAAGCCTAAGAAACCATTAAAAGTTCATCTGGGAATTGATTCAGGAATGGGCCGGATTGGTTTTACAGAGGTCGCTACATTTAAGCAAGCTGTTAAGTTGCTTGATAGTCCTGAATTTGAATTTGAAGGGATGTTCACGCATTTTGCAACTGCTGATAGTCCTGATGAAAATTACTTTAACCAACAGGTTCAACGGTGGCATCAATTTGTTGCCAGTCTTGACGAACTGCCACCATATGTTCATATGGCAAATTCAGCGACTGGTTTATGGCATCGGGAAAAAATCACGGCTAATACAGTTAGAATGGGGATTTCAATGTACGGACAAAACCCATCTGGACGTGACTTGAAATTAACGCTTGATTTACAGCCCGTTAGTTCATTAGTTTCATCAATTTCTTTTGTTAAGCAGTTAAAGGCAGGAAGATCTGTCAGCTATGGTGCTACTTATACAGCGGAGCAAGATGAATGGCTAGCCACTTTGCCGATTGGTTATGCTGACGGTTATCCCCGGTGTATGACTGGTTATAAGGTATTAGTTGACGGTCAATTTTGTGATATTGCCGGACGAGTATGTATGGATCAAATGATGATTCGGCTTCCTAAGTATTACCCAGTCGGCACTCCAGTAGTATTGATGGGCAAATCCGGTGACCAAGAAATTACAGCAACTGATTTAGCTGAGCAGGCCGGAACTATTAACTATGAAATCCTAACTAATATTAGTAATCGGGTTCATCGCATTTATCACCAAAGTAAATAATTAAGGGAAGCGAAGGTAATGACAAAACGAAAAGTAAAACGGGGTGACATCTATTACGCTGACTTATCCCCGGTAATTGGATCGGAACAGGGGGGCGTTCGTCCAGTCCTGATCCTTCAAAATGACGTGGGAAATCATTATAGTCCAACAGTGATCATTGCTGCGATTACTGCCCAAATGCAAAAAAAGAAGATGCCTACTCATGTCCAACTAAAAGGTAAGTCGTTACCGTTAACTCATGATTCGGTCATTTTATTGGAGCAATTACGAACGATTGATAAACAACGATTAAAAGACCGAATTGCTCATTTGTCGCCAGAGACAATGGCAAAAGTGGATAAAGCATTAACGATTAGTGTGGGATTAAGTGCAGCCTATGATGAAAATAAATGAGTTTGACAATTTGCGTCAGAACTCGTATACTCACTATTGAATTAATCACGGTTCTTTTAATGTAGCCCAGAGAGACTACAAAAGACAAAATAATATAAGCATAGTGGGCACAAAACTATGCTTCCTCTTTTGTAAAGCTCTAGGACCATTAAAGGGACTAGAGCTTTTTAGGTCTAAGGAGGATATCTTGTGAAAGAGCAAAAGGGGACAACAATTTTTAGTATTCCAATGAAGAACAGAAAGACTAATACTTGGGATATGTTTGCCACGTGGGTCGGTGCAAATGCCAATAATGGAACCTGGTTTGTTGGCGGAGTGCTCGCCGCTTGTGGATTTTCGGTTGCCATGAAGGTCTTAGTATTGTCATCTGCCTTATCATATGTATTTTTAAGTTTGGTAGGTTACATTGGTTATAAGACTGGGGTATCGACGATGACTTTAAGTCGTGCCTCCTTTGGTGAACGGGGCAGTTATCTCCCATCATTAGTTAATATTACTCAATTTATTGGTTGGACAGCAGTTAATACTTTTATTGCGGCCCAGTCGGTAAGCATTCTTTTCCATGACTTATTAGGATGGCCTGTGTGGGGACAACATGGCGGCTATTTAGGGCTAGTAGTCGGGATTATTATCATGAGCATTCTCCATATTATTAGTGTTTCTAGCGGATCACATTCAGTCCAAATGATTGAGCGGTTAGGGATAATCCTTGTTCTTGTATTCGTCATTTGGGAGTCAGTAGCTGTTTTTCGAACCGTTTCCTTCAGTCAAATTGTAAATTGGCATGTTCCTGCGCAATCAAAAATGGCAGTCGGTGCGGCGGTCGATTATGTAGCAGCTTTTAATTTAGCCTGGGTAACTGCCGGTGCTGATTTCACCCGCTTTACTGCTAAAGAAAAGAATGCGACTTTGACGCCGTTCCTTGGTGCTTTACTAGGGGTTGTATGGTTTGCTTTCATCGGCCTGATTTCAACAATTAGTATTGCAATTTCAAGTGGGGTATATAACGCAAATAACTCTGATCCCTCAACGATTGCTAGTAAGTTAGGACTGGGGGTAGTTGCCCTTCTTGTTATTATTTTGACCTCGATGACGGCAAATGCTGTTAATTTATTAGCGGCCGGATCAGCTCTTTCAAATATCTTTACAAAGCTCAAATTAAAGTATTCATTATGGATCGTCGTATTGCTTGCGACAGTTGTGACCTTTATTCCGATGTTTGTCGGTAGTTTCTTGAGTGCTTTTGAATCATTCCTTGACTATGTGGGGATGGTGTTAGGACCTACGATTGCCATTATTTGTACTGATTTTTATTTCCGTGCTCATCGGCAATATGATGTTGATGAATTAGGTAAAGTTGGTGGAAAATATTGGTATCGTGGAGGCGTCAACTGGGTAGCAATTATTGTTTTTGCTATCGGGGTTGCCTTCTTCTTAGGTGTTCATCAGTTACCAATCTTCGTAAATACGATTGGGGCCACATTTATTGATATGTGTTTGAGTGGTATCCTATATTATGGAATTATGTTGCTGGTTGACCGAAAGGAAGATGAATTATGCTATTAAAAAATGTACATGTTGATAATCATGAAGAAGTAGTCGATGTTCGAATTCTCAATGGAAAATTTAGTGAGATTAAGGCTAACTTAACGCCCCATGACGGTGAAGAAGTTATTGACGGTAAAGAAAATTTACTTTTGCCACCATTTGTTGATTCTCATGTTCACTTAGATGCTACGCTTACTGCTGGTCAGCCAGAATGGAATGAAACCGGGACTTTATTTGATGGTATCCGGATTTGGAGTGAACGGAAACAAGATTTAACGAAGGAAGATGTTAAATCGCGCGCGAAAAAGACATTACTGAATATGGTTGGTCATGGAATTCAACACGTACGGAGCCATGTTGATGTAACTGATCCTCATTTAATTGCCGTCCGTGCTCTTCTTGAATTGCGTGAAGAATTAAAAGACCAAATCGACTTGCAGTTGGTTGCTTTTCCGCAAGAAGGTATTCTTAGCTATCCTCATGGACGTGAATTAATGGAGCAGGCGGTTAAAGAAGGATTAGATGTCGTTGGTGGTATTCCCCATTTTGAATTTACAACTGAATATGGTTGGCAATCCGTCCATTTCTTAATGGCCCTCGCAGATAAGTACGATCGTTTAGTTGACGTTCACTGTGATGAAATCGATGACCCAGCTTCGCGTAACCTTGAAGTTTTAGCGACCGAAGCCTATGAACGAGGGATGAAAGACCGGGTCACTGCTAGTCATACGACAGCGATGGGCTCATATAATGATGCTTATACTTATAAGTTATTCCGACTATTAAAGATGAGTGATATTAACTTTGTATCTAATCCATTAGTTAATGTTCACCTTGGCGGCCGTTTCGATACTTATCCAAAGCGTCGTGGCGTTACCCGGATTAAGGAATTAACAGCAGCGGGGATTAATGTTTCCTTTGGTGAGGATGATATCCAAGACCCGTGGAATCCTCTCGGCGATGGTAACATGTTAGATGCAGTTACGATGGGTGTTTATATTGCTCACTTGATGGGGTATCACCAACTGCAAGATGCCTTTAATTATGTAACTTATAACGGTGCTAAGACATTGCATATTAGTGATAATTATGGAATTGAAGTAGGAAAACCGGCAAACTGTATCTTATTGAATGCTCACGACTTTTATAATGCCCTTAATAAGCATGTTGAAGTTCTTTATAATATTCGTCATGGGAAAGTCCTTGCTGAGACGAAACCAGCTGAAACCAAAGTTAATATCAAATAAAATTAAAGAAATCTCATAATGGTTATTGACAAGTTAGGGAATGGTCGGTATATTATATCCAACAATTAAATTTAGATTAGAAAAACGTTGAAGGAAATAATGATTTGAAATTGGTAACAGAGAATTAGCGGGTGGTGTGAGCTGATCGAGATTTCTAATTGTTAATCGTTCCTGAGTTACCGGCTGAAACCAAGTAAGCTGAGGTTGGCTGCCATCCATTATTTTGGCCACAAATGATTGTTTGTGAATGAGAGGATCGACTACGAGTTGATCAAAGTAGGATGGTACCGCGCAGAAGCGTTCTTACAATTGCGATAAAGCAATGTAAGGACGCTTTTTTCTTTCTAAATTTTAAGAAAATATTTTGTCTTGGAGGTAATTATTATGACTGAATTAAACGCACGACAGGAAGAATTTGCTAAGGCTCTTTTTGAAGCTTATGACACTAATACGCCGTTAAAAGAGGAAGAATGGAAAGACGTTGTGGCTGATGATGAAACCGCATATGCAGTTCAAGATGCGGTAGTAAAGTTAAAAGGAAAGCCAACTGCTGGCTATAAAGTTTCGTTAACTAGTAAAGAAACTCAAGACATGTTTGATGCTGATTCACCATTGTATGGACAACAAGTTGCTGAACGATTCCTCCAGTCACCGGCGGATGTTGACTTGCAGATGTTAAATGAACCGTTATTAGAGGTTGAATTAACCTTCCGCGCAAAAGAAGACTTGCAACCTAGTGATACATTAGAAGATTTATTTCATAAGGTAACTGTTGCGGGAGCCTTAGAATTGCCTGATGCCCGTTTCGTCGATTGGTTTCCAGATTTAGGAAAATATAATGTAATGGCTGATTGTGCTGTTGGTGGTCTTGTTGTATATGGTGAAGAACATGATGCAGATAGCGTATTTGAAAATGTTGACGATGCTGCTAATGTTCATGCCGTTTTATTCAAAGATGGTAAGAAATTAAAAGAAGGGGTATCATCAGAAGTTTTAGGCAATCCCTTTAAGTCCCTCCAATGGTTAGTACAAAAATTAGCTGAACAAGGAAAAGCATTTACCAAGGGCCAAATGGTATCATCCGGAACATTTGTCTTACCACCTAAGCTCACTGCTGGTAAGTGGGAAGTTGAGTTCGATAGCGGTTTAGGAAACGTTGTAGTTAATGCGAAATAAGCGTTGAAAGCAGGTGGGAAAATTGGGTGAGAAATCGCCAGCAGAAATTAATATTCTAAAAATTAAAAGGGGCTGGGAGAAAACTTTTGTTTTCTCTCAGCCTCAACCGCTTTTATAAACAATAGTAAGATAACGTGGAAAATAACCACAAGGCTCGAGGCTAAGTACGAACGATAATCAGCCCGTGCCGTGCTAATCATCGTTCTAGCTTAGCCAACCGCCTTGTCGAGAGGGTTATTTCCCACTCTCTTTAATATTTAATAGCTTTGGTGCAAGTCTTCAATTTCTGAAACTTCTAACCCTTTTTTCTCGAGTCGTTTAACAATCCGTTCCATCTTTTCTTTAGTAACATCAGCAGGCAAGGTGTATAAGACCCGTTTCATTGTTTCGTCTTCTGGATCGAGTGAAATGACATTTACGATCTGACAAAAACGAGTGATTTCTTTAGCAGCCGTTACTAGCGCTCCCCGTTCATCAGGAGTAATAACAGTTAAAACATAACTCCCATTATTCACGTTCCAGCCAGCAGCTAACATCCGTAAAAGACTATTATGGGTTAAAATCCCATAAAACTGATTATTATTATCCAATACCGCAATATATGGAAGGTCTCGAATAGCAAAGAAGATAGAGAAGAAAGCCGCGTTAATTGAGATAAATTTAGTAGCATTCTTTAATAATGCAGTTACCGGTAAATGCATATCCCCCTGTCGTGCTTTATGCCGGTAAAGATGCATCTTATAAATATTTCCCCGAAAGATCTTTCCTGACTTATCAAGAACTGGGACACACCGATAGCCGGTATCCTCCAAGACAGTCAGAGCCTCATCCAATGTCGCTGTTTCTGGAAGAGTTGTTAAGGTTGCTTTGGGTTTGATTAATGAATTGAAAATCATAATTAACATCCTTTTTATCGATTAAATGCACTCACTATAATAACACATTTCTATCAAAAGGATTAGAAAAAGATTAGAAGATTTATGCTGTTAATTCAAATTAGTATGCTGAAAAAAGTAACATAGGGTATAATACTAGTTAAAATTTATGCTGGACGGGAAAAGTGACCGTGCGGCTTTTTTGCGTGAAAGGAATGAAAGAACAATGAAAATGATTGTTGGCTTAGGAAATATTGGGACGCGGTATGATGAAACCCGTCATAATACTGGCTTTATGGTGGTTGATCAACTAGCACGAGATTATCACCTGGGAGCATTCACCCACCTAAAACAAGAAGCAGTCGCAGTTAGTGGGATAATTAATGGTGAAAAAGTAATGTTGGTAAAGCCGACGACGTTCATGAATGATTCAGGACGAGCAGTCGGACCACTAGTAGACTATTATGATATTGACTTGGATGATCTCGTAATTGTTAATGACGACTTGGATATGCCAGTTGGCAAAGTACGTTTAAAAACACATGGGGCTTCAGGCGGTCATAATGGACTTAAAAGCATTATCAGCGCGTTAGGAACCAAGAACTTTAACCGGGTAAAAGTAGGGATTGACCATCCCCAACATGGAACGGTGGTTAGTCATGTCTTAGGTAAATTTTCTAAAGAAGAACGTCCTAAATTTGACCAAGCAGTTGAACAAGCTGAGCATGCATTAGAAGACTGGATTAATGGAGAAGACTTTGCCAAATTAATGAATGCTTATAATTAAAATAGAAAGGTGGCGTTGATGGTGCAAATAGAAAATTTAATCGAGAAGACGCCATCATTTAAACAAATTACGGCTGACCTCCAACCCAAGAACCATCAATTAATAACGGGGATTTCTGGATCAGCGCGAACCGAATTACTAAGTGCTCTTTCTAAAGAAGGGCAGCGACCAATTCTAGTAGTGACCGACACGATTTCCCATATGCAGGAATTGGCTAGTGACTTGGAGAACCTTCTTCCTGCTAATCGTGTTTACCAGTTTCCGGTTGAAGAGGTTTTAGCAGCGGAAGTAGCAACTAGTTCTCCTAACTATCGTCTTCAACGGGTACTGGCCTTAAATGCGTTGATTAATAAAGAACCGGCAGTTGTAGTTGCATCTGCTGCGGGGTTACGACGCAATATTATTTCACCAGAATACTTTGCCCAGTCCTCGTTAAAGATTAAGACTGGCGGGGAAGTGGATCCAGCAAAAATTCGGCAACAATTAAGCGCAATGGGGTATCAATATCAAAAAATGGTTTTGCGTCCTGGTGATTTTGCAATTCGTGGGTCGATTATTGATATCTACGCCTTAAACACTGATAATCCGATTAGAATTGATCTTTTTGATACAGAAGTTGATTCACTTCGGTATTTTGATGCTAGTACTCAGCGGAGTATTGATAATGTTGAAGAAGTTCAGATACTGCCAGCGACAGATTTTATTATCCCATCGACTGAATTTTCGCGGGTGTATGAAGCGCTAGATACTGAATATAAAAAGGTGGGGAAGGAGTTAAGTGCTGACGATGCGGATATTAAACAGCAGGTGGCTAACCGCTTTGAACCATTATTGAACGCACTTAAGAACCAGCACTTGCCTAATGAACTTTTAGAATTTAGCAACCTGGTTTATCCGGCTAAGCATTCCTTATTTGATTATCTTCCTGATGATGGGACAATTTACTTTGATGACTTGACGCGGATAAAGCAATTTGCCAAGCAGATGACCCAGGAAGATGCAGGCTGGTTTAAAGATAAGGTTGCTCACCATCAATTAACGGATGTTCCAGATCTTAGCAATGACGTATCGGCCATAATAAAAAAAGACCCGCATCCGCAAATTTATGGCGCCTTATTTAAAAAAGGTCTCGGTAATATTAAACTTAGCCAAATTACCGACCTAAAAAGCAGAACCATGCAACGTTTCTTTGGTCAAATGCCACTGCTGAAAGCCGAACTTCAGCGGTGGATTGATCAAGGGCAAACGGTAGTACTGATGGCTAATAGTCCAGAACGACGAAAGCAAATTGCCCAAACGCTTGCTGACTTTGATATCACCGCAACAGAAACTGAATTAACAAATATCAAGCCGAATGTTGTTCAAATTGTTGCTGCTAACTTAAACAATGGATTTGAAATGCCACTTGCTGGGCTGGTTGTTATTACAGAAAGCGAGATGTTTAAGCAGGTAAAAAAGGTTCATCATCGTCCACAAAAACTTGCCAACGCCGAACGATTAAAAAATTATACTGACCTTAAACCAGGTGACTATGTAGTTCATGTCAATCATGGAATTGGGATTTTTAGTGGAATTAAGACGATGGAAGTTGACCATGTTCACCAAGACTACATGATCATCAATTACCGAGATAACGCTCAGATATATGTGCCAGTAACCCAGCTAAATCTTGTCCAAAAGTATGTATCATCAGAATCTAAGACCCCGCATATCAACAAGCTTGGCGGTAACGAATGGGCAAAGGCTAAGCGGCGCGTTTCTTCAAAAATTGAAGATATCGCTGATGAATTAGTTGATTTATATGCTAAGCGAGAAGCGGAGAAAGGATATGCTTTTCCGAAAGACGATTATCTCCAAAAACAATTTGATGCTAATTTTCCATATAATGAGACTCGTGATCAGTTGCGGAGTATTGATGAAATTAAAGAGGATATGGAAAAGCCAAAGCCGATGGATCGCCTATTAGTGGGGGATGTCGGCTATGGTAAAACCGAAGTTGCAATGCGGGCAATTTTTAAGGCGGTCACTGGAGGAAAGCAGGTTGCCTTCCTTGTGCCAACAACTGTTCTTGCCCAGCAACACTACAACACCCTGATGCGCCGGTTTGAAGGCTTCCCAATCAACATTGCCTTGATGTCACGTTTCAAGACGCCAAAAGAGCTAAAAGAGACAGAAGCAGGGCTAAAGGATGGAAGCGTCGATGTTGTTGTTGGAACCCACCGAATCCTATCAAAGGATGTTGAGTTTAAGGATCTTGGGCTATTAATTGTTGATGAAGAACAGCGCTTTGGGGTAAAACATAAAGAAAAACTAAAGCAATTAAAAAATAATGTTGATGTTTTAACCTTGACAGCAACCCCCATCCCCCGGACGTTGCACATGTCAATGCTGGGCGTACGAGACTTATCAGTTCTTGAAACACCGCCTGCTGGTCGTTACCCAATCCAAACCTATGTAATGGAACAAAATAGTAGTGCGATTCGCGATGGGATCATTCGTGAAATGCAACGTGGCGGACAGGTTTATTACCTTCACAATCGCGTTCATGACATTGAAGAGACGGTGGCATGGTTACAAGAACTTGTTCCTGAAGCCCGAATTGGCTATATTAATGGTCAGATGAGTGAAAATGAACTGGAGACAGTCCTCTATGAGTTTATTCAAGGAAATTATGATGTATTAGTGACTACCTCGATTATTGAAACGGGGGTTGATATCCCAAATGCTAATACCCTCTTTGTTGAAAATGCTGATCGAATGGGGTTAGCTCAGCTATATCAGATTCGCGGACGGATTGGTCGTAGTAATCGGGTGGCCTATGCTTACTTTATGTATCAGCCTAATAAGGTCCTAACAGAATTAGGAGAAAAGCGGCTAGCTGCAATTCGTGATTTTACAGAGTTGGGATCTGGATTTAAGATTGCAATGCGAGACCTTGCTATTCGGGGAGCTGGTAATCTCTTGGGGAAACAACAACATGGATTTATCGATTCTGTTGGTTATGACCTATATTCAGCGATGCTTAGTGATGCGGTAGCTAAAAAGCAGGGTAAGAAGCAAACTATTCACTCCGATGCAGAAGTTGAGTTAGGGGTTGAAGCTTACCTACCAACGGATTATATTGCAGACCAACGGCAAAAGATCGAATTATATAAGACAATTCGCCAGGCTAAGACAGATGAAGAAGTTATTGATATTCAAGGTGACTTGATTGATCGGTTTGGCGATTACCCGGCACCGGTTGGGACGCTGTTGCTTGTAAGTCAATTGAAGAATCATGCTGACCTGGCAATGATTGCTGAGATTAAGCGGCAACGGGATAATATTAATATCAAGTTTACTGAACGTGCTAGCCGCTTGATTAAAGCCCCTGCAATAATTAAGGAGCTAGCTAATACGCGATTTAAAGCAACAATCGGTGAAGACAATCAGCAACTAACGATTCGGCTGGTTATTCAACCTAAAATGACTACTGATGATTGGCTTCACCAGCTACTACAATTTGTAACGACTTTAGGAAACGTTATTCAAGCCGATGAAAAAGGAGCGGAAAAATGAGATTAGATAAATTTTTAAAAGTATCACGGATTATTAAACGTCGATCAATTGCTAAGGAAATCGCGGATCAAGGACGGATCTTAATTAATGGTCAATCAGCAAAATCATCCAGTCGGGTAGCGGTTGGTGATACTTTAACAATTAAGTTTGGTAATAAGACAGAAACAGTTAAGATTAATCGGATTGTTGAAACGACGAAAAAGAGTGAAGCGGAAGATATGTATGAAATTGTTGATGAAACTTACGCGGAATCCTTTGACCAACTATAATATCTTCTGAGATATAAAAAAGTTGATAATCATATGGACATTCTCCGCGGTATCTTGCTATACTTAAAGTGTGATAAGTTAAAATGGAGAGGGATGTCAGATGAAAGGACAATCTGATAGCAAAGTTTCACAATTAAATACCCTATATGCCCGCCAGGTTTCGAATCAAAAAACATATAATCGGCATGTGCATAAGCGCCGTTGTCAGCGGATTATTGCTGTTTTTTTGGTTATATTCTTAATCTTTGGAATTCAGATATTTCAAAGCAAACGGACATTAGCGGATATTAATGGCAATATTCGACAAGCACAATCACAATTAACAAAACAAAAACAAAAGAATCAACAACTACAACGTCAGATTAAAATGTTGCATAATCCCGAATATATTCAACAGGTTATCCGTGCTAAGTATAATTACTCTAAGAAGGGCGAGATAATCTATAATTTGAACTAATGATCACAAAATAGGATGTTTTAGTAGGGTTAGAATATTTTAAATGTTAAAATTGAGAATGTAATTGGGTGATTTTTCAGCTTAGTTTTTTATGAGAAGTTTAGTTATTTTCATACGTTTTCAAGATGAAGTTATGATATACTCAAATACAAAAATATGAGATGGTTCAGGAGGATCTATAGGTTTCATGGCAATTGAAGTTGGAGCAAAGGTTTCAGGTAAAGTTTCAGGAATCACTAATTTTGGTGCATTCGTTGATTTAGATGATAATCAGACAGGGCTAGTACACATCAGTCAAATCTCTGATAAATATATCAAGGATGTTCATGATGTATTGGCTGTCGGGGATGAAGTTACAGCAAAAGTAACACGGATTGGTGATGACGGTAAGATTGCTCTTTCAATCAAGGCCGCAGCTCCTCGTGAACATCAAGATCATCATGAAAATAACCGTCATCGTGAAAATAATCACCGTGATTTTCACCACGAACGGAATAATAATTTCCGTGGTCACAATGATAACTTCCGTGGTGGTTTTAGTGGTCGCCACCACAACAGTCACCAACACGAAGACTTTAATGACATGTTAGCTGGCTATTTAAAAGAAAGCGAATCACGTTTATCTACTTTGAAACGTCAAACTGATGGTAAGCGTGGCGGCCGTGGTGGTCGGCGGAGCTAATATGACGGATTTACAACAAGCATTTGAGCGACACCTAGTAAGGAGTCGCTTTTTTGCTACCCAAGATAAGGTGGTAGTGGCTGTCTCAACCGGAGTCGATTCGATGGTTCTGTTAGATCTCTTGCAGCACTTGCCGTTAAAATATCGTCCCCAGATTATCGTTGCCCATATGAACCATGAGTTACGAAAACAAAGCCAGCTTGAAGAACGGTTCATTCGGCAGTATTGTAAACAAAATGATTTAAAACTAGCAGTTGCACACTGGCCACAAGATCTTCATCCACAGACCGGGGTCGAAAACGCTGCCCGTCAAGCACGCTACCAATTTTTCCGGGAAGTGATGAAAGATAATCAGGCAAGCATTCTGCTAACTGCACACCACCAAAATGATCTAGCAGAAACAATGCTGATGAAGATGGCTCGTGGTGGTCAGTTGAGTCAATTAGTGGGAATACGAGATCGGCGACCATTTGCTTCTGGAACCTTAATTCGGCCGCTTTTACCCTTTAGTAAACAGCAGTTAAAGAAATATGCTTTGCAGCATCATCTTAAGTGGTATGAGGATAAGACAAATAAGGACTTGAACATTCAACGGAATCGATTTCGGCATGCGATAATTCCAATGCTTGAAGAAGAGAATCCTCAGTTGCTTTCTCACCTCGAAAGCTATCATCAACAGTTAACGGATCTCCTTGCCTGGCGTGATCAAGAAGTGGCAGATCAATTAGCAGCATGTGTTGATCAACAAGGAAGGATGATCCTGGCAAGATTATTGCAAAATAAGGAAATCATTCGAAAAGAAATTTTACGACAATGGTTTAATCAACAAGGAATATATGATATTAAGGACCAGCAACTTGATGAACTGCTGCAGATCCTAGAAAACGAGCAAAAGCCACAGCAAATCATTGAGTTGCCGCATCGATATATTCTTGAGAAAGCCTACGCTACTTGTGTGTTAAAAAAATTGGATAATCCGCTTGAGAACCTACAAAAGCCCCAAGATCATGTGATAAAATTGGAACAATGGTATCAAGTAGATCCAATAAACTTAATGGCAGTGTCAGCTGAAAAGTCGTTTTTCAATGATGAAGAGCAGGTAGTTTTGCAATGGCTTGCTCCAGATCAATTTCCGCTGCGTCTACGACAATGGCGACAAAAAGATCGTATTCGCTTAAAAAATGGTCATCACCAGTTAGTCAAGCGGGTCCTAATTGACCAAAAAGTTTCCCGAAAACAGCGTGACCAGCAAATGGTCCTAGTTGATGCGCATGACGAGGTCGTCTGGATAGTTAACCGAAAGTGGAGTTGGTTTGAACGGCCAACCGGCTATCAGCAGACATGTCGGTCATGTTTTATTGGAATAAAAAATAAGGAGAAGAAGGTAAATGAATAACGATATTGAGCGTGTCTTATACAGCGAAGAAATGCTTGGCAAACGAATGGACGAATTAGCAACGGACTTAACAAAAGATTATAAGGATAAACGGCCAATTATCATTTCCGTTCTAAGCGGAGCAGTTTTATTTACTGTTGATATGATTGAACGGCTAGATATCATGGCCCAAATCGACTTTATTGATGTTTCTAGTTATTTTGGTGGCTTAGGTTCGACTGGAAAAGTTAAACTTATTCATGATTTGAAAACAGATGTTAAAGATCGGCATGTTCTAATTATGGAAGATATTGTTGATACCGGTCATACTTTGAAGTACTTGATGGAACTTTTAGCCGACCGGGGAGCAAAGAGCATAAAGGTTTGTTCATTATTAAATAAGCCAGAAGGTCGGGAAGTAGATGTCGAACCTGATTATGTTGGTTTTACGGTTCCTAAAGAGTTCTTGGTAGGGTATGGCCTTGATTACAAAGGATTCTACCGAAATTTACCATATGTTGGAATTTTGAAGCCATCTGTATACCAAAATGACTAAAAATGTTAGATAATTAGGATGACGGAAAAATCAATATTAAATGGACGGTATTTTAAAGATATTCTTAATTAACGTCCATTTTTATGGATCCGTAAATATGTAGTATGTATTATTAATAACATTGGCGATAAAACTATTAATTCTTCTGTAAAATTAATGGTCAATATTTGTCAAATATGCTATGATAATGACTACAATTATAAAATATCGTTGCTGGTAGATAGGAGGTTGTTATGAACAACAATCGTAAAAAAAATAATTTTACTCATAACGTTCTCTTCTATGCCGTGATGTTCTTGTGTATTATGGGAATCGCCTACTTCTTCTTTGGGGGCAATGCCTCAACAGGACAAAGTAAGACAGTTTCCCAAAGCGAGTTTATCTCCGAACTGAAGAGTAATAAGGTTAAGAGCGTTCAGCTTCAGCCAAATGGTGGGGTATATAAGGTTACGGGTACTTACCGTAAACCTCAGTCAAACAATGACAATTCCGCCAACAATACTGGCTTTGCTCTTACACCACAACGAAACAATAAGGTAACTCAATTCCAAAGTTCTGTTTTGGAAAGTGACGTAACTGTTAGTCAACTTCAAAACTATGCTAACCGTCATAATGTAAAGATTAGTACTCGTGCTGAAGAATCTAATAGTGTCTGGATGAACCTGTTGTTGACTGTCTTGCCATTGGTCATCATGATTTTCTTCTTCTACATGATGATGGGCCAAGCTGGTCAAGGTGGGGGTGGCCGTGGAGTGATGAGCTTTGGTAAGACCAAGGCCAAGCCATCTGATGCTAAGAAAAACAAAGTTCGTTTCTCAGATGTTGCCGGTGAAGAAGAAGAGAAACAAGAATTGGTTGAAATCGTTGAATTCTTGAAGAATCCAAAGAAATTCACTAAGCTTGGTGCTCGTATTCCATCTGGTGTTTTACTGGAGGGGCCTCCAGGTACTGGTAAGACCTTGCTAGCTAAGGCGGTTGCCGGTGAATCAGGGGTACCATTCTTCTCAATCTCTGGTTCTGACTTTGTTGAAATGTTCGTCGGTGTTGGTGCTAGTCGTGTTCGTGACTTGTTTGATCAAGCCAAGAAAGCTGCTCCAGCAATCATCTTTATTGATGAAATTGATGCCGTTGGTCGGCGCCGTGGAAATGGCATGGGCGGCGGTCACGATGAACGTGAACAAACCTTGAACCAATTGTTAGTTGAAATGGATGGTTTCCAAGGCGATGAAGGAATCATCGTCATGGCAGCTACTAACCGTTCAGATGTCTTGGATCCCGCCCTTTTACGTCCAGGACGTTTTGACCGAAAGATTTTAGTAGGTCGTCCAGATGTTAAGGGTCGTGAAGCCATTTTACGAGTTCATGCTAAGAACAAACCAATGGCAAGCGACGTTGATTTAAAGGAAATTGCTAAACAGACTCCCGGTTTTGTTGGGGCTGACTTAGCTAACCTATTAAACGAAGCGGCCTTATTAGCTGCACGGCGGAACAAAACTGAAATTGATGCTGCTGACTTAGATGAAGCAGAAGACCGGGTGATTGCTGGACCAGCTAAGCATAACCGTGTCCAATCTGAACAAGAACGAAAGACTGTTGCATACCACGAAGCGGGTCACACGATTGTGGGTCTTGTATTAAATGACGCACGAGTTGTGCACAAGGTTACCATTGTCCCACGTGGTCGCGCAGGTGGATATGCTATCATGCTTCCACGTGAAGATCAGATGTTAATGTCGAAAAAGAATGCGATGGAACAAATCGCTGGTCTGATGGGTGGACGAGCTGCTGAAGAGCTTGTCTTTAAGTCACAATCTTCAGGAGCTTCAAATGACTTTGAACAAGCAACCCAAATTGCTCGTTCGATGGTTACCCAGTACGGAATGAGTGATAAGATTGGTCCGGTAGAACTGCAAAGTTCTGGTCAGGTCTTTACAGGTCAAGGCTATGACCAATCACCTTACTCCGAAAAGACTGCTGCTTTAGTTGATGAAGAAGTACGTCGAATCTTAACTGAAGGGCACGAAACCGCCTTACACATTATTGAGACGCACCGTGAACAACATAAGCAAATCGCTGAAGCATTACTCAAATACGAAACGCTTGATGAAAAACAAATTCTTAGCCTTTATAAGACTGGAAAAGTTCCTGATAAGGATGTGGCTGCTGAAGACGAAGAGGCACGTGCACAAACCTTTGAAGAATCCAAGCGTGAACTTGAACGATTGGAAAATGAGCGTCACGATGAAGCAAAGGATAATCAAAATGATTCATCCGATACTAAGAGTGACAACTCAAATGATTCACAATCAAGTGATGATTCAGACAATTCTGAAGACAAGTAAACTATTGAAAAAACGGAAGATACAAAACCTGATTGGTAGGTGGTGATCTTCCGTTTTTTCTTTAGGATTAATTTTAAGGAGAAATTTAAAATGAAAACAACAGATTATTTAGTAAAGTCAATGACTAAGGATGGAAAGTTTCGGGCTTATGCTGTAAATGCTACCCAAGTCGTTCAAAAGGCACACGAAATTCATGATACATGGAGTGCTTCTTCGGCTGCCCTTGGTCGAACGTTAATTGGAACGATTCTCTTGGCTACTTCTAGTTTACAAGGAGAAGCAGGAATGACGGTTAAGATTCAGGGAAATGGTCCAGTTGGCTTTATTATTGCGGATGGAACTGCTGAAGGAACCGTAAAAGGCTACATGGGTAATCCACACGTTTCTTTACCAGCCAATGATAAGGGGAAGATCGATGTCGCAAAGGCAATTGGTAATCAAGGAACTCTTTCTGTAACCAAGATGGCTCCTGGCGACAAGACACCATATACCGGCGAAGTAAATTTAGTTTCTGGTGAACTTGGTGATGACTTTACTTACTACCTTGCTCAATCTGAACAAATTCCTTCAGCAGTTGGCCTTTCAGTATTCGTTAACCCTGATGAAAATATTGACGTTGCTGGTGGCTTCATGATTCAAGTAATGCCTGGTGCTAGCGATGAAGAAATCAGCAAGCTTGAAAAGACATTGAAGAGCTTGCCATTGGTATCACAAATGTTACGTGATGGTGATACGCCAGAAGATATTTTAAAGAAAATTTTTGGTGATGACTTAAAGATCCTTGAAACGATGCCGGTTCGTTATGCATGTGATTGCTCAAAGGAGCGTTTTACACATGCCCTTGCAAGTATTTCTAAAGATGATATGAAGAAATTGATTGACGAAGACCACCATGCGGAAGCTGTTTGCCAATTCTGCGGGAAGAAGTACGAATTTAGCGAAGACGAATTAAAGAAGATCTACGCGGAAATGACTGCAAATGATGATAAAAAATCAACAGATGAAAAGTAATTTTTGGTGCTAAGCGTGTTGATATGCTATGATAGTTGAGTTATCGGATAATTAAAAATGAAACTGGATGGCCAGCACAGTTTCTTAAGCAGTAATGAGGTGAAAAAATGAAATGGAAGATCGGTAACGTTGAAATTCCTAATCAAGTTGTTGTTGCACCAATGGCTGGAGTAACCAATTCCGCCTTTCGGGTTATCTGTAAAAGATTTGGTGCTGGCTACGTTGTCTGTGAAATGATCTCAGACCGTGGCATTGTGTATCATAATCAACGAACTTTAAATATGATGGATGTCGACCCGGAAGAACATCCAATGGGAATTCAAATTTTTGGTGGAACCAAAGAGACATTAGTTGAGGCTGCTAAGTATGTAGATCAACATACAGCAGCTGACGTGATTGATATAAATATGGGGTGTCCTGTTAATAAGGTTGTAAAAACTGACGCGGGTGCACGGTGGTTACTGGATCCTAATAAAGTCTATGAAATGGTGTCATATGTTACTGATGCTGTTAAGAAGCCAGTTACCGTTAAGATGCGAACTGGTTGGGACGACAAGCATATTTTAGCTGTTGAAAATGCTTTAGCAGCTGAACGTGCAGGAGCTAGCGCGATTGCGATGCATGGTCGAACTCGAAAACAAATGTATACGGGACAAGCAGATTGGAATATACTAAAAGAAGTAGCGAGTCAATTGAAAATTCCGTTCATGGCTAATGGTGATGTGAAGACACCAGAAGATGCTAAGAAGATTCTTGATATGACTGGCGCAACCGCCGCAATGATCGGTCGGGCAGCAATGGGTAACCCATGGATGCTAAAGCGGACTGAACATTACTTAGAGACTGGTGAGCTGCTCCCAGAAGCAACCCCAGAACAAAAGATTGAAATGGCCAAAGATCATCTTAATCGTTTAGTTGATTTAAAGGGTGAATATGTTGGAGTTCGTGAGTTCCGTGGGTTATCTACGTACTATATCAAGGGTATTCCGCGTGCTGCCCGGACTAAGGTAGCGTTAGTCGAGGCAGAAACACTTGATGAAATGAACGATATTTTTGACCGCTTTGCTGAACAAACTGCAGAACGAGCTGCAAAAAGACAGCAAGCTTAATTACGAGGAGGAGAACTTAAGTGTCACAAGAACTAGATCAAATGCGCGTTCGGCGTGAAAAAATGGAAGAGTTAAAAGAAGCGGGGATTGAACCGTTTGGCCGTCGCTTCAAACGAGACCATCTTGCCCAAGACTTGCATGATAAGTTTGATCAATACGATAAAGAAGAATTAAACGAGATGGGCGCCAAAGTAATTATTGCGGGTCGAATGACAAGAAAGCGGAGTAGTGGTAAGGCTGGTTTTGCTGACTTTGTTGATCGGACTGGTAAGATTCAAGTTTACGCTCGTAAGGATATGGTCGGAGATGAGCCTTACCATGTTTTCAAGCGGTCAGATATTGGTGACTTCCTTGGAATTGAAGGGGATGTTATCAAGACGGATACAGGTGAATTAACTGTTCGTGCACATAAAATTACCTTCTTGTCAAAAGCATTGCGTCCGCTTCCTAATAAGTGGGATGGGGTTACTGATCCTGAAACTATCTATCGTCAGCGCTACCTTGATTTAATTTCTAACCCAGAAAGTTTCAAGCGTTTCCACCAACGGACAGCGATCATCAAGGCTGTCCGGAAGTACATGGATGATAATGGCTTTACAGAGGTAGAAACCCCAATTTTGAACACTCAAGCTGGTGGTGCTAATGCGCGTCCATTTATCACTCACCACAATGCACTTGATATTGATATGTACTTGCGGATTGCTACCGAATTGTACCTTAAGCGGTTAATCGTTGGTGGCTTTGAACGAGTATACGAATTGGGACGGATTTTCCGGAATGAAGGGATGGATCCTCACCATAACCCTGAATTTACTACAATGGAAACTTATGCTGCTTACTTCGACTTCCAAGATGTTATGGATGAAACAGAGGGAATAGTTAAGGCAGCAGCTAAAGTTGTTTCAGATGATGGAAAGATTACTTACCAAGGACATGAAATCGACCTTGGAGGAAAATTTAAACGGATTACGATGGTGGATGCCGTTAAGGAAAAGACTGGCATTGACTTCAGCGATGAATCAATGACGGACGAAGATGCTAAGAAGTTAGCCGATGAACACAAGGTTGAGTATAAGCCTTACTGGACAAAGGGTCATATCTTGAATGCATTCTTTGAAGAGTTCGTTGAAGATACACTTATTCAACCAACTTTTGTCTATGAATTTCCAGTCGAAGTTTCACCATTAGCAAAGCGGAATGCTGATAATCCTGCGATGACTGATCGTTTCGAATTGTATGTTGATGGTAGCGAATTGGCAAATGCCTTTAGTGAATTAAACGATCCAATTGACCAGAAGGAACGTTTTGAAATGCAAGCAAAGGAAAAAGCTAATGGTAATGATGAAGCTGAACCAGTCGACTTAGATTACGTTCAAGCCCTCGAATACGGAATGCCACCTACTGGGGGACTTGGTATTGGAATCGATCGTCTTGTAATGCTCCTTACCGATGCTAAATCTATTCGGGATGTTATTCTCTTCCCAACAATGCGTCCAGAAAAGGAAACTAAGGATAGCAAGAAGGGGAAGAAGAATAAGAAAAAGTAGTCTAAAAGCCTGATATGACGGCTTTTCGACGACACTGTGAATTTAGACAAATTTAGTTACTAGCTTGTAAAAAGTTAGTAATCTTGGTGTGTGTACACCAAAAATACACCATTTTTTAAATAAACTGAATTAGTAAAAAAGCTGGCAAAAAAAGAAGACTTCGATTCTACATTAGGGAATCGGAGCCTTTTATTTTATAAAGCATTAAAAGAATTCATTGCAGTAGTTCATAATACAGCATGAAAACTGAAGTAAGGGTTAATTTAGAGTGTTTAATGAATTAAACGATAAATTGATCGAATTCTCTTAAAAAGGCTTAGAAAGCAATATGAAATAAATAACAGGTACTACATAATTGTAAAACGTGTAGTACCTGTTATTTATTTGCTCTGACTGTTTTTTTCGGAAGAATTATGAATAACGATATTTGAATTAACTAAGTCTAAGACGCTTTTAGAAATTTCCTCTGCTTTCTCTTCGTCAATCTGATCAAGTAAATTGATGAGGGTACTCTGATAATATCCTCTGGTATGTTGTTGATTAGCATTACTATCAATTAATTTCTCCATTGTTGTTTTCAGCCCTTTTGCTATTTTATATAGCGTCACAGCTCTTATATACTCAACTTCACCATGTTCCAATCTTGATACATAATTGGTAGAGAGATCAGTAGCATTTGCTAGTTCCTCTTGAGTCATATTAAGGTTATGACGCCTGCGACTGATGTTAACTCCGATTTCGTTCATCTGTGAAGGCCCTCATTTCAATATCTTTAATTTCTTATTGATTTCAGAATATTGAAACAAATGGTTAATTATAAGTCACAAGTGAGATGATGAAACTATCTCAAATAAGATATAACTCAAATAGGATATGTTTTATATACCCATCGAGATATAAAATGTTATAATTACTTCTGTATTAGGTTGATAGTTTCAAGAAAAAGTTACGTTGAATACCTTATATCGACGTTCAATGCAACTTCAGTTGCACGAAAATTGTAGAATTATCAACGAATAATAGTTATTTAAACTAAAAAAACACCTTCAAATGAAGATGAATCAGGGGAGAGTAGTAATTATGAAAGAACACAATAATATTATCAAGTCACATAAAAAGCTCTACAAGTCAGGCAAGACTTGGATGGTAGCCACTTTGTTGACTGTAGGGCTTGCAGGTGGAGCTGCTGTAACAGGAACTACTAATGCTCACGCTGATGAAGTAACTCCTGCACAAGCCACTGGAACTATCCAAGCTGGTAGCCAAGCAACTGATCCAGAGCTTGCTAATGCTCAATCAGATGCCCAAAAGCAACAAACTACGATTGACAGTGCTAATGCTCAATTAAAGGATCAACAAAACCAATTAAGTGAAGCACAAGGTCAACAATCACAGGCTCAACAAGAACTGGACCAAGCAAAGCAAGCACAACAAGCTGCTACGCAAAATGATCCAGCAGTTAAGGATGCTCAAGCAGCCGTTGACCAAGCACAACAACAAGTTAATAATCAACAACAAGTTGTTAATGACGCACAAACTGTTGTCAATAATGACGCACAAAACGTACAACAAAAGTCAGACGCAGTAAATCAAGCTAGTCAAGCTGTTGACCAAGCACAGCAAACAGTAAACCAAGCTAGTCAAGCAGTAGAACAAGCAAAGCAAGCTGTTACAGACGCTACTAACCAAACTGCTAGTCAAAAGACTGAAGAAGCTCAAAACACTATTAATAACCTTGAAAATCAAGGTAAGAACCAAGCTAGTCAAGACCTTAACAATCAAATTAACAACGTTAGTGGTCAAGTAACAGACGCACAAAACGATGTTAATAACACTAATGCTAAGATTGGCGACTTGCAAAACCAAGTAAAGGATTTACAGAATCAAGAACAGAATACTCAAGCTGATCCTAACGTTAAGACAGTTCCTAATGGTGTAATTGATTACAGCAAGTCATTACTTGAAAACATTACTCGTAATAACTTATGGAATGTATCAGATCAAAACGAAAATACTAATGGTAACATTTTTGACCCTAACTTCTATGTTAGCCCTGATGATGACAAGGGCAATGAAAGTAGTATGAATCCTAACCATGATGCAGACACTTCTTCCTCTGTTTATGACCCTTATTTTACTACAGACTTTGATGGTGTTAATGCACAAACTGGTATGACTGACGCACAGAAGCAAGAATTATCTATTTTGCTAATGGAAGTTTTGAATAACACACGTGAACAACGTGGACTTAAGCCATTTGTTATGACTGAACAAAAGTACCAACAAGCTCAAGTACGGGCTAGTCAGCATAGCGCTCAAGTTCTTGATCATAATCAAAATGACATTAACACTGCTTTTGGTCAAGACCAATATGAAAACTTAGCTTATATTCCAGTGCGTGGTACAGGAAACATGGTTGGTGCTTATGCAAACGCCATTGCTGCTATTTCTAACATGCTTAACGCAGACGCAAGTTCAGATTGGGGACACCGTGAAAACTTCCTCGAAGATACTGGTTCCCTTTCTGCTAACGCTGCCTTTGGTATGCACCTTACAGACGATGGTCAATACTACGTATTAACCTTTGACTATGACTTGAGTAACCCAGACAGTACACCAAACATGATGGATCGCATTGCCCAATACCAAGCAATGGGACCAATCACAGGTGACGCACATACTGTTGATAACAGTGCTAAGATTAATGATTTGAACAACCAAATCAGCAACTTGCAAAACACTTTGGCTAGTCAACAATCACACTTGAGCAACTTGCAAACTCAACTTCAAAACTTGCAAGCACAAAAGGCTAATGTTCAATTTGACTTGAGCCAGTTGAACGCTAACCAACAAGCTGAATACAACAATGCAAAGAACACCTTGGACACTATCAATGACTGGAAGAACAGTCAATTAGCCAACATCAACAGTGATGGACATGTTCAGGACGCTATCAACAAGCTCAAACAAGCAAATGCTGACTTGACTGCTGAACAAAGTAAATTAGCTAAAGCTAACCAAGCCTTGAAGAATGCTGAAGATATGCAAACTCAAGCTGATACTAACTTGCAACAAGCTAAGGATGGTTTAGCACAATTGAATCAAGTATTAGCTACTAAGCAGGCTGCATTGCAAACGGCTAAGGACAATGCTAATGCAAGTGCTAACCAAGCAGTTAAGGATGCCCAAGCTAAGTTAGACAAGATTAATGGTAAGATTGCTGACTTGAACAAGGCAATTGAAGCTACTAAGGCTACTATTAGTAATGCTCAAGCACAACTTGATAAGGACAATCAAAAGATTGCTGACATTAAGAATGGTCAAAAGCCTACTAACCCATCAAAGGGTGATGATAAGCCAACTAACCCTACAACACCTACTAACCCATCTAAGCCTAACACTGGCAAGGACGACAATAAGGGTGATCAACCTACAACTCCAACTACGCCTGCTAAGCCTGGTCAGGATGAAGGCAACAAGGGTACTGATACACCAGTAACTCCAACTACACCTGCTCAACCAACTAATCCTTCCAAGGGTGATGAGAGTTCTCAACCTACTACGCCAACTACACCAACAACGCCTGTAAAACCAGACAATGGCAACAAGGGTACTGATACCCCTGTAACACCATCTAAGCCAACAGATGGTAACAAGGGTGATCAACCAACTACTCCAACAACGCCTGCTAAGCCAGATCATGGTAATGCAAGCATTAGTGGACAGGCTGGTCACAAGCCTGGCAACAAGGTTAACAACGGTAGCCAAGCTAATGATGGTAATGTTACTAGTGAAACTTCTTCTTCACGCAGTAATAGTCAAGTATCAGTAAATGATACTAGTGCTACTATGACTCGTGAGCAATACAAGCAACAACAAGCACAATTGCCACAAACTGGTAACGAAAACAGTAAAGCAGTTGTTGCATTAGGTGTATTGGCTGGTATGTTTGGACTTGGCTTAGCTGCTAAAACCAAAAAAGAATTTTAATAGAATAATAAGTACGTATTGGATTTGATATAATATATATCTATCATTAAAGCAATGGGACTTCTGGTTATGTGTTCTTTCACAGAAATCCCATTGCTTTTTATTTAGAAAAGGATTACGTAGCAATTAACGTAATCCTTTTGAATTATTATTTATTCTTTTTCTTATCTTTATTTTGCTTCTCTTGCTGTTCGATGTGTCTCAAGAAAGAGCGATAATCTTCATATTCCCCTGAGCTTAGGTTCTTTACTTGTTTGTCAATAAGGTCTTCAATATAGCTGCGGATAAATTTGTAGTCTGACACCCTTGCCAAGGCTTTAATCTTATTCTGAACATCCATACTAACTCCAATGTTACCGTGTTTCTTTGTCATTGTAATTACCTCGCTTTTTATCATTTCTAAAATTATCTTTAATTTCGATTGCTTTAAGGATAAATGCAAAATTGCTTTTATCCTTTGAGCTTAATTGCGCTATTTCTTTGTCAATAAGCTTATTCAATAAGTCTTTTTGAGTTATTTCTTCTATGTTTGCTAATGCGATCAATCTGTTACGGGCAACGTTACTTAGGCTAACGGAAGTAGTATAGTTTTTATGTTTAGCCATATTAATCATCTCCTTATGGATAAGTTCTAATAAAAATTTTTCTTGAAATAATTTTTTTATTCCAAGAAAATTATTAATGAGGAGAGACTACTAAATATTATTGGAATCTGCTTACAGGAATTTAGTCCTTAATCAAAAAATAAGCTATGAACGTTATTGGGTGTTCATAGCTTATTTTGCAATTATTCTAATTTCTAGAATTATTTTTTTCCTTGAGCTTTACGATAGCTTTCCATTTTATTCCAGCAATAATTAACAGCCTTTGCATAATCAATGCCTGTTCTATTGTGAATGTCAACAGGTAAATCATAACCATAGTAAGTGCATAGATTATCTATCGTATCATTTGCATCCCCCAATACTCTAAAGGGATCTGCTAAATCCTCGACTGCAGTATTAGTTGGTATTGTTACGCCTTGTTTATCTAAAAAGAAAGTGAATGAATTGAAGGTAATTAGCCTGCTAGCTTTGTTGAATATTGATTGGATTTCTTTCTTATAATCCTCAAATGGTTGCTGATTATATGTTTCCTCAGGCTTGATGCCATTTAAGTCAGAATACCACCAGTCAACCATTTTAGTGTTAAACATATGATTGAATAACACATTATCGTTAGTGTCCATAATAGTTAGCCTGACTATTTCATCTAGAACTGCTGGACCTGTAAGATCAACCCAATATATTAATGTTTGTTTATTGCTCATCTAAATCACCTCGACTGGCATCATAACTCTGTGGCGTATTAATAGGCTGCTTCTTATTGTTGATTTGCCGTTTAATACGATACAACGTGGACTTTGAAAGATGAAACTTCAATTGTGTTTCACTATATGTATGAGTTCTTAAGTATTCATATGCTTGACGATAAATGGGCGTGATAACGCGTTTTTGACGCCCACCAGTATTCAATGTTGATTGATACTTAGCTTTTTTAACAACCTTAGAAGCACGTTTCTGGCGCAAATAATGGACGTAATCAAGGTGTGCAAGCTGTGATGCAAGAATCCAATCACTGCTATCACTGTCATCACTAAGATCCATATCACTTGATTGTATGATAATACCTGTATCTTCTACGATGTACATTAGACAGCACAGTTCCCTAACATTGCTATAGAGAGAGGTTAGAGAAGGAACTATTAAAATATCTCCTTCGTGTGCAATAGTATTGAGGAGTTTAAATAGTTGGTATCGTTCCTTATTTTTATTCCTGAACACGTCTGCAAAACAATGATCATAGGGAATACCCATATTTAAGAGTATTTTTGCCTGGTGTTCAAAATCATCTTGCTTACTAATGTTATCTTTGTAAAAGCCTGAAACATATCCATACGTTGCCATAATATTATCACTCCTTATTTGTGAAACTAATGAAGTTCTAAATAAAAAACTTATCAATTAAAATAGGATTGAATAAGTATAGAAGGAGTAGAGTAGGAAAATAATATACTAATTGAGGATTCCTATACATATTATTCTCTCAGCGGTGATACTATTACTGTGATTCAATGTGTCAGTTTATGTGTCAGATTTCTGATTAAAACTGGTATATGTGTTAGGCATTAGCTTCTTGTTTTTTGAACAAAATTCTTGGTTCACTTGATTGTGTCACTTTATTGGTGAAAATTGACATTTAGGCTAACACTTAGTTGAAACTTACTAAGAGTAAGGATTAGAGTGATTTTGACATAAAATTAAGGGAAAAGTGTGTCAACAATAATTGTTGCTTGAAATGCTGTTATATCAACGTTTCTTGAACAAAGTGTCATGTGTGTCAGATTTTTAGCCTAACTTTTTCAAATAAGTATTTTTTAAAGAAAATAGTGTAAAAATAGGTGAAATAATGGATAGGTAATAATATATATAGTTTACCCAAGAAACTTGACACACTTGACACCATACTCACTCATGATCATCCTCATAAAAATAGGAGTACTACACATTCTTGTACTCATGTGTAGTACTCCCAATAACTTCTAAGAAACACTTTTCTCAATCTGTTTTTTAATCCTTTGAAGAGTAGAGACTGAAATATTAAAAGCTCTAGCAGTATCTGTGTATGTATGTCCTAAAAGATAATCATATGCAGCTTGATAGTGGGGAGTAATCATCCTTTTTGGACGTCCCTCATGATAATCCTTTTTATGTAGCCTTGCATATCTTTTACCCTCCTGTGTACGATCAACAATCATATCTCTTTCCATCTCAGCAACCGCAAGAAGGATGGTTTTAACAAGCCTACCAATAGTTGAGTTTTCCAGCATTCCTATATTCAGTACATTGAACTTGACACCTTTAGACATTAATGGGTCTAAGATGTTTAATGCCTCTCTGGTATTTCTAGCCAGTCTATCGAGCTTGGTTACTGTAATAACGTCACCATTGTTAACTTTACTTGTTAGCTCCTCAAATTGGGGCCTATTAGTAGTCGTACCAGTAAACTTTTCAAAATAAATATTACTATTACTTATGCCTGCTTCTTTCAATTGGCTTATTTGATCATCAAGACTTTGCCCTTTAGTTGACACTCTGGCATATCCATATTCAGTCATTTTAATCAATCCCTTTCTGAATAAACTTGTTGAACACAGAGTAACTCCGGTATCATTGGAATGGAAGTCTTATTCAGATACTTTTAAGTAATTGGGTAATTGATTGTATAAAAAATAAGGAGGAGATAAGAATGTTGTCTAAGTTAAAGAAAAAGTATATTAATAAGGATTCAAAAGATTATCTTACATTTTCTGGGAGAGTATTCTTCAAATATAATTTATGCCCTGGCTTTGTGCTATGTTCCTTATTCTTTTTATTTGCAGCAATGGTTGATCATGTTGCACGGAAGGGAGATTTAGAGTTAGTAGTGTTTTTTGCAGTGTTAGCTATCATAGCATGGCTTATAGGTGCTAGAGCCAGAAACTATTCGTTTACTAATATGCTTCAAAATGATATTCAAGAGGATAATATTGAAAAATTAATAATAGAACTTAAAAGAGAAAGAGAGAAAAGAATAAATTCAGTAATAATATGTATAAAATGGTTATTGTGGATTATATCTTTTCTTATTGTTGATTCATTTGCAGATGATATACGACAATTATTTTCATTACATACCTTAACCAGTTACGTTGCGATTATAGAATTATTATTTTTGTTAATGTTTCTGCTCTTCGTATTTCAAAAATGGGTATATAAACTAACTTTAATCTTTAAAGGCATTATTAAGTATGTAACAATTTTCATCAAATATTTGGTTAATAATGGAATGTTTGTATCAGGCTATGTAGACTTAACCGTAATTGAAAGAGGATTATATCAAAAGAAATGTATTAGCTAAGTAAATATTCTAAGGTCGCTTGCCAATTTAAACTAAGGTACATAAAAACCGCCCAGCTCAAAAAGCCAGACGGTCGTCAAGTTCGCTAAACCATGCTATAATACAACCGTAATGAAGAATATATTATGTTCAACAATTAGGCTGATAGCTTAACAGTAGCGCTCTTGTTCTGGTGTGCGGCAATACACGACCAGCTAAGTGCTGCAGAGTACATCCTCAAGGGTATCAGCTCCTTAGACTAACTTGTGCATTGGCGGTAGCCAGTGCACTTTTTTTATTATAGGACGAAGTAATTTCTACACTCTGATCTTGCAATGACGATAATTCTTTCTAAATTTAAGAATGTCATTTTTAGTTGCAAAACTACATAGAGTGTCTAATAATTTAGCATCATCATTTTCGTTTTCAACATAGTTTTTAATTAAAAGTGTAAAGTAATTTTTATGGTCAATCCATGCTACTTGACCGCTTTCGTGATTTTTCCAGGGGATATTCCCTTTATTAATAATATTTTTATCAGTTTCACTTAGCTCATAATTAGGTTCCTGGAGCGCAGCAATTAGCCATTTTGGACCTTCGTTTTTAGAATCAGTATTACGATTTGAGAGCTTTGAATTTCCTCTTTTTATTTGATTATCTTTCACTGTTGAAGGACCATCGCGATAGTAAATAGTAAACTTTAAGGGAGTTAGCTTATTATTTTTATGAAAGATGACTAAGTGTAAGTCATCGGTGATTTTATAATTGGCTTTTTCAAGTTGATTTCTTGTACGCTCTAAATTACTACTACTTGGACGAGCAATAAAGCTAGTAAGAGGCAATAATTGCGCTTCTGCAGATTTATGTTCGATCGGTTGTACTCGCGTAATTAGGCCTAAATCTATTAACTTATTATTCCAGTTGTTTATAGTTTTGGCACTAACATTAAGCTCTTGAGCAATAGTTTCGATGCTATAGAAAGAATTGCCAAATGTATTGTCTGCATTAATTGCATAAAACATATAAAGGTTCAGTTCAGGACCATTGAGTAAAGGTAGATATTGAATAATCTCGTTAGGGATTAAACAGTATCTACCTATTTTTTTCTTATAGTCTTTCCATTGCTTATATATAAAGCCTCGCGGCTGATCTGGATTAGCTGGATTGTTGTATTCATTAAATTTCATTCTATTTTCTCCTAAAAGTAAGGATTTTTATCTTGTAAGTTATGATACCACTTTTTAGTTTGGGGTTTCTATTTAGGTATAAGTTTAGGTATTAATTTTGAGTATAAGAACCATTCCCTTAGTTTGTATATAATTTATTAAATAACATTACGAAAGATATTACTTTAGAAAAATTTTTAATAACGCCGTTTGTAAAATTAAGTTAGAAAAAATAAAAAGCCATTTGTGATAGACTTTTGAGTATCCCTAATCAAAAGAAAGGCAATCACAAATGACCTAT
>NZ_LN887318.1:0-868 GCF_036621895.1 Limosilactobacillus reuteri subsp. porcinus
TGCGACGGTGCATTAGCTGAGTGACTAGTTCGTTTGGTAAATGGCGAAAATCTAGCTTTTTGCTAAGACCGTCACGACGCAAGATGCCGTTATTATTTTCGTTTAACCCTCGTTGATTGGGAGCACCGACTTCCGCAAAATAGGTATGAAGATCATACTTATTGGCTATCTCTCGCCATCCAGCAAATTCTTTCCCATTATCAAAAGTAATTGATTTAACAAAGTGACGTGGCAGTTTAGCGAGCCATTGGTCAAGCTGGTAATTCACTGCTTCGTCTGTTTTATGATGAATATTAAGGACAATCATTACTTTGGATTGTCGCTCTACTAGCGTCATTACCGCTCCGCGGTGAGCTTTACCTTGAACTGTATCAGCTTCAAAGTGCCCAAATTCATGTTGGTAATGCGGAAAATCACGATATCGTTGATAGATACTGCGTCCTAACTGGCCAGCTTTACCACGACGTTCCACATAGCCATTGGGATGGCGTTTTCCTTTCATTGGTAGCTGTTTAACGGAAAAGCCATACTGATTGCGGGCAAACATGCGATAAAGGGTGCGCATACTGCAGCTAATCGGGTGTTCATGACGACCAATAATAGTATCAGGAGTCCAACCAGCCTTGATTTGTGCATGGATATAGTTAACCTCGATAGTTGGCAGTTGGGTCTGCTTCCGACCACAACGACGTTTATGACGCTGATAAGTCTGAAGATATTGGTCGATGGTTTTACCGTCATTGAGGAAACGATAAACACGATAGATGGTTTCTTGACTACGCTGAAGTAATTTAGCGGCCCGATAAGCTTTAGTACCTTGATACCAAAAATCAGCTATGAGAGTTAATTCGCGTGTGGTAAGATGTTT
>NZ_LN887319.1:0-4911 GCF_036621895.1 Limosilactobacillus reuteri subsp. porcinus
CTTAATTTTACAAACGGCGAGATGAATACAAAGGAAAAACTGATGACAAAATTGTCAATGCTTTGAATTAACTTTAGTTTGGTACACTAGTGTACCAAAGGTGTACCGACTTTGTACTTTTTTATATTTTTTCATACTTTTCTAAAATACTAAAAAATCCTACAATCATTGATATAACAACGATTGTAGGATTTTTATATTTCATCATATTTTCTTAAAAATGCGTCCCCCGAGAGTCGAACTCGGATCATGAGGACCGAAATCTCATGTGCTATCCATTACACTAAGGACGCCTTATATTTCTATTTTAGCGCATTTATTAAAAAAATAAAGAGAATTTGTCAATTTTATTTAAAAGTACAAATACAGATGACGCTTATTTATTCCCCCTTCTCCTTTACCAGCACTTCTTAAGTTAATATAATAGATATGTTACAAAAAACATAAGGGGGAATTTTCCATGAAAAAGCAATCTACAACCATTGCTTCAATCGTTATTCTGATCATAATCGCTATCTTTGCACTATTAAATACAGCAACTGTAGTAGTAAATCTTTTTGGAGCACAAGTAAAAATGCCACTAGTGCTGCTAATCTTTATCTGTTTACTTATTGGGGCTATTATTATTTACTTGCTATCATTTTCTAATCACCTCAAAACTAACAAGCAATTAAAAGAATTACAATCATCGCGTGTTAGTAAGGACGAATTAAAAAAGTATCAAAAAAAGATTGACCAACTGCAAAAAGAAAATACACAGTTAAAGCAACAACTTAAAAGTAAAACTACTGTAGAAAAGCCACAAGATTCTTCTACAAATTAATATTTCAGAGAGGAAATCAAATGGGAAAATACCGTTTTATTGCGATCGACGTTGATGGCACCTTACTAGATGATAATGATAAATTCGACGTTAACCGTTTAAATAAAGATATTGAACTATTACAACAGCAAAACTACCACTTTATTATTGCAAGTGGGAATAGTTACGATGCATTGTCAACGATCTTTCAACCGTGCCCACTTGTAACAGAATTTGTAGCAGAAAATGGCGGACGACTGATAATAAACGGCAAATCTGTATACGGCAAGACTCATTCAATTGCGACGTTGCAACAACTTTATGCTTTTATTAAGCATACGTTCCCTAGCCCTGACATCCTATCTTTATCTGGCGAAACACGAACAATCCTTGCCGAGCAGTATCGCGATGTTCCAGTCCCTTTTTATCCCCACCACACATATTTTTCTGACCTTCAAAAAATCACTGAGCCAATTTATAACTTAAACATTGGTTGGGCCAAACGCAAATTATCCCAAACTATTATCCAAGGATATGTAAATCAATTAAATGAGCAGTTTCCAAACTTAATTCAAGCAACTTATAGTGGGGCTTATGGCATTGATATCCTACCAGCGGGTGTAAATAAGGCCTTGGGACTAAAAAGACTAGTTGAAAACTACTTAAACGGAACCCTAGATCAAGTAGTTGCTTTTGGAGATACTTCAAATGATATTGAAATGCTATCAGAAGCTGGTTATGGATATGCAATGAAAAACGCTACTGCTGACCTGCTGAAAGTTGCTGATAAAGTTACAAGATACGATAACAATCATGCTGGTCTATTGTCAGAGATTGAGCATCAATTTATTAACCGTTAGAGATATTATGTAAACTAGCATTTAAAAAAAGATGCGCGAGTTGAAATCGCACATCTTTTTTTCTTAATATACTCCACCATCGTAGAAATTGTAAGATGGTTTATTAAAATCGTAATTAGGAAGTTCTGACATTTTAATGAAATTATCTGCAATTCCCCAACTCATTAAATTAATTGGTTTACCAAAGTCCTCATCAGGAATCACTACCATAATATATTTGCCTAGTGCGCGTGCCATTCCTAATTCAACACCCATTCCTACATCTTCTTCTTCAGGAATGTAGACTGCTAAAAGCATATCAGAAGTTGAAACACCTACTCGATCACCATTGTAAGTTGCTGTACTCCATTCGCGATCTTGCAAAAGCTCTGGATGTTCATCAACCCGTAATCCTTTATATTGGTGTTGTAATGGCACATAAGAATTCTCTACATCTACTGTAGGGTTAGCCTTAATTGCATTCATTGCGTCCTCATAAGCTTTATTTTGCTTGTCAGTAAACCACCCTGCACAGAAATATACTGTCTTACTTTTTTGATTTGTCATTAAGTGAACTCCCCTTTAATTTTTGTACATTTAAGATTCTATCATGGAATAATAAACTTAACCAATTAGGATTTTTTAATTTTTATTGAGAGCGGTAATAATTAACTGCTTGGCTGCCTTTGAAACTGAGATATCTTTTTTATCTGCATATTCTTTTAATCGTTGGTATAGAGCTAAGTCATCAGGCCCGCGCCATATAATTCCTGTTACTTGACCATGTTCTTTATTCATTTTAATTCCTTCCCCACAAAATGTTAGCGATATTGTTTAAAATTTTTGTTCGATGATGTAATTGATAGTGAGTGGTTTTTGGATACACTTTTTGATGATACTCAATTGATGGATGGGCTTTAATTAATGATTTTAACATTTCTGATTGGATATGCGGAACAGCACCATCAGTTGTTTTACTGCCTTCTTCACTACCCATTAAATTATAAATTTCAACAGGATAATTCAGTTGCCAATTTTTCATCTCCAAAAATAATTGGTGAAAATTCTTGTCCGTCGATTTATTAACTAAGTGATAGCGATATTTTAATTGATCGCTAAGGCTTTCTTCAACTGGTACCCCTAAAAAGACTACTTTATTTAACCGCATATGATCTTGAAGATATTTCGAACCCATATAAGCGTGAATGAATTCTGTGCCCCCATATGAATGGGCAACAACATTAATTTTCTGCATATGATAGTGTTTCTGCAAATAATTTAGAACACCCGTTAATTGCTTGATCTGTGGATGGTAGGTACCATTATAGTTCCAAGTAAATAAAACTTGAATTAAGGCATTCTTTTGTCCGTGAAAGTCCCCCTCAGTCCAGATACGTCCATTAGGAGCAACCCAGATCGTTAAAACTTTTTGCGCAATATTTTTTTGCTGATAGTACTTAATCATCTTATTATAAGTAATTGTGCTTCCACCCCAGCCAGGAATAAGCAAGGTGGGAATAGAAGAATACTCCAGGTTACTTTGATAATTTTGTGGTGAAAGGTGCTGACCAGGAGTTCCGCGTAATAAGAAACCCTGAATACCAAAAGCAAGAAGAATTAGACTACCAATACTAATTCCGGCAATTTTTAACGATTTTTTCATCAAATCATCTTCTTATCATTTCATTTTGTATTTTACTCTTATTATACGCTTGAAAATTATAAAGAGGATGATCTTTTAGGCTTTTGGATATGGTATTAAAGTTAATTTGCCATTAATATATTCGCCAAGATAGATGTCATCAACACTGTCATAACCTGCTTTATGAATTTGTTCAAATACCCACTGTTCATCATGATGGATCAATTCCATTACGTCAATATTGATCTGTCCATCATTAATTAGTGGGAAGCGAACATTAGCTTCATCATTTTCGATGATTACAAGCTGGCCATTTTGTTCTAAAATTCCACTCTTGACCTTAGCAACTTCATAGATTCCATAACCACGAAGACGAAACATAAGATCATTAGCACTGATTCCTGCCCGCATACAATTCTCAACCAATACTTTGCCGTTTTGGATTAATATTTGTGGCCGTCCATCAATGATTCTTCTTACCCAAATATTATGATCCTTTGCAAACTTTACAATAAATACAATTAATGTCCAAATCAAGAGTACCATTATAAACTCAAGGACAGAAATGTCGCTATTGTAGATAATTCCGCCAATAATCCCACCTAAAACATAATTTTGGACTTGGTCAATGGCAGAAGTTGGTGCAAGATTCCCCTTCCCCAATAAATTAATCTGAAGAATCAAACATAGCATACCAAGGACAAACTTTATAATGATTAACGAATAAGTATCCATTCTTCTCTCCTACTTCATTAAATTAACCTGATGATTAACAACATGTGCTCGTGTAAGGGTATAATTATCCCCTGTTTGACTTAAATTGACACGGTAATCACGATCTTCAATTCGGACAAGAATCCCATCCGTTAAAGTTGTGGAGTTAACAACTACTTTTTGTGGAGAAACATTATGGTCCCGAGCGACTGCCTTAATAAAGGAAATCATCTGCGTTGTCTGGGATTGCTGTGTGGTACTTTTTTCCATATCGGTAACTTGAAAGCCGATAAAAAGCAACAATAGTAAAAAGAAAATTATTCCTAAATCACGATAACGGGTAATAAGACGATGTCGTAAATATAAAAGCGTCATTACTGCAATCAAGAGTGCAAAAATGATAATAGCAACATAATTGAACAATTGATTCATGTGTTGATGATTTGATAAATAGCTGATTGTATAAAATGTCAATTTATTTCTCTCCTTAACTTAAATGTAATAAAAACTTAAGCAGCTCCCCACCCTTTTTTCGTTCGCACATGATAGAATGGTAGTAACTTTAATATGAAAGAAAGGAGGAATTTTTAATGATCTTAAAATTAGTATTAAAACTTGGATGGATCTTGTTAGGGAGTATTTCATTCGTCGGTGGTATAATTGGGATGCTCCTCCCTGTAATTCCGCAGGTTCCATTCTTCCTCCTCACAATATGGTGTATCACTAAAATTTCACCACGTTTTCACAACTGGCTCCTTCGTAATCCACTCTACATAAAATATGCAAAACCCTTGGTAAATCGGCTTGAAAATCTGAAACATCATTCGAAACAAAAGGTCCAAAAAATTAATAGTAAATAAAAAGGTCTTGAATGCTATTTGCGTCCTAGACCTTTTTATATGTGCGCCCGGCAT
>NZ_LN887320.1:0-4382 GCF_036621895.1 Limosilactobacillus reuteri subsp. porcinus
CAATTATCTCCTACTCGATTTTCTACTTATTCCCAAAATGTAATGCAGCTGCGCCAAAGTTCAATGGTTGGTAATGGACTTCTTTAAATCCGACTGCCTTCATCATCCGCGCAAGTTGGTGGGCGGAGACGAATTGTTGGCTGGTTTTCTTTAAATATTGATAATCGCGGTAATGTCCACCGGCTAATGAAGCCATTAATGGAAAGGCTGTAAAGTAAGCTTTCCAGCCGACTTTAATAATTGGATTGGTCGGCTGCGACATTTCCAAGCTAACGAATTGCCCACCTGGCTTGAGGACCCGGTAAATCTCGCTGAGCGCCTTATCTGCATCTGGGACATTTCGTAAGCCAAAGCCAATGGTGACGATATCAAAGCTATTGTCATCAAACGGCAACGCCATGGCATCCCCTTGTACCAAGAAAAGATTACCAATCATCTTTGTCTTTTCTTTAGCGATTTCCAACATTTCTTTATTAAAATCAAGCCCGGTTACTCGTCCAGCAGAGATCCGCTTAGCCAGGGCAATTGCGAGGTCTCCCGTTCCACAGCAAACATCTAAGGCGTTATCAGTGGGCTTAATCTGAAGCTGATTAAAAAGTTCGTGCCGCCATATTTTCTGCGTTCCTAGACTAATCACATTGTTTAATAAGTCATAGCGGGGGGCAACCCGGGAAAATAAGTTATTTACTTCGTGTTCATTTAATAATTTATTTGTTTGAACCATGATTTTCTCTTTTCTTTAAGTTATTCTGTAAGTTGCTTCTTTGGTCTAACCAACATCACCAAGATAAAGTTAAGCAGGAGGGTCAAACCAGTAATGACAAAGACCATTTCATAACTAGAAATCCCCGAAATGAATGACCCAAGAATTGATCCTAACACCGCACCTGCAGCCTGGAAAGATTGATTATAACTAAAGATTCGACCGAATGCTTCGGTTGGGACGTCAAGGGTTAAGACCGTTTGGGTAGCAGGCATTAACGCCGCGTTTGCCAACCCGAGCAAGAAGCGCCAAAATGCCAAGGCCCATGGAGATTTAGTAATGGTCATGGGGATAAAGAGGATAAAGGCCGTGAGAATCCCAATCTGTAATACTTTTTCTGGTCCAATCCGGTCCATCGTGTGACCAACCTTTGAAGCGGCAAGCAATGTTCCTAGTCCTGGAGTAGCAGCAACAATCCCAGCGACAAAGGCAATATTGCCATGGCCGCCCATCAATTGCCGAACATACAAACTGATAATTGGGTCAATTGACATGGTAGAAGAAGTAACAATCATTGTGGTTAAGAACATAACGAAGATCAATGGTGGATTATCCAAATTATGAATTATCTCTTTCATTGGCTTCATCGCTTCTTTTTTAATTGGGGTAAAATGTTCTACCGTCAATAACCACGTACTGAGAAAGACACAAAACATTAGTGCTCCGGTGATGAAAAATGGGATTCGGTACCCAAACAATCCTGATAGGAAACCACCAAGCAAAGGACCAACCAAATTGCCGGCCACCCCCGCAGTAGTCATCGCTGACATTACCCAGCCTGATTTATTATGCGGTGTTTCGCCAGCCATTAAAGCAGTAGCGTTATTAATGTAGCCGGAAAAGACTCCTTGAAGGAACCGCATGCCAATAATCATCCAGACACTTTGGGCAAATCCAATTGCACAGATTGTACAAGCCATTACTCCTGATGCACGCATACACATCAGTTTTCGTCCTTTGCGATCAGCCAGACTGCCCCAGAACGGTGAAACAATGGCTTGACTAATGAAGGTCACCCCAAATGCTAGTCCGGAGTAAATGTTGAGCTGAAAACGCGTAAAGTTTCCTAATTCTGCAATAAAAAGTGAGATAAACGGCATCGTCATCGAGTAGCCCATCCCGGTGATGAACGCGCCGAGCCAGAGGGTGTAAAAAGTTCGGTGCCAACCGTGAGGAAATTTTCCTCTTGCGACTTCCGAATCCATTTTGATTATCATCTCCTAAAATGATTTGTTCATAAAAATATATTGTAACAAAATAATTTGTAATATGGGAAATCCTTCTGAAAATACAAATTAATTTAGCATTCTTTTTCGAAAATTTGCTAATATATTAATGAAGGTAAGAAAGGGGAAATCATCTGTGAAAAAGAGGATTGCAGTCTTTTCAGATACGCATGGAAATCTAACAGCGTTGCAGGCAATGTATCGCGACAGCATAGCGCAACATGTTGATGAATATTGGTTTATTGGTGATTTACTGATGCCAGGCCCAAGTGTAAAACCAATTTGGGAGATTTTGCAAGAAATGAAGCCAACAGTAATTGTACGAGGAAACTGGGATGACCTAGTTGTTCGTGGTGCTCGCGGGATGATGGATATGGAGCGTCCTTCCCACATTTACTTTGCGCGGTTAGCCCAGTACGTTGCGGAACATGCCCCCGACGGAATGGTTGACAAGATTGCAAGTTGGCCGATGCACGTGACGAAACGCGTTGGCCCCCTTAACTTTGGTATCTCCCATAACCTGCCGTGGCTTAATATGGGTCAAGACCTTTTTCCTACGCAAGCTAGTGAGAATTTTGATAAGTTGTTTAATGTCGCTGGCGAACCAGTTGATGTGGCTATTTATGCTCATGTTCATCATGATCTTTTGCGGTATGGGAGTGATGAACGCATGGTTTTAAATCCCGGAGCAATCGGCGAGCCATTCAACCACTGGCAACCTCTCCAGCGTGATTTGCGGGCCCATTATCTAATTTTGGAAGTAGACGATATTGGTTTAGCTGAAACTAGCTTCCGTCATATTGGATATAGTCGCGATCAGGAAAAACAAATTGCCGATAAGAGTGATTTGCCATACCGTGACCTTTACAAGAAGATGATGGTGACGGGGCGGGCTTATACCCATGATGATGAACTTTTAACTGAATATAATAATCAATATAATTATGCTGACGAATACCGTAAATACGCGAAAAAATTAAATGGTTAAGAAAAGTCAAAGAGTAATGCAAAATTCTTGTATTTTTTGTAAGTATCAGCGATAATATTAAAATGAAAAGAGTTCGCAGATGTTTTAATTTTAAATAGTAATTGTATAGTAGATAAAGTTTTTAATATAAAAGGAGAACTACTTAATGGCAAAAAAGTCAAAGATTGCTAAATTACATCACCAAGAAGCTTTAGTAAAGAAATACGCTGAAAAGCGCAAAGAATTAAAGGCGAAGGGCGACTACATCGGTTTATCCAAACTTCCTCGTAACTCTAGTGCGGTTCGTCTTCACAACCGTGACCGTTACGATGGCCGACCACATGCCTACATGCGTAAGTTTGGAATGTCACGGATTAAGTTCCGTGAACTAGCACACAAGGGCCAAATCCCTGGTGTTCGTAAGGCTAGTTGGTAAGTTAAATCTTATTTATAAGGAGTTGTCGAGAAATATTCTTCTTGATAGCTCCTTTTTTTGAATAATGGCCGAAAATTAGGACTAATAATAGTTTAACTACACTTTGCTCAAACCGGCGAGCGGGTAAATTTTTCGATAATCTTCTAAAAAGTTGACATTTTAGCTTCGTTCGCGATCAATAACTGCTATACTAAGAATAGTAGACGAGTAAAGTCGGGCGGTGGAAATCTAATGAACGAAAAAGTAGTTTTTGATCAACTAAGTAAAGATGTAGCTGATCAAGTACGTGTAAGGCAAACATATAAGTACTTTAATGGGACTGATCGTTCTAAAGGCCTTTATGATGAAGCTATTAGAATGGGGGAGGATGTCCTTCAAGAGCATAAAGAGGGATATAATGAACCACAAGCAATGGTCGATCTTGTTGATCAGGCGATCTATAACTCACGAAAAGCATTAAATGGTCAGCAAACTGATAAGCATTCTTTAAAAATGCAGTTATCACGAGCAGGTCAGTTCTTACGGAGCCAGGAGTTTACTGGTTTACCTATTAAGACACAACAATACTGGGAACGTGAGATTGCAGCAGCCCATAATATTGAAGTGGCTTCAAATACTGATCAAGCCTTAGCTAACAAGACAGCTATTAAGGTTGCGACAATGTTTGATACAATGGAACAGATGCGGCCACAATTAATGAAAGAAGCTGCTCAGCAACGGGCAGCGCGGGCTAAAAAGGCTATGGCGGCACGGAAAGAGGCTGAAAAAGAACGGCAAAAGCGTGAAGCTATTCTCGCTAAACAAAAGGCTCTCGCTGAAAAAGCTGCCAAAGAAGATCGAAAAGAAGAGAAGAAACCAAAGAAAAAATCTGGTGGTCATCGTGGTTTCTGGTCATTTCTTGGCTTTCATAAAAAGAAAAAGTAATTATAATGAAGAGGTTGAGAAAAACATGATTTTTCTTTCAACCTCTATTTTATGTGCGCCCGGCAT
>NZ_LN887321.1:0-281 GCF_036621895.1 Limosilactobacillus reuteri subsp. porcinus
CAAAACATCCTAGTTCCAGTTGATGGCTCTCAGGAATCAGAATTTGCATTGCATCGTGCAATCGCAATTGCAAAGCGTAATGGTGCCCATATAGATATTTTAAACGTAATTGATACACGAGCAATGGCTTATAACTTTGCTGGTATGTCAGATGGAAGTATTGCTTACCAGTTAGTTGATAAGTCAAAGCAATACCTTGATGAATTGTTGAAGACTGCCAAGGATAAGGATGGTTTTGACAATCTTGACATTCATATCCGTCTTGGTAATCCAAAGACAAT
>NZ_LN887322.1:0-376 GCF_036621895.1 Limosilactobacillus reuteri subsp. porcinus
CGCTACATCACTGCACCGCTTGTTTCTGTGGAAATTAAACTTATTCCTCTTGTCGGAAACGTGTAGGCCAGATCTCCCCGGGTAAGAATATTAGCTTTCGTACCATGTCATCGTTAGCTTTACTGAGACCAACTTCGAGTAGTATTGGACTTCAACTTGTCTAGCAGCCTTATCCAGTTAATTTCAGCCTTATAGCTACTTCTTGTTCATCGATGCAGTACTTTGCCTTAGACTTCCTTCAGATTCCGTCTCACGACGGACACCCTTGTCCTCAGCTCATGGTTCCGACTACTACGGCCCATAGCGGACTCTCACCGCCTAGCTAATACCCATGCCGGGCGCACATAAAAAAGGTCATGATCGGGAAATTCCTAAT
>NZ_LN887323.1:0-4203 GCF_036621895.1 Limosilactobacillus reuteri subsp. porcinus
TTATTTATAGAATACGAGGAAGTAAAGATGAGAAAAGAAAGTGAAAGTGAGAATCGCGTTCAATTAACAATGGCCAAGCAGCAAGGAACATTGATTGAGGTTCATAACTTGCCAAATGATGATTATTTTAATGTCGGATTTGTGGTTGCCCTCGATCCAGTATTTTGTTTGATGATCAGTATTGACTGGGATGGTAAAATCAACGGATTAATTGCTATTCGGATTAAGAGTATTCTTTATACAGAACGCCATAGTGACTACTTAATGACGGTTTCTGAAAAGACTAAAGTTGCCCATGATCACAACTATTTTGATATTTGGCAAGTGCAAAAGTTCATTGATAACCATCCAGAAATTACTCAGGGGAACCTATTATCAAATCTTCTCAATGATTCCTATGAGAACCGTCTTCCAGTTGTGATTGGCACTGAAAAGTATAAGGGGAGTGATGATTTTACAGGGATAATTACTGATCTCACACCCATTAAAGTAACAATTCATTACTATAATGACCATGACCTGTCATCATTGTGGGAATATGATATTTTGCGAGCAAAGATTGACTATCTCCGTGTTCGTGGTACTCAGATGGCAACCGGGAAACAGATTTTTAATGATATTTTTAACGAAATGTGATTGCAATATGAGTTGAGATAGTTTAAATTAATTAAATATTATTAACTAGATAAAACTGTTTACTAAAGAGGTTGAACAGCCATGAAAAAGAAAATAACAATTCGTGATTTAGCAAAAGAAGCTGGTGTTTCTGTAACCACTGTTTCGCAAATTTTAAATAATAAAGGCGATCGATTCAGCACAGCAACTCAGGAACGAGTTTTAGCATTACGGGACAAATATAAATACGTTCCTGACTTTAATGCTCGGAATTTAATTTTAAAGAGTGCCAAGACAATTGGGGTATTAGTTCCTAATATTGCTAACCCATTTTTTGGTACTTTTGTCGAGGGAGTGCAGAGTATTGCCCGTGAAGCAGAATTTATTCCACTTGTCTTTAGTGCCAACCGTGACCCAAAATTGGAAAAATATTACCTTTCCCAGATGATTGAACGATCAATTAGTGGATTAGTGATTGCTAGTGCAACGATGACTACAGAGACAATTAAAGAAGTTATCTCCTTTAATGAGATTCCTTACATCTTGTTTGATCAAAATCATACGCAGGAGGGTGATCGAGTTCAAACGAATGATTACCTTGGTGGCCAAATCGCGGCTAAACACCTCATTGAACTTGGTCACAAACATATTGCCGTTCTTACCTCTGACAACCCTACTGAAAATTTAAATCACCGAATGAATGGGTTCAAAAATATTATTCAAGAAAATAATCTAAGTTTAGATCCTATTCACGATGTTATTCGGGCACCCTTGACGAAGGATGGCGGATATAAAGCAGCAAAAGATGTTTTAGCAACTGGTGCTTCTGCTGTTTTTGCGGCGAACGATGAGATGGCAATTGGATTATTGCGAGGATTGCATGAATTAGACGTTAAAGTTCCCGAAGATATTTCTGTAATTGGTTACGATAATATCTACTGGGACGACTATGTTTATCCACGATTAACTACAGTACAACAACCAATTTTTGACCTTGGTGCTGGAGCTACTAAAATGCTCATTGAACAGATTAGTCATAGTAGTGCGGAAGCCCGCGTGCAAAACTTTCCAGTAAAATTAATTAAACGAGATAGTACAAGTTCCTATCGTCCAAAATAGTATGGTATGATGATATTATCACTTAGATGCCAATTGTTTAAGGAGGAAATAAACAAATGACAAATCATGTAACAATTGTAGGTAGTTTAAATGTTGATACAACGATGAAGGTTAAGCGGATGCCATTGCCTGGAGAAACGATTGCCGCTTTAAGTAAAACTAATGCTGCTGGGGGAAAAGGGGCAAACCAAGCTGTTGCTGCTGCTCGTTCAGGCGCTGAAACAGCTTTTGTTGGTCAAGTTGGTGATGACGCTGGTGGTAAGATGATGATCAACGACCTCAACGATAACAACGTCGACACAACTGGGATCCATGTTGACGACCAAGCAGGTACAGGATCTGCAGCCATCTTGCTTGATGAAAGTGGTCAAAACAGTATCTTAGTGTACGGAGGAGCTAACCAACAATTAAGCGTGAAAGAAGTAGAAGATGCGCGCGATCAAATTGCCGCTGCTGATTTTGTGATTGCTCAATTTGAAACTCCACAAGAAGCTACTTTACGGGCATTCCAAATTGCAAAGGAAAATGGCGTAAAGACAATCTTGAATCCTGCTCCTGCTCATGAAATTAACCCTGACTTATTGAAGTTAACAGACTTAATCATTCCAAATGAAACAGAGAGTGCTGCTTTAACAGGGATTATTATTACAGACGAAACTTCAATGCTTATGTCAGCCGCTAAGTTTGCTCAAATGGGTGTTCGTAATTTAATTATTACTGTTGGAGCAAAGGGTGCTTTCTACTGTACTCAAGATGGTTACAACTTCATTCCTGCCTTTAAAGTTAATGCTGTTGATACCACTGCCGCTGGTGATACCTTTATTGGTGCTCTTTCATCCCAATTAAAGCCTGATATGAGTAACATTGAAAAGGCAATTGTTTACGCTCAACGGGCAAGTTCATTAGCTGTTCAAAAGCTTGGTGCATTACCATCAATTCCTACTTATGACGAAGTAGTTGCTGCATCAAAGAATAACTAGATTTACTTAAATACAGATTAAAAATGGGGAGGCTGAGGAAAGCGAAAAACTTTTCTCAGCCTTTCCATCTTTTTTAGCAACCTTGCGCTTAACGTACCAATTTAGTAAACTGTTGAACAAATAATAATGGAGGTTTTCTTTGTGAAAGCAGAATTTATTCTTAAGGTGGTTATTCCGCCATTTATCATCTTTGCGATCCTCGTATGGCTAACTGCCGAACATTATATCTCTGGCTGGGTGATGTACCTTCTCTGGGTAATTGGTTTCGTGGTTGCAAACATCATTGTGACAAAAATTTCTACCCGGTGGAGTATTCAACGAATGCGTGAGAAACGGGCAAAGGAAGAGAAAAATAATGATAAAAGTAATTAAACAATCGTGGATATTTAGGGCGATTTTAATTGCGCTGATGTTAATTGCAATTGAGATTCCCCCGATTGCAGTTAATTTTGCTCTACGTTATTCAAAGACCAACCAGCTTATCGTGGACGGGTTCATGGTCTTATTCATCTGTTTAATGCTAGCGGTTATTTGGTGGGCACACCGGACATATGAAACTTATAACCAATTAGGACAGCCGGCGGGAATAAAGGTTGGCTGGATTATCGGTGGTTATCTAGCGATTATTTTGGGAATGGATGTCCTTAGCTACCTTAATCAATTTATCTATCATCAAACTGAAACAGCGAACAATGCAGCACTAGGAAGCATGCTTGGTCATAATGAAGTAATTACGATCGTATTTTGTTTTTCGGCAGTTGTTCTAAGTCCAATTGCTGAAGAATTTATTTTTCGTGGTACATTGACAAATATGTTCTTTAAGCGTGGCAACATCTGGCCGAAAGTTATCTTCTCGGGGGTAATCTTTTCTACCGGTCATATGAGTACCAACCCCATTAGCTTTTTGATCTATGCTTATATGGGGATGGTCTTAGCATATGTTTATTTGCGAACGGATGACATTCGAAATTCGATTGCAATTCATATGATTAATAATGCGATTGCGATGTATGTTCTCTTGGTTCAAGTTACCTAAAGTTGCTTCTTGAAATCGCTTACAATTCGTGGTACATTATAAGTGTGGAAAGATTAGAATGGTAAGATCTCCTATATCAATCTAGCACCGAAGAAATTAATAGTAGGCTAGAAGCAACATAAGTGTGGCATGAAATTTTAGACTGAATATTTATGTAATAAGGTCACCAGGGTGCACTAGGTTGATGATATAAATGCGACTTTGCGGAAGTTAGAATCAAAATGAATTAATAATTAGTTCCCTAGCAAAGTAGCAGATTCTTTCCGCAATAAACAAAAGAGGCTGGAAATGTTCCGGCCTCTTTGTTATGTGCGCCCGGCATGGGTATTAGCTAGGCGGTGAGAGTCCGCTATGGGCCGTAGTAGTCGGAACCATGAGCTGAGGACAAGGGTGTCCACTGTGAGGTGGAATCTGAAGGAAGTCTAAGGCAAAGTACTGCACCGATGAACAAGA
>NZ_LN887324.1:0-12480 GCF_036621895.1 Limosilactobacillus reuteri subsp. porcinus
CGTGCTTTAAGAGAGCGATTCATCCCCTACTTATAGAAGTAGGGGTATTCTCGCAAATTTATGGATAAAAGTGGTGCCACCAAATTTATCTGATGACGCCACTTTTATTTGTTAAGTATAGAAGCAACTCTACCATGCATAATTTTTTTATGCTAGTCTATTTTCTTTATTTAAGTTTTCCTTAATCTTTTGCTTGCAAACTTTCTTGATACTTTTCCTTAATGAAATCGGCTGATGTTTGCAGCTTTTGCAGTTCTTCTTCTGTCAAGTCAAGTTGGGCTTGCTCTACAACTCCATCACGACCAACAACCGCTGGGTAAGATAAGTAGACTCCATATTCTTCACGGAAATTTGATACCGGTAATTCAGTTAATGAATCGGATAAAATTGCATTGACGAGCTTAACAGCTGCCGTTGCAACTCCATAATTAGTATACTTTTTCCCTTGAAAGACAGTCCAGCCACCCATCTTAGCTTCCTTATCAAGCTCTTCTAAGTCTAATCCGCGCTTATCTGCTAATTCAGTTAAAGGACGGCCAAGAACGCGAACAGTGGACCATGCTGTAAATTGTGAATTACCATGCTCGCCAAGATTATAACCATCTACAGAACGCGGATCTAAGTTAAGCCGTTCGGCCACTGCCCGCTTCATTCGTGCAGAGTCAAGCAGGGTCCCTGTTCCTAATACATGGTTCTTCGGAAGACCAGTTATTTTTTGGTAGAGCGAGGTAATAACATCAACCGGGTTAGTAATAGCCACAATCTTACCGTTAAAGCCACTTTCCTTAATCTTTTGTGCAACCTCTTTTACTGCTCGGCGGGTAAATGGAAGTTCCGCAAAACGATCAGCATTAGGATTATCTTGAAGTTTGATATTTCCTAACGCGGATACAATTACATCTGCATCCTTCAACGCACTGTAATCATTAACAGTAATATTGGTATGGAAAGGCAAATTAGCCATCGCATCTTCAAAATCAAGTGCATCAGCCTTAACCTTTGCTTCGTTTTTGTCGATCAGCACTAGGTCATCTGCAAAGCCCATTGCCACAATATAGTGGGCAACTGTTGACCCCACATTACCCATTCCGATAACTCCAACTTTTCGTGTCATTACTAAGACCCCTCTCAGCTTCTTTTTAATCGTTTTCCAATTTTAACATAATTATTTTTTAATTACTATAGATAGGCAAAATAAAAAACGATTGATGACTCAAATAAAACAAAATTTAAATTAAAAAATACGTTGACAAAAATTAGAGAATCATTATAATAGAACACATAATAATTAATTGAACGTTAAAACATATCGAAAAGCAGAGTAAGTAGCGAGGCTTTTAAGAGAGCTTCTGGGTGGTGTGAGGAAGCAAGCGTAACTACTGAAGATGGGCTTGGAATGGTATCGATGATTGTTAGTCGATAACGGGTTAGCACACGTTATTAGTGCTAGGTAATTCTAATTATTTTATTAGAGTAACCTACTGAGGCTGGGTCTGTGAAGATTCAGCAAATAAAGGTGGTAACGCGAAGCACTCGTCCTTTGAATAAAGGGACGAGTGCTTTTTTATTTACTAGCAAGTTAACGTTTTAATTAACCAACGAAAATATTTAATTGATTGAAAGGGAGTTTTTACTATGAAGAGAAAGAAAAGAAGAAACATCATTATTTGGTCAGTAGTTGCACTTATCGTTGTTATTGCCGGATACTTTAGTTTTATCCGTCCGCAACAACAAGCAAAACGGACTGTTACTGTCGGGATTATGGCTGGTTCAAAACAAGACGATGAAATTTGGAATTCAGTAAGCAAAACCGCTAAAGATAAGTACAACGTTACTTTAAAATTCAAACGATTCACTGATTACAACCAACCAAATAAGGCTTTGGAAAATGGCGATGTTGACTTAAACGCCTTCCAACACAAGTTATTCTTACAAACTTGGAATAAAGCCCATAAAACTGATCTTGTTTCTTTAGGTGATACATTTATCACTCCAATCCGGTTATACTCCAAGCAATACAAGAGTGTAAAGGAAATTCCTAACGGTGGAACAATCGCAGTACCAAACGATGCTTCAAACGAATCACGGGCATTATTCGCATTAAAGAATGCTGGTTTGATCGACCTCAAGAAGGGCACAAAGCTTGCAACTGTAAGTTCAATTTCCAAGAATCCACGCGATCTTAAGATTAAAGAATTAGCCGCTGATCAAACAGCCCGGTCGTTAGATAACGTTGATGCCGCAGTAGTTAACACTAACTATGCGCAAGCTGCTGGTCTTAATTACAAGAGTGCTATTTTCGTTGAACCAGTTAACAAGGATTCAAAGCAATGGGTCAACATTATTGCTGTTAAAGGCAGTGAAAAGAACAACAAGATTTACAAAGATGTTGTACGTGCTTACCAAACTGAAAAAACAAAACGAGAAATTAAGAAACTATACGGAACAGCAGAAATTCCTGCTTGGGACCTCAACTTCAATAAATAAAGGAGGATTAATATGGCGAACCCGATCATTGACTTAGACAACATTAGCGTAACTTTTAAGCAACGAAAACAGGTTGTTCATGCCGTTAAGGATGTTACCTTAAAAGTAGAAAAAGGCGATATTTATGGGATTGTTGGTTATTCTGGAGCTGGTAAATCAACATTAGTTCGAACCATCAACCTCCTACAACTTCCTACTGCGGGATCAGTAACAGTTAATGGCACTGTTTTTTTCAAAGACCATCAACAGCAAATTAGTAATAAAGAGTTACAAGAAAAGCGCCGAAAAATTGGCATGATTTTTCAACACTTCAATTTATTAAATGAAACTTCAGTAATTGAAAATGTCCTTTTCGCTCTTAAACATACTGACATGGATGATGACGCAAAAGAGAAGAAGGCACTTGAACTTTTAGACTTAGTTGGCTTAAAGGATAAGGCTGAATTCTACCCTGTTCAATTATCTGGTGGTGAACAACAACGGGTTTCCATTGCCCGGGCATTAGCTAATGATCCTGAAATCCTAATTTCTGATGAGGCTACTTCGGCTCTTGACCCCCAAAACACTAATCAGATTTTGGACCTTCTTAAACGGCTCAACGAAAAATTAGATTTAACGATTGTCCTCATTACTCATGAAATGGACGCTGTTAAACGAGTAGCTAATAAGATTGCTGTCATGGAATATGGACAAATCATTGAGCGCGGCACCTTGCAGAAGGTGTTCCTCCAACCACAACAGGACTTAACCCGTCAATTTGTGGGAGGTTCCTTAGCCGCAATCGATACCCTTAAAGCATTTGACCTGGGCCACCTTGACGATGATGAAGAATTGCTGCAATTGGTCTACGATGCAAATAACGTGACTAAATCAATCATTATCGAGTTATATAAGAAGCTGCAAGTTGAAGCAAGTATGCTTTATGGAAACATTGAAGTCTTGGCCGGTTCACCAGTCGGTACCCTGTTTGTGGTTATCAAGGGCGATGCTGATAAGCGTCAACAAGCTATTGACTTCTTAAAAGGAAACGATGTTACTGTCACAAAGATTGATGATCGGAGGATTTGGAATGAATAATCTTATACCAAATGTAATTCAACTTGGTTGGGGTGGTGACAACGGTTGGGGCACTTCAATCGTGCAAACTATCTACATGACTTTCTGGCCTGCTATCTTCGGCGGAATTTTAGGATTAATCTTCGGAGTTGCGCTTGTGGTTACTGAGCCCGGTGGAATTTTAGAAAAGCGAATTGTTTTTAGTATCGTTGATAAAGTCGTATCTGTTTTCCGGGCAATTCCATTTATCATTTTGTTGGCCTTCATTGCCCCCTTCACCCAATTGATTGTTGGAACACAGATTGGAACAACCGCCGCATTAGTGCCACTTTCATTAGGTGTATTTGCTTTCTATGCTCGTCAAGTTCAAGTTGCGCTTGAAAGTGTTGATCACGGTAAAATTGAAGCTGCCCAAGCTATTGGGGCTACTAACTGGGATATCATTATTGACGTTTACCTCCGCGAAGCTCGTTCTGAACTTGTCCGTGTCTCCACCGTTACATTAATTAGTTTAGTTAGCCTTACTGCAATGGCTGGTGCAATTGGTGCTGGTGGTTTGGGTAATACTGCTATTTCATACGGTTACGACCGCTTTAACAATGACGTAACCCTTGTTGCCACGATTCTTGTTCTTTTATTTGTTTTAATCATTCAAGTAGTTGGCGATATTTTAGCCAAGAAGCTTAACCACCAAGACCGTTAACATATAGGAGGGATTATTATGGAAGTCAGTGAAAAAGTCAAAGTACTGCAAGATTTAATAAAAATCCATTCTGTCAATGGAAATGAAGTTGAAGTAGCCCACTACTTACAAAAACTTTTATCAAGTCACGGAATTGATTCAAAAGTTGATGAATTTGGTGACCGCCGTGCAAATTTGATCGCGGAAATCGGAACTGGTGAAAGCAAAAAAATTCTTGGACTTACTGGGCACCAAGACACTGTGGCAGTACCTAATCCAGATCGCTGGCAACATGATCCCTTTGGCGGTGAAATTAACGGTGATTATGTTTTCGGTCGGGGAGCCGCTGACATGAAAAGCGGTCTGGCTGCTCAAGCCATCGTCTTAATCGAATTAAAAGAAGCTGGTCAACTGCCATCAGGAACGGTTAGATTTATTGCTACCGCCGGAGAAGAACTTGGTACTCCTGGTGCCTATCGATTACAAAAACAAGGGGTTGCCGATGATCTTGATGCATTAGTAGTCGGTGAACCAACTGGCGGAAACGTTATTTTTGCTCACTCCGGAAGTATGAACTATCGCGTTACTAGCTATGGAAAGTCTTGTCATAGTTCACATCCGCAAAACGGTATTAATGCAATTGAAGGGTTGCTAAAGTTTATCGAAGAAGAAAAACACCTTTTTGATAATAGCAAGGATGATCAGTATCTCGGTAAGGTGCAGCATAGTATTACAGTTATTGATGGTGGGTCACAAGTTAATACCATCCCCGACAGCGCTAGTTTACATGGCAACATTCGTCCCACGGCAGCATTTAATAATGTTAAAGTTGCAGATCGATTAAACGATGCGCTTGAATACATTAATCACACAACTCCCTTCCAATTAGAACTAAAAATTATTCAAGATTTCTATCCCATTGCAACAGAACCTAATAATGATTTTGTCCAAATCGCCCTCAATGCTGCTCAGCGCAATTATCCAAATGATATCAAACTCGATATTATCAATGGTGCAACAGATGCGAGTGTATTTACATTAAATCGGCCAGATCTTCCGGTTGTAATTTTAGGTTGTGATGATTGGAATGCGGCTCATCAAAATGATGAATATACAACTATTTCCAGTTACGTCGCTACAATTAAAGCTTATAAGCAAATTATTCGTGATTTCTTCAAAGAATAAGCAAGATGTTTAAATGAATACCCTAAATTAGTAAAATAAGAGATGCTTTTTAATCAATTATAGCCAACTAATGTTATAATGTAGTTGATGAAAGCGATGTCAATTTTATTAAGAAAGGGTGTTTACCATGATGTCATTATTGAGTAACGTAATCGCTGTTGTAAGTTTTTCCGCAATTTTATTAGCTTCAATTATAAGTTTATTTGTGGGTGGTAAACACCAACATAGATTTTATTAACAAGCTCATAGAAAATAAGAGTGAACAATACTTATCTCTCGCAGACTGTTATTGTTCACTCTCTTTTTATGCTAATATAGGGAAAACACCGTATTGGAGGCAGTATTTGTGAAAAATGAAAATACCTTATATCACAAACGGGCACGGGACATTTTAGGAAAACCATTCACCTCCATTGTTTCGCGTTACCTTGGCGTTAGCATTGCTATTGGGATAGTAACTGGTCTTGTAATCGGAGTCTTTCGCTGGATTATCGATCATACGCTGACTTTACTTACTATTATCTATCCTTTTATGGGAAAACATCCCTTAGTTTTGATTCCTTATGTATTAGGTACATTTATCGTTGCATGGTTAATTGGAAAAATTGTAAAGCCCTATGAAGAGGACGTTGTTCGTTCCGGGGTTACACAATTAAAAGCTGTTTTGCTAGGAAGACACCGGATCCATTGGTGGCCTGTATTATGGCGAAAGTTTGTCGCTAGTTTGCTCACTATCTGTCCTGGACTTTTCTTAGGACGTGAAGGACCAAGTATCCAAATTGGTGCTTGTATTGGAGCTTGCTTTAACGAAAAATTTTTTCACCTCACAGATAAAGATAAATATTTATTAATGGAATGTGGCGTTGCGGCCGGGTTATCTGCTGCTTTCAGCGCTCCTTTAGCAGGAACAATGTTTTTACTAGAAGAAATGACGCATAATTTCAATTCCCGAATTTGGATTCCCGCTTTAACTTCTTCCATTGTTTCTGCATTTATTACTTTTTTGTTTTTTGGCATTAAGCCCTGCTTATATATTCCAATCACAACCAAATTACCTGTTGCATCTTATCCATGGTTAATCATCGCGGGGGTTGTTATTGGTTTCTTAGCATACTGTTTTCAATTTGCTGCCCTCAACCTCACCTGGTGGTACAGCAAAATCACATTTATCCCCAAAGAATTTCATAGCATTATTCCACTATTATTAGTTATTCCTGTTGGATTATGGAACCCTTATATTCTTGGTGGTAGTCACGATTTTATTAAATATGTCACTAATATGTCACTTTCAACGAATTGGAAAGCAATGGTCGCAATTTTATTAGTTTATTTTATCCTTCGTTTTGGTGGCACAATGATTGCGTATGGTGCTACAGTTCCAGGTGGTATTTTCATGCCATTATTCGTTTTAGGAACCGTTGTTGGCGCATTGACTGGAACCATTCTTATCCATATGGGAATAATCCCAGCTAGTTGTTATGTCAACGTCATTATAATTTCAATGGCTGCATATTTTGGCGGGGCAGAAGGACTACCATTTACAGCAATTTTATTAGTAACTGAAATGGTGGGTTCAGTTGAACAAATTTTGCCAATGACCTTAATTACTTTAGTCGCCTATTACGTTAATCGCTTATTAGGTGGTCGTCCTTCACTTTATGACGCAATGTTAGAAGAAAAATAATAATTTGAATGTGAGTGGGAATTAACCTTCTCGACAAGGCGGTGGGCTAAGGATAGAACGGTAATTAGCACGGCACGGGCTGATTACCGTTCTATCCTTAGCCTCGAGCCTTGTGGTTAATTTCCACGATATCTTAACAATAGTTTGTATAAATAAAGAGACTGTTGAAAAAGGCATTATAACCTTTTTTAACAGTCTCTTCTCGATTTTTAGCTATTTATCAAACAAACTCAAGTATTCTCCGTAGCCTTCTTCTTGCAATTTATCAACTGGGATAAACCGCAAAGCTGCTGAATTGATGCAATAGCGCAATCCTCCACGATCAGTTGGACCATCAGTAAAGACATGCCCGAGATGTGAATCAGCTTCCTTACTTCTTACCTCGGTTCGTTCCATCCCAAATGATTGATCGCGCTTTTCTGTAAGAACACGCTTCTTAATCGGTTTAGTAAATGCTGGCCAACCACATCCTGCATCGTATTTATCTAATGATGAGAATAATGGTTCCCCACTAACAACGTCAACATAAATACCCGGTTCATCAAATCGATCATATTTACCACTATATGGTTTTTCAGTAACTCCCATTTGAGTCACGGCATATTGCATTGGCGTTAATTTCTTTAATTCATTTTTATCCATTCAGCATCCTCCTCGTTTTCGTTACCTATTTTGATTATACGAATTCTCAGTGAATACTACTAATTTCCTGCTCAGTTATTTAATACTCCTTTCCACCGATGCAACAACATCCACGAAATCAATTGAACAATTCCTGCGCAAATTAATGTCAAAGCCATTGTTAAAACTGTTCCCCACAAAATCGGCACTACCTGTTGGCCCTGCAGTCCTTCAAACAATAATTGCCCCAGACCACCGGCATTAATCGTTGCCGCAATAGTTGCCATTGCCATTGTCGAAGCTAGGGCCACTTGGATTCCACTAAAAATTGCCGGTAATGCTAGCGGCAATTGAATTTGGCGAAAAATCTGTCGAGATGTCATTCCCATCCCCACACCAACTTCGATTAATTGTGGATCAACGCCACGGATTCCCGTAATGAAGGAACGCAATAGAACATATTCAGAGTAGATCGTTAATACAATAATCGCGGTCTTCATCCCTAATCCAGAAATCGGTAAGAGCAAGGCAAAAAAGGCAAAACTTGGAATCGAATATAAGAGCGAAAAGAAATAGATCAAACTGTTAAGCCACTTTTCACGGCGCAAAAACAATAAGATTATTATAACTGCAATCACTAAGGCAATTGCTAATGAAGAAAGAACCATCGTTGCATGTTGCTGGACATCATCAAGCATTATCGGCCAATTCTCATTCCAATACTCAATCATATTGTTGCCTCCACAAATCTTGATTTTGGCGAATCGTCCCTAAAAGCTGCTCAACAAATTCCGTTGCTGGATGGCGAACAATTTCTTCTGGCGTAGCAAATTGAACGATGCGTCCTTCATGCATGATCATCACTCGTTGGCCTAAAAATAAGGCTTCATTAATATCATGGGTTACAAACATAAAAGTCTTTTCTGCCAACGATTCATGAATCTTTTTCACTTCTCGTTGCAATTCCATTCTTGTTAAGGCATCCAGCGCGCCAAAAGGTTCATCAAATAATACATACGGTGGATTAGTCGCTAAAGCTCTTGCCACTCCTACGCGCTGTTGTTGCCCACCAGATAATTGTTGAGGATAGCGGTTCATATATTCAGCGGGATTTAGTTGAACAAGATTTAATAATTCTTTAACACGATTATTAATCTCTTTCTTATCCCAATGCAGCATTTTGGGCACAACTGCAATATTTTGTCCAATCGTCATATGAGGAAATAACCCGATCTGTTGGACAACATATCCCATGTGCCGGCGCAATTTTACTAGATCGAGTTCTCGAAGCTTTTGTCCATCAATTAAGATTTCACCAGCACTTGGCGCTATCAACCCATTAATCATTTTCAAGGTAGTAGTTTTTCCCGAACCAGATGAGCCAAGAATCGTTATAAATTCGCCCTTGTTGACTGTAAAATTGAGATCAGGAATCACCGTTTGATCGTTAAAGCGCTTCTCAACATGTTTAAATTGAATAATTGGTTCTGTCATGCTTTTGTACCTTTCTAATTAAAAAATCAAAGCTAATCATTGCCAGCAAGGATAAAATAGCAACGCTTACTGCGCCAATCACCACATAACTCATATCGTATAAGCCTAAGCCAGTAAATATTAGGGTTCCCAATCCACCAGCACCAATATAAGTAGCTAAGGTTGCACTAGCAATGATTTCAACCAATGCTAGTTTTATTCCGTTTAAAATATAGGGTAATGCAAGGGGAATCTCTATTTGCCGGCGCAACTGACGCTGATCCATCCCTAGGGCTATCCCAACTTTCTTATATAGCGGGCTCACTTCATTAAAGCCAAGAATTGTATTGATTAGCAACGGCGGAAGCGCTAAAACAATTAAAGCAATTAACGCAGGGATAACCCCCGTTCCAATAAATGGAATTAATAAAAACAGTAATGCCAAACTAGGAATGATTCGTAACAATTGCGCAAACATCACACAAAATTGAGCAACTGGTTTTATTCGCGAACCAATATATCCTAATGGCAATGCAATGATCATTGAAATCACGAGCGTTACAACGGTAAGAACTATATGCTGACCAACATATTGCCAATATTGTCCGCTATTTGTTTGAAAATATTGAATTATTTGCCCTAGCAAGCTACCACTCCCCATCTATTACCTATAACGAAGGAGCAAATATCTAGCAAGAAAAACTAGCTATCTGCCCCTTTGGCACTTATTTCATATTTTGATTATACCAATTTTTAGCAACGGTCTTATAATTTTGCCCGTCGACATTAACTTTTTTGTTTAGATCAGTTAATTGCTTAGTTGTTAACTTCGCATCAACTTTATTTAAGGCTTGCTCCATTTTTGGATGACTTTTGGCAGCCTTTTTATTTACTACTGGTACTAAATTATATGGTGGCCAAATATTCTTATTATCCTTTAGTAAAGTAAACTTACTAGTTGCTAATTGACCATCAGTTGTTGAAACTGGAGCTGCTTGTGCTTTTCCTTGTTCCATAATCTTGTAGAGTAAATTTACGTCATAGTCCTTAATCGACTTAAAATCAAATTTACCATAAACCTTATTCATTTCTGGAAGGGCATCAGCACGTTTTTCGAACTCACCCTGTGAAGCAAAGTTAATCTTCTTTGCATTCTTTTGTAGTTCACTTAAATTGGTAATGTGGTACTTCTTCGCGTCCTTAGTTGGCATTGCAACACCTTGACGATTATCACCTGGGGCGTATTTAAATGTCGTTAAGCCGTCTTTTTGAATACCATCGTGTGCTAATTTAGCCATTTGACTAGCACTCTTGCCAGTTCCCTTCTTTTTAAGGTATGCCTCTACAATTGTTCCCGTATAATCAGGATAAACATCAACTTCGCCTTTTTGTGTTGCACTAAAAATCACATTATTTGAAATATTGGGTTTTCGAGTAACCTTATAACCCTCATGTTCAAGTGCAAGCGCGTAAATTTCACTGACAGTCTTACTTTCTGAAACATTTTTCGATCCTACAATAATTGGTTTATTGCTAGCAGCACTTGCTACTGCCGGCATAATAGTCCCTGCTAGTAAGCCAGCAATGCTTAATAATGAAAGAGCAACGATTTTCTTAAATCTCATTTATTTTCTCCTAACTTGTAACTAAAAAAGTTTCAATCAATAAACTAATACTATATCTAAGAAAAATAATTGTCAAGGCAATGATAAATCCAATCTCTTGACATCATGTAACTTCATAAATTACAATCATAATTAAAGGAATGATAATATGAAAATTTCAACCCGTTTTAGTGATAGCATCCACATTCTTGCTTTCATTAATATTTATCAAGGAATTATTCCATTAACAAGTAATAATATCGCTAGCAGCATTGAAACTTCACCAGTTGTCGTCCGACGTTTGATGAGTGCGCTCAACAAAGCTGGATTAATCAATACCGTTCATGGTGCAGCAGATCCAGCACTTGCAAAATCTCCTAAAGACATCTCACTTTATGATGTTTTTCTTGCGATCGAAGGAGATGCTCATCTATTTACGATTGATGAACGAACAAATCCACAATGCATCGTTGGCGGGAATATTCAAGAGACGCTTGACGGCTTTTACCAGCAAGCAGAAACAGCAGCAAAAGCTAAACTCGCAAGAATCAGTTTACAGGATGTAATCGACACTATTCGCGTTAAGCAAGCACTAAAAGATGCCGAAAAAGAAAGAAGGAATTAATAATGAAGTATATGGTTACTGGGGCAACCGGGCACCTTGGTCAACACGTTGTTAAGCAATTAAGCAAACTTACATCCCCAGATAACATCCGCGTCGGTGTTCACAATCCCGCCAAAGCTTCTCAATTTAAAGATGCCGGATATGAAATTGCCGCAATTGACTATCATGACGTTGCTAAGATGACGGCAGCCTTTAGCGGAATCGATGTTGTTATCTACATTCCAAGCATCACCTACTTAGTTAAGGATCGAATTGACGAATTTGAGAATTCATTAACCGCAATGTTTAAGGCAGACGTTCATAATTTAGTCGATGTTAGTTTTATTGCAGATCAATATAATAACCCATTCCAAATGGCTGGTTACTACGCATACTTACCAGCACGACTTGCCAGCTCTGGCCTTGAATATGCTGTTGTTAAGAATTCATTGTATGCTGACCCACTCGTTCCTTATCTGCCAGAATTAATCGAACGACACAACATCATTTACCCGGTTGGTGACCAGGCAATGAGTTTTATTTCCCGCCAAGATAGTGCTGAAGCCATCGCCAATGTAGCAGTCAAGCCATACTTGCGAGATAAGGGACAAAATTATCTCCTTACCATGAGCAAAAATTATACAATGCCAGAACTTAGTTATATTATGACTAATGTTACAGGTGAAGAGATTGGTTATAACCCCGTTACCGTAAAAAAATTTGCTGAAATTTACGCTGCTGAGGGTGACGGAAACGAACTCGCTTCGATGTACCAAGCAGCTGCAATGGGCTTGATGGACCAAGTTACTGACGACTTTGCGCATATCACTGGACATCAACCAACAGATATGAAAGAATTCCTTATAAAAAACTACTAAGCGCTTAAGTAAATTTTGAAAGGGTGTCTTTTCTATGTTTACTCTTCCCCTTGGTATTGGACAAATTCATGCAATGCACGAGTTATTTAAAACAAACCCGCGTCTTGCTGCCCTTGTCCTTCTTTTGATTATGGGAATTGCTATTTACTATAAATTTCATCGTTAATATAGTCACAATCATAATCACCCGTCAAACGGGTGGTTTG
>NZ_LN887325.1:0-348 GCF_036621895.1 Limosilactobacillus reuteri subsp. porcinus
GGATGAGGTCGTTTTTCTTTTAAACGATAGTAATAGTCAACGATATGATTAGAATTAGCGTGTTGTTGGCGGATCATATTACCTACAGTAAAATATAAGAGCTTACGGGCAATCGGGTTTCCACGCTTATTAATGTGATCTTGACCTAAATAGGTTCCAGATTGGTAACGACGAATATCAATTCCGACAAAGGCATTAAGCTGATTGGCATTGTCAAAGCGACTAATGTCGCCCAATTCTCCCATTAACTGAGCCGCAGTTTGTTTCCCAATTCCCGGAAAAGAGCAGTATAGGATATACTCTGGTAAGCGCTGGGCAATAGATTCCATCCGCTTGATAACCTCTTCC
>NZ_LN887325.1:422-856 GCF_036621895.1 Limosilactobacillus reuteri subsp. porcinus
GATTAATCGATCGGCATACTTATAAGCTTTCATCTTAGATATTCGTTTATCTGTAGATGCCATTAGAATATTCTTTAATTTAACTCTCGAATAAGGTCTAACTAGTGCTGGATGAGGAAAAAGCTCCACGATATTCAACGCTAATTTAGATGTTCTATTTACAAATAATTGCTTAAGTTCTGGAAAAACTTGTTCAAGTGCAGTATGAAGATGATTTAGACGATAGTTCCAATCAGCATTGAGCTGATTATAGAACCGACTAAGCTCATGTAACTGAAGATAGTCTTTTTTCCAAGGAACTGTTAATCGAAAAGCATTTTCCTGGACAGTGAGCGCAATCCGATGAGCGTCTTTCTGATCGGTCTTAACTCGTCGTAGACTCTCGGACTTTAAATGAAGTTCTAGTGGATTAAGACGGCAAAAGCGGAGACCAT
>NZ_LN887325.1:946-13883 GCF_036621895.1 Limosilactobacillus reuteri subsp. porcinus
AGTAGCTTTTCCCCATTGAAACATCCAAGGCAAATATATCAGACATAAAAAGACTTCCTTTCTATAAATAGAGCTAGATATAACCGCTATCCTAGATTTGTACTTCATTTCCTAAATACTCGAACTCGTAGTTCCACAACCTAAAAGCAAAATATCAAATCAAAGATAGCGGAGATCATTTTATAATACGGACTCGAAGTCCCTGGGAGCATGATCGATCTTAGCTCTATCTTCAGAATAACAAAAAAGTCCAGGACAATAATTATTTTTGTCCTGAACTAATCTTAGGTTGTTTTTTATACCCTATTTTACTTGTTTGAGCTAGTACTACTGCTGTTATTGCTGGAGCTGCTTGTAGTGGCGCTTGAGTTAAGGTAATCATCAAGGATATTCTTAACATCGTTTTCCTTGATTGAAACGTTACCCTTCTTCAAGACGTTTGAAACAACCTTCCGCATGAAGTTTTGGTTGTTCATGTTTTCTTGAACGATTTGGTTCTTCAAGTCATTGATGTGTTGACTCTTCTTACCCTTAGCTGGGTGTTCGATCATGTAAATTACTTGGTAGCCGTCATCAGTCTTAACTGGGGTCGTAGTGTATTCACCAGTCTTCAACTTAAGGGCAGCCTTCTTGTAAGCTGAGTCAAGTTGGTTGTCAGTATTATCAAAGGCTGGAAGCTTACCACCGTTGTTCTTGGTTTGACTATCAGTTGACTTGGACTTAGCAAGCTTCTTGAAAGTCTTGTACTTGTTGCTGGAGTCATTTAATTGGTTAATGATATCTTCAGCATCAGACTTACTACCAACAAGGATCGTCGCAGTTTGAACTTTAGGTTGGTACTTGGTCCATTGCTTATTGATCTGCTTAGTAGTGATGTGGGAGTAATGACGAGCAGCGGCAGTCAAGAGTAAGTTTGACCGAATTTGTTGCTTCAATGACTTTTCAGTTAAGTTTTGACTTTGAAGATAAGCATTAAAGTCTGAACCGTACTCGTTCTTGTAGGTATTATATTGCGCGTTAACTTGCTTATCACTGACTTCTTTACCGTATTGCTTCTCCAAAACCTTATCTAAGATCATTTGTTGAAGCACTTGCTTACCAGCACTGGTTTGCTTCATGCTGCTGTAGTATTCGCTCTCAGTGATTTTACCGCCGCTAGTAGTAGCGACAGCCTTATTTCCACAGGCAGCAAGCGGCATCATCAATGCGGCTCCTGCAATGATAGCAATTAACTTTTTGGATTTCATGTAAGAAACACATCCTTAAACAAAATATTTTTTCGATAACTTCACTCATCCAATATACCACACTTATTTTTTCGTGCCAGTCTCATAAATAAATGTTTATACCATCTTCATAATTTATTCACGTTTTAATGCTTGCAGGTCAAGAATTTTAACGTCAAGGTCCTTAATCCGATCATCAGCAGTAAAATAGATAACCTGATTTTTCTCAGCAATTTTTTCTAGCAACGCCAGCATTCGTTGCCGACGAACATTATCAAAATTAACAAACCCATCATCAATAATTATTGGGAAGTTGGCTTGATCACTCATCACGGTGACAAAGCCAAGCCGGAGCGCAATATACAGCTGTTCAGCCGTTCCTTGGGATAATTCTTCAACTAGAAAAACTTCTTGATCTCTCCGCACAACCTTAATCCCATCCGCCGTTAAATCGATCTGGGAATACCGATGATCAGTTAGCAAGGCAAAATATTGCTCTGCCTGCCGAATGATTGCGGGGTAACGGTCAGCTGAAGCGCCTGCAAGGGCCTTATTTACCCACTGAATCGCCAATTGGTACCTTAACCATTCTTGTACTTCATGCCAAATCTTAGCAGCCAGATTGGCCCGTTCCTGTTCAAGATTGCTGAGGGTCCCGTCTTCAACTAAGCTATCAATTTCGACTTTATCTTTTTGAATCTCCTCGTGGGTACGGGAGATTGTTAGGGTGAGCTGAGCAAGCTGGTGCCGAGTCTTCGATAAAACCGTCATTAGCTCATCTCTATTTGCGTATGCAGCAAGGGCTTGGCGGTCTTCTGCGGTCAATTGTTGTCCATAGGCATCTGATGCCAAGGCTTGTGATTGTGCTGCAGAACGATTTGCTAAGTACTGGGTAAACTGGTTATCATCGTGCACCCCTGCTTGCTGATAAATCGCCAGTTTTTGCTGATGAATTTTATTGTAGTCTTGATTGAGCTGGGCTAAATTGTTAGCAATCGTTGCTTTTTCCCGGGTATTCACTTGGATATCCTGGCGCGCTTGTTGCCCTTGTTCCAGCAAATCATCTAATTTAGTCCTAACAGCCGCCAACGTTAGATTTTGCAAAGCCGGTGGCAATTGTTGGTTAAAGACGGTAAGTTGGTGGTCATATCTTTGCTGATCTTGGTTGGCAGTTTGGAGCTGAGCAGTTAATTCGGCATTTCGTTGTAAATCGCCCTGCATTAACAGCCATTGATCAGGCGGAAAATCCTGTAAGCCGTGTTTTTGGCCGAACGCCATGATCGCTTGGGAATCTGTCGTTACTGGAGCAGAATGACTTCCTTGGCGTTGATAATAAAGATACATCACTGTCGCAAAGGCCGCAATTGCTCCGATAGCGGTGATAAAAGTAGCATTCGCTAACAACCCGATGATAAAAAGGACAAAGCCGCCAACGATTCCGATCATTGCGGCCCGAGAAGGATCGCCGTTTGGCTGGCTAGCATTTGCCCGAGAAAGTGGTTGGACATTAAGAAGTCGGGCAAGTTCTGTTTTTTCTTGGGAAGTTAACGGCGCTGGCAAAGGATGGTGGTAACGAGTTTTAATTGCAGTTAATTCCTGCTGCCACTGATTAACTTGCGTTTGTTGCCGGTGCTGCAAAGCCTCTTCCGCTTGTAATTCAACTACCTGCTCCTTAAGCCGTTGAAGTTCCGGCATGCTTTGCGGTGAATGCTTAGTTGTTTGTGGAGACTGATGATCGATCCTTGCCAAGCGCTGTTGATAAACCTGTTGTTGGCGGCGAAGTTCCTTTTCCCTAACTTGTAGTTCTTGAGCCATCGTAACCTGCTGATCAGTTAAATAATCAGCAATTGGTCGAGTTTGGTGGCTATGTTGCCATTCATGGTAAACCGGCCACAACTGCTGTAAATGTTCTAATTTTTGCAAAAGCGGCTGTTGTTTTTGCAATTCTGCCTGTGTTTGCCGCAATTTTTCTTTGTTTGTCTTCAAATCTGCCTGTAGGTCCTGATAACGGTGAAATTTACCGCGCGCTTGGTTAATTTTATCTGTCAAATTCGCATATTGATGAAGGTCTTGATTGAGCGGCCATTTCCGTCCTCGCGGTTTATAAAGATGGTCAGCTTGTTTCTGGTACTGATCGATCAACTGGTCCCACTGCGCACTGCCAACTGCTCCTAGTTGCTGCAGATGTTGTTGCCATTCATCCCGATTAAGCTCGTCCACAGCTGTTAAGTCTCGTTGACCAAAACTAAAAAGGGCTTGATAGAGCGACCGATCCATTGGGCCAAGCAGTTGCTTTAATTCTTGCTCACCACCTTGATGTCCTTGTGAATCAGTCACACTAACCTTACCGCCATTCCGCCCGCGTTGCCGTTTAATCACGTAATCATGGCCGTTGATCTCAACTAATAAACTTCCACCATAACTAGAAGTAGTTTTCGGAATATACTGGGCAAACCGATTCTTTCCCCGCCCATCCGCAAAACTAAATAAAATACTAACAAGAAAGGCCATCAGAGTTGTCTTTCCGGCTTCATTAGGGCCATAAATTATTTGGGGATTAGCTGTAAAGTCAAAATCTTGATCATGCCATTTACCAAAGCCATCGATATGAACTTTTTTTATTTTCATATGTCAATCCTCCCGCCGCAATAATTGAGTCGTTGCTTGCTTCAGTTGCTGAAGATCAAGGGTTATCAACTTAGCTGCTAAATCGGCATCCCGCGCTAAACTTTTCGTTAATTCTGCAATATTAGCAGGGGTAAATACTTTTTGGGCGGCTTGTTGCCAATACTGTTCATCTAGGTCAGTCATTGATGGCAGCGAATTTTGCTGGTGGAGCAAGAGGTCATAGACCCACCATTTACCATTATCTGCATTCTGGTCCTGCAGGTGTTCAAGGACATCCCCATTTGCAAGCAGGTGCCGAATCGTTGGGGAAAGTTGCTCAATGTTAGCAATCGTAAGCTCTACCAGTTGGAATGGTGCATTTTTTAGTTTGTCATCAATTGCTTGCGACAGTGAGCGCTCTACTTCAGCAAGACTACTGGTTGGTAAAGCATTGACAGTTAGACTTGTCCATTCAATTTCCGCAACTGGTTTAAATTGCGGCACAAGTTTATTGCCCTGACTTTCCACCAAATAATAGCCGTGCTGTCCGGCTTCATTTTTATGCCGTCCCTGTGGATTACCGCTGTAAATAATTGGCGGCTTCTCATTCAAGATTTGGTGCTTGTGAATATGACCAAGTGCCCAATAATCATAATTTTTAGCGATTAATTCATCGGTCGCAAACGGAGCATAGTGGTTATCTTGACTTTGCCGAACTGCTCCGTGAAGCATCCCGATATGCCAGGTTTCGTTTCTTTTTGGTGGATATTTTTGTACTTGATCTTCTTGAATCCAGCGTTGATCATAACTAAAGCCGGAGATAGCAACACTGTCATGATTTGCCAAAGTAAGGGTGGTAGTCGTTACGCGATTACCAAAAATATGAACATTTGCTGGCAGCTCTCCTGCATCTTGGACAATTTGATAATCGTGGTTACCATAAAGTAGATAAACGGGGATGTGGGCTTGACTAAGTCGTTCACATTGCTTGATGAAAAAATCAGTAGCGGCAATGCTTTGCTGATCACGGTCATAAATATCCCCGCTAATTAAAACAAAATCAACTTTTAAGTCAATCGCATCGTCAACAATCTTTTGAAAAGCAGCAAATGTCGACGAATGGACGCGTTCCCATAACGGCTTGGGCATCGAAGTCAACCCTAAAAAAGGACTATCAAGGTGTAAATCGGCTGTATGAATAAATCTCATAATTTTTCCTCTTAACAATAAAGGAGCTGAGAAAAATTTTGCTTTCTCCCAGCCCCTTACTTGGATCGTAATAAATTAATTATTCTTGTCCTGGCATCTTTGGCATTACTTCACTGTAAAGATCTTGAATTGGACTTGTAATTGTCTTATTCAATTGTTGAAGCATGCTATCAACTTGCCGTTCTTGGTTCATCAAGTCTTGAACAACCTTCTTGCCACTTACTTCCTTGGCAAGGTTTTGGATGTTTTTAATTTCATCATCAGTTGGTTGTTGACCAGTCATTTGCTTGTGTTGAGCATCTGCTTGAGCTTGTTGGAACTTCTTGAAGGTGTCAAAAGTGTCACTGTCAGCCTTTAATGCTTCAAAAGCCTTTTTTAATCCTTGATATTCTTGAGTTTCGCGCAATTGGCGACTAAGTTCATTTGCAGTATCATAAATATTTACAACCATGTAAAAGTCTCCTTTATCTCGTTCTTAGATTAATTGTATCATATTATCCTAGAAAAGCGATCGAACATTGCTCCACCATTGACTCGCCTTATTACCAAAGTTATTTACTGATTGGTTGAAGTTATTTACAAAGTCGCCCCCATCTTTGAGGAATGACCCCCAACCTTTAGAGGAACCCTTTGTCTTTTCATTTGCCCGTGTCTGAGCATCTTCAACCGTGAATTTGGTTCCAGCAGTATTTGGCAAAATCGCACTCATTTCATTCTTGTAAAGGTAGTTAATGCTCCGTTCAGAAATATCGTTTAGGGTATGGCTTTGGTTTGTATCATCATAGCCTTCCCACGTTGCAACCACCACATCAGGCGTATAACCCACGATCCACTTATCACGATCATTGGAATCATCGCCTTTTACCCCTGAGTTTGTGGTCCCCGTTTTACCGGCAAGCGTATAGCCACTTGGTTTGGCCGTTTCACCAGTTCCGTGATCAAATACGCCAATTAGCATACTAGTCATTTCTTTGGCTGTCTTACCAGAAATGATCCGCTTATTCTTGCTACCATCATTTTTGGTGATCACCTTTCCAGAGGCATCTTCAATCTTGGTAATGTAGTGCGGGGATGGCATTAGCCCATCATTGGCAAAGACAGCATAGGCACGGGCCATTTGTTGTGGCGATACTCCGCGGGTCATTCCACCAAGAGCCAAGGCAAGGTTCTTATCTCCCTTTTCGACTGGCAAGCCAAATTTCTTTGCCATGTCATAACCACGATTGACCCCGATCTTATTTAATAACCAGACTGCTGGAGCGTTAAGACTCTCATAAAGGGCCTTATACATCGGCACCGTCCCGCTATAGGTATCATCATAGTTCTTTGGCGTGTAATTATTAGTTCCATACGATTGTTTCTTATCTTGAAGCGTTGAATCATAGAAATATCCATGCTCTAGGGCTGGTGTATATACAACAATCGGCTTAATCGTTGACCCAGGCTGCCGCCGCATCTGCGTAGAACGGTTAAATCCACGGAAGACATGTTTTCCACGTCCCCCAACGACCGCGGTAATTCCCCCATTTTTCGGATTCATCGCAATCGAGGCTGATTGAACCATTGTGCCATCAGCCGAGTTCTGTGGGAAGTTATCGTCATCGTCATAAGTTTGCTGCATTGACCGCTGCTGATCTTGGTCCAGCGTCGTATAAATCCGATAACCATTATTCATGATATCTTTTTCCGAAATATGATAACGGCTTTCTGCTTCGGCAATGACCGCATCAAAGAAGTACGGGTACTTATAACTATCATTTGGCACGTAGCCGTTGGTAATATTCAACGGTGTTTGCTTATATTGATCCGCCGCACTTTGACTCAGCTTATGATTTTCAACCATCAGCTGAAGAACCATATTCCGTCGTTGCTTCGTTGCTGTTGGATGTTCTACTGGGTCGTACATCCCTGGCGACGTCAGCATTCCGGCCAGGGTGGCTGCTTGGGGTACTGTTAGCTGACTGGCGTTTTCATTAAAGTAACGCTTTGCCGCATCTTGAACTCCCCATACCCCATGACCAAAGTAGGCATTATTGAGGTACATTGTTAAAATCTCATTTTTGCTGTATTGGTTTTCTACCTCAACCGCAATAAAAATTTCCCGAGCCTTTCGGGAGAAGGTCTGTTGTTGAGTCAAAAAGGCATTCTTAACCAGTTGTTGCGTTAAAGTACTACCCCCACCGGAGATATAGTCACGGTGAAGAAGTTTATTTTTCACTAGTAAGACGCCAGCCCGGCCTAACCCTTTGACTGAAAAGCCGTGTTCATGATAGAAATTCCGGTCTTCAGTCGAAAGAACCGCGTTAGGAACATTTGATGAAATATCTTTTAATTCCACATAAGTTCCCTTTTGAGCATAGAGGCTCCCGGCTGATTGATTGCTACGGTCATAAATCATTGTTGGCCGTTGCAACCTGTTCTTAAGATTTTTAACATCTGCAGTTTTAGCAACAAACGTCAAATGGATACTGGTAATTAAGAAAATTCCTAGAAAAATAACAATGATCCATCGCGTTAATTGATAACGATGCCAGAACTTTTTCAGCATCGCAACAAAGAGCTGCCAATAGTGCTTAAACCAAACTCGGAACGACGCCCAAGTCTTTTTTAACCACTTCATGATTCGCTCTTTCAAATCTGAATTAGATTGTGGTTCACGATTCATTAACAAATCTCCATTTTCATTTCAAAAAGCTGACAATTATTTTATCACATTTTGGTAAATGGTAAGCTATTTTCTCCGCCAGCTTTACCAGAAATTAAAAATGAAGAGACTGGAGAAAAACTTATTCTCTCAAGTCTCTTCACAATAATATTTAGTAGTTATAACGATTACATCTCATCTGGTGCCTTGATATCAAGTAAGTTAAGGGCTGACTTGAGCACATCACTAACTGCTTGAGTAAGAGCTAACCGTGCTGGTTGAGCTTCGTCCTTATCAAGAATCCGAGTGTGAGCGTAGTATTGGTTAAACTTTTTAGCCAATTCAAGGGCATATTTAGCGATTACTGATGGATCGTAGTTTAATGCAGCCCGTTTGATTGCTTCACTGTATTGACCAAGGAAGCTGATTAATTCCCAAGCTTCAGCACCGGCATTTGTCAAGTCAACATCGCTAAAGTCCCGGATACCACCCTTACGTAAGATACTCTCGGCACGAGCACGAGCATATTGAACGTAAGGACCAGTTTCACCTTCAAACTTAACAACATCTTCAAGCTTGAAGTTAACGGCATTCCGACGGTAGTTCTTTAAATCATGGAAGATAACGGCACCAACGCCGACTTCTTTAGCAACTTCATCAGCGTCTTCAAGGTCAGGGTTCTTTTCGGCAATTTGCTTCCGTGCTAAATCAATAGAATCATTCAATACGTCTTCAAGGGAAACAACATTACCCTTCCGCGTAGACATCTTCTTACCGTTTAAGTTCATTAAACCAAAGGAGATGTGTTCAATTTGATCCCACCAGTTGAAGCCCATTTCCTTTAAGGCCGCACGTAATTGCTTAAAGTAAGTTTCTTGTTCGGCACCGACAACGTAAAGGGACTTAGCATGACCATACATCCGCTTCCGGAAAAGTGCAGTTGCCAAATCACGAGTGATGTAAGTTGTCGTTCCATTACTCTTGATGATGAGTAATGGTGGTAAGTTATATTCATCAAGGTCAACAATTTCTGCACCTCGACTAGGCTTCAATAAGTTCTTATCCCGTAACAATTGGATAGGTTCTTCCATCTTTTGAGCAGAGAAAGCTTCCCCATTAAATGAGTCGAAGTTAACATCTAGCATCTTGTAAACACGTTGGAACCGTTCAAGAGAAACTTCACGGAACCAGTGCCAAAGCCGCCATGCTTCTTCGTCACCATGTTCGAGCTTAGCAAACCAGTCACGACCTGCTTCAGTATATTCTGGATGTTCGTCAGCTTCATTATTGATCCGCACATAGTACTTAAGCAAAGTATTAATTGGATCCTTCTTAACTTCCGCTTCGTCTCCCCACATCTCATAAGCAGCCATTAACTTACCAAATTGAGTACCCCAATCACCAAGGTAATCAATCCGAATTAAGTTGTAGTTAACTTTTTCAAGAATCCGGGCAACAGCTTCACCAATCATGGTTGAACGAAGGTGACCCATTCCCATAGGCTTAGCAATGTTTGGTGATGAATAATCAATCGTAACATTTGATTGGTGACCAAGATCAATCTCACCATAATGTTCAGGATCCGCTAAGATAGTTTGCAAAATCTTAGCACCAACTTGGGCTTTGTCGAGGAAGAAGTTGATATATGGACCAGCAACAACTACCTTTTCAAAACCGTCTTGGTCAACCTTTTCAACTAATTCACTTGCAATCATTTGCGGTGCCTTATGTAAGGTCTTAGCTAAAAAGAATGTTGGGAAGGCATAATCCCCATTACTAGAATCTTTTGGCCGTTCAATCTTAGCTTCAATTTCTTTAACATCCATCTCTGGCAATGCTTGTGCCAATGCAGCTGCAACTTGTTGCTTATCGCTCATATATATTCCTCCTTATACTTATAAAAAAACGCCCCTAATAAGCATTATGCTTACTAGAGACGAGATTTACCCGCGGTACCACTCTAATTGAATTAGAATTCCACTCATTAATTGATTTAATTGAAATATCTGAGGCACGCCTTCACAAATCGAAAAGCCCCTAACTCTCATCAACAAAGGGTCGCTGTAGATTTCAAAATGCTACTACTCCTCAAATCCTATTTTCATACTCAATCATTATAACAAATTTAGATTTAAAAACAAGGACCTATCTACGGGGAACGAGTTATTGCTTTTTTCTTACTTATTATATGTTACAATTATTATCATTAAATAATAATGAAAGGTTGATGAGTTATTTATGACAAACCCTACAATTCAAGCTGTCACAATTGCAGGTCATGATTCGGATGGGAGTGCTGGAATGCCCGCGGACCTTCATGCCTTTTTTGCGGATGGCGTATATGGTCACGGTATTTTAACTGCCGCTGTTTCCGGAAATTCTTATGGGATCACCTCTTCTCAAGTAATGCCGCAAGAATTTATTGCTGAACAGTTTAAGGTGTTAAGTGAAGATTTTGACATCAAAGCAGCCAAAACTGGAATGCTTGCTAATGATGATGTAATTAATGTCGTTGCTGATAACTATTCGCCTGAACATTTTGGCCCGTTAGTTGTTGACCCTGTGATTATTACTAAGCACGGAGCAATGTTGCTTGAACAATCCGCCTATGAACTATTTCGTGAACGAATTATTCCCCTTGCAACTGTTATTACCCCTAATTTCTATGAAGCTCAAAAGTTAACAGGAATCGAAATGAGTACAGATGAAGAACGGGTTAAAGCAGCCCATTATCTCCAAGATTTAGGGGCAAAAAATGTGGTGATTAAGGGCGCGCATAATGATGATAGCCAAACAACTGTTGATGACTTTGTTCTTCTTGAAGACGGTGATAGCTTCTGGCTCAAAAAACCTTTTGTTAAGACTGATCGATTGAATGGAACCGGGGATAGCTTCTCTGCGATCATTGCTGCCGAGCTTGCGAAGGGAAATAATGTTAAAATAGCAGTAACAAAGGCTAAAGATGCCGTTTACGCAGCACTCGCAAATCCATTAACGGTTGGTCATAAATTTGGTCCAATCAACCATTGGGATGCGCAAAAGGAGCTGCATTAGGAGGAATTTTTGATGCTTGATACGTATAGGCATAAAGTTGTATTAATAGGTGATGGGGCTGTCGGTTCATCATTTGCCTTTTCATTATTGCAGTCAACAAATGAAGTGGATGAATTGGTACTGGTAGATCGAACAAAGTCAAAAGCAGTTGGGGATGCGGCTGATCTTGCTGATATTACACCCCTGACAAACCCAGTAAAGATTTATGCGGGAACCTATGAAGATGCCGCTGATGCTGACGTAGTTGTTATCACGGCGGGGATTCCCCGTAAACCTGGCGAAACACGTTTAGACCTAGTTAATAAAAACACTACGATTCTTAAGTCAATTATTGAACCAATTATTAAAAGTGGATTCACTGGCGTTTTCGTTATCTCGAGCAATCCCGTTGATATCCTTACAACAATTGCGCAGCGAATCAGCGGTTTTCCTAAAGAACGGGTTATCGGGACCGGAACTTCTCTTGATTCAATGCGGCTTCGAGTTCTCTTAAGTAAGAAATTACACCTATCTGTCAATGTCATCGATGCCCTAATGCTTGGCGAACATGGTGATACTTCTTTTGCGGCCTTTAATGAAATCACAATCGGCGGGAAAGCCCTCAACATAATTACTGCCCTTTCAAATACTGATAAAAGCGAAATTGAAAAAGCAGTTCACGAAGCTGGCAGTCAAATAATTGCCAATAAAGGGGGTACTTTCTACGGGATTGCTAAATGCCTCTCGTATATTACACGGGCAATCATCGAAAACCGGAACCTTGTCCTGCCAATTTCGGCTCCGCTTGATGGACAGTATGGAATTAATGATCTGTACTTAGGAACACCCGCCATCATTAATAGTCAAGGAATCGGTCAGGTCGTTGAATATCCATTAACATCAGATGAAGTTAAAAAGATGCAACAGTCTGCTGAAGCAATGCATCAAGTTTTAGCGAAGATTGAGATCTAAAAAAGCTGAGGCTAGGAGAAACTTTTCTTCTAGCCTCAGCTTTTTTATAAGAGCGGGTAACGAGAATCGAACTCGCGACGCAACCTTGGGAAGGTTGAGTTTTACCACTAAACTATACCCGCATTAACTAACTAAGTTCAACACTTAGTTAGTATATACCTCTTCTAATTATTTGTCATCTTTTTTTAAGATTTTTTTGAAGATTTAGCATTTTCTGCTGTTTCTTCGTCATCCTTTTCTTCTTCACGAGGAACAGCCTTTACCATCTTAGCTTCTTTTTGGCGAATAACAGCGCGGCCATTTAATTCGTTAACCCCGCTTTTATCAGACGGATCAAAATCTTGGATGGATACCATAATTGAATTAGTATAAACCTTTTCAACAACACCAGAAAATTCATGTTCGAGGGGACCGAATTTCTTTCCTTTTACAATATCGCCAATTTCAAAATCTGCCACTTGATTTCACCTCAAATATTATTTATTTTTACGCAAGCAATATACGTACCATACACTTTTTTTATTATATTTTCAAGTCAAAAGCATATAGTCAGTTTCTCTCATCAATGCTAAAATCAAAGCCGAAAGGAGTTTACCCATATGTTAAAAATAATAGTGGCGGTCTTAATCATTATTTTGATTCTCACCACTACCACTGGTCTGCATGCAAAAATTGAACGGAAAGTGACTAACTGGCTTGAACTAAGCCGTTTATTCTTCTTCCTTTTATTGACCGCTTCGATTGTCCATACCCTTCTTCATTTCAAGACTCAGCTTCTGAGCAACCTAGTATGGATCATCTTTTTAATTCTAATCTATATCTTAATGGAAACTGCTTTCCGCCTTAAACGGGAAACATTTGGCAATCCCTACCTCACAGCCTTACTTTTTATTGCCCTTATTATTGCCTTGGGGATTGGCTGTTGGTGGATCTAAACCAGTAACTATTTTCAATAGTATCGATCATTTTCACTAACTGACTAGTTTCCTCAACATCATGAACTCGTAAAACACGACCGCCTCGCAAATACATTGCTGTCTCAGCAATCAATGTTACGCCGAGACGGTCTTCTTTTGCTAGATTAAATAATTTTTGGCCAAAACCTTTTCGGGAGATCGCAATCATAATTGGGCGATGGAGGTAATTAAGCTGGTCAATGTTGCGCATCATCGCATAATCTTGGTAACCGTCAGCAACCTTTGCATAGCCAATTCCTTGGTCTAAAATCACTCGTTCAAGATCAATG
>NZ_LN887325.1:14175-14463 GCF_036621895.1 Limosilactobacillus reuteri subsp. porcinus
TTTGCACCGGCTGCTACCATCTTAGCAATTTGATTGACGATAGCGGAGTGGGATTGAAATTTGCCCCCATCATAAAACGAGTCAGGAGTTACATTTAAAATCCCATAAATCACTGGTTGCTCTGTCAGGTCAAAGGTAAACCGACCTGCACGCCAAATAATTTGGTGACGACGGTAGACCTGCTCAAGAGAAGCAATTAATTCGTCGTCGTTATCCCACCACTCTTTCACCCGCGCTATTAGTTCTTTTAGGGAAAGGAGCGGAAAAGAAAATTCTACGCGCTTTTCA
>NZ_LN887325.1:14774-16652 GCF_036621895.1 Limosilactobacillus reuteri subsp. porcinus
GGCAATTGTTGTTTTCATTATAAATTGTCGGGATTTACCATCAACCAAATGGATCAAGTAATTATTCAAATCACCATTAGGAACTTCTTGCGCCAATTCTCGCGCTGTCTCCACCCCGTACCTTCCAGGAAAAGCCGGGAGTTCTAAGCCAGAATCATCAGCGATTATTTTTGCTGCTGGTAGCTTTTGACTGATAAAGAGAGCCTTTGCCTTTTCTTCGTAGCTCACTGTTGATTCAGGAGGAAAAGCTTGTTGCGGCAACTTTTTTCGATACCCCTCACCATGTTGGCGGTAAAAATTTAGAATGGTTTCAATTTCTTTAATTTTATGAATATTATGGGTTGCAATAATAAAATTATTTTTCATCTAAACTGGCCTCGATATCTTTAATCGTATAAAAAGAACCCGTTACAATAATTAAATCATTCGGCTCCGCAATCTTTTTTGCCACCACTAACCCTTTTCGGGGATTATCGGCAATAATCGCTTGAGGCAGAGCTGATTTCAACTCACTTACATCAAGGGCGCGAGTTGGATGGTCAGGAGTAGTAATTATTATCTTATCTGCCATTTGCTGATAAATTTTAACCATCTGACTAATATTTTTATCAGCAAGAAAACCAAGAACCATAATTACTTTATTACGGGGAAACTTAGAGATAGTTTCGGTAAGTTGTTTGGCTGCATCTGGATTATGAGCCCCGTCCAAAATAATAGAAGGATGATCAGCGATTTTCTGCATTCGACCAGCAATCTTCACTGTCGCAAGCGTTGATATTAAAGGCTGCCAAGAAGTAACAAGTCTTCGTTGAAAAAGAAAATTAAATACACTGACAACGGTGCCCAAATTTTCACTTTGAAATGTCCCTAATAAATTAAAAGGAACTTTATAAATTTTATGATTAACTTTCAGGATTGCCTTTCCATCAACAATTGACTGGGTATCTGCTTGCGTTAATCCCACTCTTTGCTGATGAGCCTTTGCCTTAATAATTGTGAGAGTGTCTTTTTCTTGGTGCGGCGCTAAAAACACTTGCTTAGTCCCATTCTTGATAATCCCTGCTTTAGCTTGGGCAATTTGGGTAATCGTTGGGCCTAAGATCCGCGTATGGTCAAGGGCAACATGTGTTATCACACTAATAAAAGGCGCATTGATAATATTGGTTGCATCATCTTGACCGCCTAAACCGCATTCAATGACTGCCCAATCCACTTTTTGATCTGCAAAATATTGCAGCATTATTAAGGTCCACCACTCAAAAATGGTAATATCATCAGGCGAAAGATCAATTGGTAAGCGTTCGGTGATCTTTTGGTAAGTCATCGCAAAATCTTTTTCACTAATCAAATGGTCATTAACCTTAATTTGCTCCCGATCATCTACCAAAGCAGGACTGCTAAAATAACCGACCTGATATCCAGCATTTTGCAAACCCTGTTCTAACATTGTCCCAGTCGAGCCTTTTCCGTTTGTCCCCGCAATATGGATAATCTTAAATCGCTGGTCAGGATTTTTTAAACGAGTAAGAATTCGTCGTAAAAATTTTACCCGATCCTGTTGTCCTCCCAACATTTGGCGGTTAAAGCCCGCGTTAATTTGTTCATAGGTCTGCACGATAATTCCTCGTTTGATTTAGAAATTCTTGTTTCAAATCACTGTCAGTCTTAAATTGACCTGTAAACTTATCAGTATACGTAAATTGACCGGCCTTATTAACACCTCGCATTTCCATACAAAGGTGGCGGGCCGCAATGGTTACTGCAATCCCGGCTGGATCAAGGATTCGTTGCAACTCGGCTACTAAATCTGTTGTAACGCGTTCTTGCATCCCCGGTTTTTTCGTTACAAAATCTAACAACCGGGGGATCTTACTTAGG
>NZ_LN887325.1:16751-16995 GCF_036621895.1 Limosilactobacillus reuteri subsp. porcinus
AAGGCCTTATAGTTCGCCACTTCTTCTGGTTGATGGTTAAGAGAAGAAAAAACTTCTTGGTACATTTTGGCAACGCGCTGGGGTGTCTCTGCCAATCCTTCTCGTTCCGGGTCTTCACCGATTGCAATTAATAAATCTTTAACAGCCTTTGCTATTTTTTGTTGGTCCATGAAAATACCTCTCGTCCATATATCTTTTTAAGCCAATTATGGTCTGGAGTCTTATTTAATAAATGATCCAATTG
>NZ_LN887325.1:17129-17524 GCF_036621895.1 Limosilactobacillus reuteri subsp. porcinus
CCGGCGTCGATGTAACTCCTGTTCGATATTGTGAAGATGGTCAAGGAGTTGCTGAGCTGTTAACCCAGTTGCAACTTTAACCGCAATATTGTAAAAAGAATCTTGTTTGACACCTCCCACCGGTTCTGTTTCATACACTGAGGAGATCGCCGTAATATCAATTTTAGGCGGCACATTCAGCATCTGAATAGCTTTTTGAAGGTTTGCTAACCGGTTGCCCATATTACTGCCAATGCTTAGGTAAGCTTCAGTCATAATTACTTGCTCCCTGCTACTTCAATTTCGACATTATCAAAAATTCCGGCAATTGGCACACTATACTTACGAATACGAAGGCGAATACCATTAAGCATTGGGTATGTTTTGAAAAGCTCATGCAATAAATTATTAGCAAG
>NZ_LN887325.1:17622-17871 GCF_036621895.1 Limosilactobacillus reuteri subsp. porcinus
CATTTCACAGTCAATTTCAATTTTTTGACCAAGCTTTTTCTCTTCCGCAAACACACCATTGTAAGTATTAAATGCCATGTTGTTAATTCTAATCTTTCCGATAAGCTATTGCCCCTTCATTTTTTATTTTCTATCATAACGCATAAGTTAGTTGGTGAAAATATCTTAATAGATTAAGGGCGCAATCTTTTCCTGGTACCATTGTTCCCCAGCTTTTGAGAAAGGATTAGTAAACGGCGCAGGTTTAAT
>NZ_LN887326.1:0-3907 GCF_036621895.1 Limosilactobacillus reuteri subsp. porcinus
TACATCTTAAGGCAAAAGAGGCCTTTTTTATATAATTTTTATCGCCCACCCGCATAGCAGGTGGTTTTTTGTTTCGTGCACTCGCTCTGCTCGCGCACTCAACTAGGTCTAAAGACATTAATCAAAAAAAGAAGCTCAGATTTAGCAATCCGAACTTCTTTTTAAAAACTGTCTTCTATATATCTTATTTATTAACTTTATTACGGAAAGGAACCGCATTTCCCTTAGTAATCTTAGTAACACCATGCATGTATGGTACCAATACTTCTGGAATTGTTACAGAACCATCAGCGTTTTGATAGTTTTCCAAGATAGCTGCAACTGTCCGACCAACGGCTAAACCAGAACCGTTAAGTGTGTGAACATATTGTAACTTACCATTTTCATCCCGGTATTGGGTGTGCATCCGCCGTGCCTGGAAGTCCAAGCAGTTTGAACAACTTGAAACTTCACGATACTTATTTTGTGCCGGCATCCACAATTCAAGATCATGGGTTTCAGATGCCGTAAAGCTCATGTCACCAGTAGTTAAGGTAATAACATGGTATGGCAAGTTTAACTTCTTCAAGATGTTTTCAGCGTTAGCAGTCATCTTTTCAAGTTCATCCCATGAGTTTTCTGGCTTAGTATACTTAACCATTTCTACCTTATTGAATTGGTGCATCCGGATCAATCCTCGGGTATCACGACCCGCTGCTCCCGCTTCAGAACGGAATGATGGTGTTAAAGCAGTAACGTAAACTGGTAATTCTTCAGTTGGGATAACTTCGCCACGGTAGTAATTAGTCAACGGAACTTCAGCAGTTGGAATCAAAGTCATATCCTCACCGTTAACCTGGTAAACCCCTTCTTTGAACTTAGGGAATTGACCAGTACCGTACATTGAATCAGCATTGACGATATATGGTGGTAAGACTTCGGTATATCCTTCCTTCATGTGTTCATCAAGCATGAAGTTGTAAACTGCTCGTTCAAGCTGAGCACCAAGCCCTAAGTAGTAGACAAAACGCGCACCAGAAACCTTACCAGCGCGATCAAAGTCTAAAATACCAAGATTTTCACCAATATCCCAGTGATGCTTAGGCTCAAAATCAAAGTCGCGAACCTTACCCACTTTCCGTAATTCAACGGCACCATCTTCCGTTAAGCTAACTGGAACACCATCGTGGGGAACATTCGGAAGGTGAGCCATCTTATCATGGAGTTCAGCATCATTTGCTTCAATTTCAGCGTCCAATTCCTTGATCTTATCACCAAGTTCACGAGTTTCCTTAATGGCAGCATCGGCGGATTCACCATTACGCTTAGCTTCTCCAATCTTCTTTGATGCTTCATTACGTTGCGCCTTCATTGTCTCAGTTTGTTGGAGCAATTCCCGTCGCTTTTTATCTAACGCAATAACTTCATCAATTTCTTCTAGTTTTACACCACGTGTAGCTAACTTTTCCTTATAAAAATCAGGTTCTTGACGAATCTTTTTAATATCTAACATCGTATTTCCTCCTAATTATATAAAAAAGAGCCATTCCATCCTTTATATTTTGGGACGAAATGGCTCTAGTTCCGCGGTACCACCCAAGTTTGACTATCTTTAGTCACCCTTCGAAGTAGATAACGGCTACTATCCGTGCAGAATTACCTGCCCACATATTTTTGCACCGGAGTTTCGGTCGACAGCTCTCACCATCCGCTGCTTCTCTGAACAACCTACTTGAAATGCATTCGTGTTTTCTATTCTGCAATTATCTTATTACACTTTTTCTAATTTATCAATTGAATTTTTGTTTAAAACAAAAAAGGATTTTCACTTCTGAAAATCCTTTTTTAGTTAGTTTACGCACAACTAACTTTGGTGATAAGTCCACCATTCAACATTTAAAACCTACCACCAAGCGGCTTACTACAGTAGGCTAGCACATTTACCATACTGTTGTAATTTCTGTGCCGACTTTTGAGGTATCGCTAGTACTAGGTGTACTGTTGAATCGTTGTTTAGCACAATTGTCATGAACAGTAAAAAACTTTTAGTAGCAAATACACTTATATGATAAAACTAAACTGTTATCTGCTTATTGCTGTTGGCGTAGACAATAAGACTTTTAAGTTATCTGGGGGGGAGATATTGCTACTAATGCTTAAAGTTAAGTATTCGGGGGGTTCTTATAAGCATTATCATTCTACCGTTTGACAAATTTATCTAAACAGTATTCAACTATTTTATGATACCTGCTATATAAGGCGATAAACCTTATATCTATTAGGGAGTAGTAGTCGCGACAAACAATGCACAAAAATTGTTGCTTAACACTTAATAACTTGACTTTACCACTATCCAGTCAAGCGACAGCTACCATTATAATTAGCCTAAGTAGGCATCGGGGGCGCCTCTTTAAGGTTATTATAATAGCCTATATCTGCCAGTTTAAAAGGAGATTATCCCAAGCCACCTGGCACATACTTACCACTATCTTTTGGAGTAAGTTAAGTCACTCAATAAACCATTTTATAAATAAAAGGTAAAGTACTCCTCAAGATAAATAGTAACCACAAAGATCACTACCAGGTAGCATTTCATCTGTAGCTGTCGACCAGATGAATGGTGGCACCTGCTGGCAAGTTACAACCAATCATTTATTAAACAAGTGGCTAAACTAGCAATTTTTAAGAACTTCATTTTATTAAAAAGCTGATAATTAAATGATGATTAATCATTTATCTTGTTGATACAACATTTTAATAATAACTTTCAATTGTCATTCTACACTCTTAGTAACTTTTTTCAACTGATTTATCATCAGAAAATTTACTTTCTTAATAAAAAGTAAACATCATTGTTATTATATCAACTTTTAAGAGCGATAATAGTATAATATTTTCTTTTTTATTCACTTTTTATAAATGAAATGTTGGTCATATGTATAAATAGCCCCCCTTATTTATCGTTTGATCATTGTCAGCCTGTCAAGTACGCAAAAAAGCCCATGTCATTTAGAGGCTCTACAATTTTGAGGCTGAGAAGAAAGTCCCTTTTTCCTCTTAAATTAAATGAAATGCCGGACAAAGACGGTCAATTTGCGACTGATTTCGTCCGGCATTTTCTTGATATGTATTTATTTTTGCGCCCCAGTTGTGCTTTGACGAGCCCAATCAGCTAATCTTTCTAGATTGAGCGTCATCAAGGCGATTCCCAGGGCATTTTTCACCGCCTGTTTTCCGCAATGTTATGTTCTTCGATAACCCATATTTTGTTTTAGGCGTGCGAAAACAGCCTCAACGTCAAATTTGCGTCGCCGATAAATGGCATGACCCTCATCACTCTGGATAGCGGTCTTGACCAGATTTCGGAAATAATTCCACGTTCCGTTAACGTAGATTTGGCGCAAGCGCTGAGCCTTGGCTGTTCTTGAAGCTTCACTGGCTGCTTCAGTTATTGAAAGGCATTAGCTTCATAAACCTTAAAATTACGTTCAAATCCATATTTATCATGCCGTTTGCTATATCGTTTGAAGTCGAATCGTACTCCTTGCGGATCAATGTAGTAATCATCTTCGGCGTTGTAGGTCCAATTATCCGAATATTTTGGATTGGATTTATAACGTTTCTTCAATTCACGATTCATGGTGCTGTAAGGGATCAATACCTGCTGATTGAATTGAATTCATCAATTAAAATCGTATAGTTATATTCACTTTCATATCCAGCATCAGCGACGATCGTTTCAAACATTTCACGGCACGCCATTTGTTTTAGAAACGGTACTAAGGTTCTTGTGTCAGTTGGATTACTGAAAATATCATAGTCAATCACAAACTGATGATTTGTCGCAATTTGTAAATTGTATCCTGGTTTAAGTTGACCATTGAGCATCGGATCTTCTTTTATCCGCTTGAACTACTCCCACTTAGCT
>NZ_LN887327.1:0-6646 GCF_036621895.1 Limosilactobacillus reuteri subsp. porcinus
TGAACTAATCTTAGGTTGTTTCGTTTAAAAGATAATTAAGCTTTTTTACGAATTAATAATTTAATCATGTGATATGATATGATTGAATTTAGTTTAAAAGAGGGTGATCGATTGCAAATTACAGGATTACGAGCGCTAATAGAAATAATAGTGCAATTGGCATTTGTCTGGTTAGCGTTTTTTGCTATTCAAGGGATACATTTTGAGCATTTTTTTAACCGACCACCACGTACATTGCCTCTACTTATTGTTTTGATGGCTACTGGACTAGGATATTTATGTGCGACATTTTTCTTAAATATCCTAAGTGCAATTGGTAATTTGACATATTTAATTCGATAGTATTTACTGGAGGATCTTATGGAAAAAATTGTTGTTAAAGGCGGTCAGAGGTTAACTGGTCGAGTTAAAGTTGAAGGAGCAAAAAATGCAGTCTTACCAATTCAAGCGGCATCTATTTTGGCTTCTAGCGGAAACATTAAATTATCAAATGTTCCAATTTTATCGGATGTAACGACAATGAATCAGTTATTACGGTTCTTAAATATAAAAGTAGATTTTGATAAGGATAAACACGTTTTGACAATTGATGCGGCTGATCCTGTATCATCTGAAGCACCATTAGAATATGTTAGCCGGATGCGGGCATCGATGGTAGTCTTAGGCCCCTTGCTAGCTCGGACAGGTCATGCGCAAATTGCGCTTCCTGGTGGATGTGCGATTGGTTCGCGGCCAATCGACTTACATCTTAAGGGACTACGTCAATTAGGAGCGGTTATTGAGCAACACGATGGATACTTAGAAGCGCGGGCTGAACACTTAATTGGTGATCATATTTATCTAGATTTTCCTAGTGTCGGTGCAACGCAAAATCTGATGATGGCAGCAACCCTTGCGCAGGGAATTACAACAATTGAAAATGCCGCCAGTGAGCCTGAAATTGTTGATTTAGCAAATATGTTGAATAAAATGGGTGCACGTGTTCATGGTGCTGGAACAGACATTATCCGGATTCAAGGGGTTAATTTCCTTCATGGTTGTGAACATACAGTAATGCCAGATAGAATTGAGGCAGGAACATTTATGATTGCGACAGCCATTACTAATGGTGATGTAGTGGTTGAAGGAGCAATCGCTGAGCATAACACCTCATTGATTGCTAAGTTGGAGGAAATGGGTGTGACAGTCATCGTTCAAGAAGATGGGATCCGTGTTCTGGGGACTTCGGTTTTAATCCCTACGAATATTAAGACCCTCCCATATCCGGGATTCCCTACTGATCTTCAACCACAAATGTCCGTTCTCCAGCTTTTGGCAAATGGGACCAGTACCCTAGATGAGACGATTTTTGAGAAGCGTTTTATGCATTTAGAAGAATTACGACGAATGAACGCCGATTTTCAAATTAATGGTCCAGTTGCGGTTTTAAATGGTCCCACGCGTTTTAGTGGCGCTGAAGTAGCTGCCTCTGATTTACGAGCGGGGGCTGCTTTAGTATTGGCCGGGTTAGTTGCTGATGGAATTACCCAGGTTCGTAACCTAAAATATATTGATCGGGGATATTACCATCTTCACCAAAAGTTACAACAATTAGGGGCCAAGATTGATCGAATTGATGTCGAGGATAAAATTAAATTGGCGGTAAAGCCTTCTAAGAATAAAACAAATCAAGATTAAAGATTCGTAAGCGACGTCTATCTGTATCCCTATTTTGTGGTATAATTACGAACGATATTAACGAGTTTAGTGTTAAAACTTAACTAGCTAAAAGGAGAAGAAATTAATGGCAAAGGATATTGGAATTGATTTGGGAACTGCCAATGTTTTGATTTATGTTCAAGGCAAGGGTATTGTTCTAAATGAACCGTCAGTTGTGGCGGTTGATACAAAAACCAATAAAGTATTGGCTGTTGGTTCAGAAGCATACCGAATGGTTGGACGTACTCCTAGTAACATTCGGGCTATTCGTCCATTAAAGGATGGAGTTATTTCTGATTTTGATGTTACTCAAGAAATGCTTTCCTACTTTATTGGTAAACTAAGCGTTAAAGGGTTTATGTCAAAGCCAAACATCATGATCTGCGCACCAACGAATATTACTGAGATTGAACGAAAGGCAATTATTCAAGCCGCTGAACAATCTGGTGGTGGTAAAGTTTACCTTGAATACGAGCCTAAAGTAGCAGCAATTGGTGCTGGATTAGACATTTTTAAACCTCGTGGAAACATGGTCATTGATATGGGTGGTGGTACCAGTGATATCGCCATTCTTTCATTAGGCGATATTGTCTCAAGCCAGTCAATTCGGATGGCCGGTGATAAGATGAATAGTGATATTGCTTCTTATATTAAGAATAAGCACGGCCTAGTAATTGGTGAACATACTGCTGAAAAGATCAAAATGGAACTCGGGACTGCATTACGGGTTGATGATCCTGAAACAATGGATGTTCGTGGTCGTGATGTAGCTACTGGAATGCCAAAGCAAATCACGGTTAATGAAAATGAAATTGAAGAAGCATTGCACGATACGCTTGAACAAATTGTTTCAGCCGCTGTAAATGTATTAGAAACAATTCCACCAGAGTTAGCTAGTGATATTATTGACCGGGGAATAATGTTAACCGGTGGTACTTCTTTATTAAAGGGTGTCGATCAATTATTCAGTGCTCGTCTAAAAGTACCGGTTGTTGTTTCACAAGACCCATTAGACAATGTTGCTAAGGGTGCTGGTGAAATGTTAGAACGGATGCAAAAGACTGAGCGAAAGAAGTAAGTTGAAATGGTAAGGATTTTATGTGACCTTATACGCTGGTATCAACGAGGCATTTCCACCCAACGACCATTTCGCGTATGTCGCTTTACCCCCTCATGTTCACAGTACATGTTAGAAGCTTTACAACGCTTTGGTTTAAAGGGGATATTGCTCGGAAGTTGGCGGCTCCTTCGTTGTCAGCCGTTTTCTCGTGGTGGCTATGATCCGGTACCTAATCATTTTACTTTTTGTCGTCAGGGGTAATAATAGTTATTAAGGGTGAAAAAGTGTCAAAGAAAGATAAAAAAGTAGAAGTCAGCGTTAAAGATATTGAACGTCGTAATCAACCGGTTCAACAAATTTTTATTGGAGACCGATTGATTGGTGAAGTTGTAACCGATAATGAACGTTTCAAAGCAATGCTGATAAGTGACCAGAGCGAATTTTATGTTCGTTCTCAAGAAGAGGGATTAGAAATAGTCCTTCAACAATATCATCTTCACCAGCATTAGTTTGGTGAACCATCCTCTTTGATTAATATTTTGTAAAGGAGTTTGGTAATGCAACGTTCGCAAAATGATGTAGAAAGTCGGATTGACTGGGGAATTATATTCTGTGTTCTTTTGTTAGCCTTGATTGGTCTTGCTTCAATCTATGTAGCGGCAGTTCATGATCGGCAGCAAACTAGTGTAGCACGACAGGTTATTACCCAGTTGGTTTGGTATGCGGTTGGAACAATCCTTATTATTGTCATTATGCAATTTGATGCTGAACAATTATGGAAATTAGCACCAATTGTATACTGGCTAAGTGTATTTTTAATGTTCGCAATCCTAGTCTTTTATAGTCGAGCCTATTATGCTAGTACCGGGGCTAAGAGTTGGTTTGCAATTGGACCATTTACGTTTCAGCCTTCGGAAATAATGAAGCCTGCCTATATTTTAATGATGGGGCGTGTTATTACGACTCATAATAACCGATATAGTGTGCATACTGTTGATTCAGATTGGCGATTAATTGGGACGATGTTCTTATGGCTATTACCAATTTTAATTTCGCTGAAGTTTCAAAATGACTTTGGGACTGGGTTAGTATTCTTCGCTATTTTCTGTGGAATGGTCTTAGTTTCTGGAGTTACTTGGCGAATTTTGGCGCCAGCAGCTACGATATTAGTTGTTGTTGGGGGCTCAGCCTTAGCGATGGTAACTAGTTCGGTTGGGCGACAAATACTTGAACATGTTGGGTTTCAAGCATACCAGTTTGATCGGGTTGATACCTGGCTTCATCCAGAACAGGATACAACTAACCAAGGGTATCAGTTATGGCAGAGTATTAAAGCGGTTGGTTCGGGTGGTATTACTGGAACTGGTTTTAATAACTCAAAGGTTTATGTTCCGGTTCGTGAATCAGATATGATTTTTTCCGTTATCGGTGAGAATTTTGGGTTCATTGGTGGGGTTTTATTAATCCTTATCTACTTGTTACTGATCTACTTAATGATTCGAGTAACATTCGATACCAAGAACGAATTCTATGCTTATATCTCAACCGGAGTTATCATGATGATTTTATTCCATATTTTTGAAAATATTGGAATGAACATCGGTCTATTACCATTAACAGGTATTCCGCTTCCATTTATTAGTGCTGGGGGATCCTCATTAATTGGTAACTTGATTGGGATTGGAATGGTAATGTCGATGCGTTACCATCATCATTCTTATATGTTTAGCAGTAATCGTGAATTTAGATAGTGGGGTTATAAAATGGCAAAAGATTATTTTTGGGTAAAAGAGCAAGCAGATGGTACTAAGCGTGTCGGCTTAAACGATGAAGGCCGTGATGAGTTAGGAGAAGTAAGTTTCATTGATGTGCCGGCAGTAGGGACAACCTTGAAACAAGCTGATAAGTTTATTGCGGTTGAAGCAGAAAAAGCAGTTACCGATGTGGATAGTCCCATTGATGGTAAGATTACCAAAATAAATGAAGCGATTATTGATGATCCGGCTGGATTAAATTCAAGCGATATGGAAAAAAACTGGATTGTTGAAGTTAAATAAAAATTAGGAGGGAGCGAGACAGAAGTCACTTGTGACTTCGTTTTCGAGCCCCCGCAAGCAACAATAGGCCTCTAACGTTCGATTTTGCCGGACGTTAGAGGCCATTGTTGTACTGCGTATTTGCTTTTTATGAAAGTAACTTAACTTATGTCACAGTCCCTCCTATTTAGTATTGGCGGATCTTTCCAGTTCATGTTATACTTAAGGTTCTAGGAAAGCGGCTAAGATAAAAATATTTAAGGTGGTATTTATTATGACCAAAAAATTACACATCGCTTTATTATTTGGTGGTAACTCCTCTGAACATGATGTGTCAAAGCGATCAGCACATAATATCTATGATGCTCTTGATAAGGAAAAATATGATGTAAGTCTTTTTATGTTTACAAAGGATGGAATTCTATTAGGCAATGAGGATTCTCAAAAGATCTTTGATGGTGAACCTGAAGACCAAGTGGTAGCAGAAGCATATCAAAAGATGGATATGAGTAGTCCATTAGCACCAATTATGGCCTTAAACGAACAAAAGGAAATTGATTTCTTCTTCCCTGTTATCCATGGTAATTTAGGTGAAGATGGTACAATTCAAGGCCTCTTTAAGCTCCTTAATAAGCCATACGTTGGTTCAAATATTGCAGCTAGTGCGATGTCTTTTGACAAGGATCTTACTAAGAAGATTATTAGTCAAGCTGGTATTCGCAACACCCCTTATGTAGTAGTTACGCCAGAAAACCGGGCTGATTATTCATGGAGCCGGATTGAAGAAAAATTAGGTAATCTCACTTTTGTAAAGCCAGCTAAGCAAGGTTCCTCCGTTGGAATTCATCGAGTTACTAACGCTGAAGAATATGAAAAAGCGTTAGATGATGCTTTTAAGTATGATTACAAGATCTTAGTAGAACAGGGGATCGCTAATCCTCAAGAAATTGAGATTTCAATCTTAGGAAATGAACATCCAATTGCCTCTAAGTTAGGAGCTGTTCGTGTACCTAAGGACGATCCATTCTATGATTACGAAAACAAGTTTGTGGATGCCAGCGGGGTTGTTTTTGAACTTCCTGTTAAATTACCACAATACTTAGTTGATGAAATTACAGATATGGCTTTGAAAGCATACAAGGCATTAGGAATGAAGGGAATGGCTCGGATTGACTTTTTAGTTGACAGCAATAATGTCCCTTATCTTGGTGAACCAAATACATTACCAGGATTTACTAACATTAGTCTGTACCCTCAAATGTGGGAAGTTTCTGGTATTTCATATTCTGACTTGATTGATCGGTTAATTCAATTAGGATTACAAGAATTTGAACGAAACAGCAAGATTAAATACGACTTCCGTAAGCTTGGTACTGAACGTGTTGGTCAAAAGAAATATAACGAAGACTAAAGAATAATTATTTAATGGTTAGGATGTTGTGAAGACAATGTGCTAACTATTTTTATTATTAAAATTATAGCAGGAAGTAAATATTATCGTAATGGTATGAAATCCGTGGTTTAGTATTGCAGTAAGCAAAATTTATAATATAATGAAGATACGTAGTTTTTGTAAGCGTTAGAGTAGCTTACAGTCACACTACTTATAGTACTTTATAACCATCGCAGGGGGTGACTTTGAAGGTGGTTATAAGCATTTATTTTTTATAAAATTTATTGTATTTTAAGCATAAAAATAGTATTGATTTATTTTTGGTCTATAATAAAAGACCTAGGTAAAGCCAAAGTAATTTTTGTTGCTAATGGTGGTATAATACCATTGGCAATGGTACAGTTCATAGAGTACATATTTTATATTCAACAATTATGATTAAGTCATGTGGTAATAAGT
>NZ_LN887328.1:0-7075 GCF_036621895.1 Limosilactobacillus reuteri subsp. porcinus
TCCAACTACTACGGCCCATAGCGGACTTTCACCACCTAGCTAATACCCATGCCGGGCGCACCAGAAGTGAGGCTGGGAGAAAAATTTTTCTCTCAGCCTCACCTTTTTCACGAATAATACGTGGAACTAGCTTCTTAACTAAGTGGTTCAAACTTGCCAAACGCCTCATTACTATCAGCGTTTCGGCATGGAAGATAGCCATATTGCCCATATGCGCGGGGCTGGCGTAACCAAACATAGCCATTATGACGTGACCAGGCATCATAATCAATGACGGAGCCAACTGGCAAGGTCGCAATCACAGAAGATGTCGGCAGTGCACCCCAGCGTAAATCAAGAACGCGATCTGTGATAAAGCGTCCCTTTTCACGGTGCCACTCATCGCCCAAGGAATCGGTCCACGTTGACGAATCGCTTTGTGTCAGGATTGGCTTAACATCAACTTGACCAGTTGGATTAGCAAGGCGCTCCCAGCCCTCACGATCAACCGTTGCAATTGAGCGGTCCTCATCGTCCCCCGCGAATTGCCAAAGAGTATATGTCTGCCATGGACTCGTATTAACTGTCATTGCCGGAACCGTCCACGAGTGCCAATCCATCGAAGCATACTTGGCTACCCAGAGGCCACAATCACTAACACAATTTGCAACTTGCCAAATTGCTGATTCTTGAACATAGATCAATGGCCATATCCCCGTTTGGCGGTGAATTTCATCAACAAATTGCCGTACCCAAGTCGTATCACCCCAGGCAGCGTTTTGATACTGTTCCCAATCAACGGCTAAAACTGCCTGTCCGAGCTTATCTTGAATATGCGATAAGAAATAATTTGCTTCCGCGATCGGGTTGCCACCACCAGCATAATGGTAAAGCCCTAAAAGCCGCCCCGCATTCTTTGCTAACGAATATTGGTATTGGTACTTTGGATTTAAGTAGCCCGTCCCTTGTGATACTTTAACAATCGTGCCTTGTGCATGAGGGTCAGTCACGATCCAATCGGCACTTCCCGAAAAAACATCTGTAAAATATAATGCCATCAATTTATCCCTCTTCCGATCCCCGCAAGCAATAATAGGCCTCCAATGTTCGGTTTAAACCGGGCGTTGGAGACCATTGTTGTACTGCGCTATTTGTCTTTTATAAAAGTAATTTGATTTATGTCACAGTCTCTGAACTAATCTTAGCTTTTTAAAATAACCCAAATAATTTTTTACGTTGCTGAATCTTCTTAATCTGATGGCGACCAATTTCATCCCCGTTAATGATAGCTCGCGCATTATCTTGGTATTCTTGAGCAACGTCAGCGCCAAATTCACGCGATAATTTGTCAAAGGCCTGCCGCATTTCGTATTTTCGTCCTGGAAGGTCATGAGCATCAGAAGCAAAGATATATCCTTGACCAGCCGCAATCAGGTTTTTACTTAATTTTTCGACTTTTTTACCAAATGTACCAACATAGGAACTAGCGGTAATTTGCGACAAGCATCCTTTTTCCAGCATTTGATAAAGCAAGTCCGGTTCAGCCATGATCTTGGTATTCCGTTCAGGGTGAACAACCACTGGCGTAATTCCCCGTTGTTGAAGGTTAAAAATCATCTGGTTAGTGTAATGAGGTACATCATTGTCTGGAAATTCCAGCATCATATACTTTCCACTCTCATCAGCGAATAAAATATCATCATTATCAAGGGCTTCAATTAGCTGACCATTAATTCGCACTTCTTGTCCAGGAAAGACAGTTAATGGAATATTATTTTTCTCTAGTTCTTCTTGAAATTCTTTTGTTCGCACTAAAACATCTTGTTTATGGTTTACATAGTGCCCGTTCATATGATGAGGAGTCAAAAGTGCATGGGTAACCCCGTTTTCTGTTGCTTCTTTTGCAAGTCGCAATGAAATCTCCATACTTTTTGAACCATCATCAATCCCCGGCAAAAGGTGACAATGCAAATCAACCATTACCATTCTTCTCATCCCTTTTTTCACATATTAATATTTTAAGTATAGCAAGTTATAGCTGGATTTTATAGGTACTTAGGATAAAACTTCACAAAACCTATATTATTTGAGAATGTTGAGAAGTGTCTCCTTGTTGATGACGGCATTTGCTAGCTCGTTTCCTGAAAGAATAGAATTGGCAAGAGCTGCTTTCTTCTGTTGCATTTCAATGATCTTCTCTTCAATTGTGTTTTGTGCAATCATTTTGTAAATCGTTACGTTATTCTTTTGACCAATACGATGAGCACGGTCAGTCGCCTGATTTTCAGCCGCAATATTCCACCACGGGTCAAAATGAATGACAACATCAGCACTCGTAAGATTTAACCCCGTTCCTCCTGCTTTCAGAGAAATTAAAAAGACAGCTGGCTGATCATAGGAATTAAATTCATCAACAAATTGTAAACGATCTGCTTTCTTTGTCTTTCCTTCAATCACAAAGTACTTAATTCCTGCTTTAGCAAGTTTTTCTTTTAAAATTGCTAATGCCGATGTGAACTGCGAGAAGAGTAAAATTTTATGATTATCCGCCACTTCATCCTTAATTAAGTTCATAGTTGCCTTAATTTTTCCCGAAGGACCACTGTACCCACTATCTAACAATTGAGGACTGCAGCATAGTTCACGAAGACGAGTAATTTCTGCCAAGACTGCTAATTTATTCTGCTGAAATTCTTCATCATTCTGTTTTTGAATCTGTCTTATCAATCTTTGAGCCCGTGCCTGATATAGATTTTCTTGTTTACCAACCATGGGTGTTAAAAATACCTGTTCATTTTTCATCGGTAAATCATTAAGGACATCTTTCTTCAAACGACGGAGCATGAATGGTTGTACCAAACGTTTTAAGTCGTCCTGAGCTTGGTCATCCTGATTTTTAATAATCGGTCCTTCATATTGTTTGCGGAACTGCTGATAAGAACCGAGAAAACCAGGCATCAAGTAGTCAAAAATACTCCAAAGTTCGCTTAACCGATTCTCAATCGGAGTTCCAGTTAAAGCAAAACGCTGCTTAGCATTGATCGCTTTGACTGTTTTAGCGGCAGCAGTTTGGGGATTTTTAATGTACTGGGCCTCATCAATAACTTCAATATTAAAGACATGCCCTTCATAAAAATCAATATCTCGTTTGGCGGCATCATAGGAAGTAATAATGATATCCCTTTCTGTACTTTGCGCAAACTGTTTCCGTCGTTCAGCTTTACTACCATCAAGAACAGTTACTTTAAGGTCTGGCGCAAACTTTTTAATCTCATCTTGCCAATTATAGATAACTGCTGCTGGGGCAACAATTAAATTCTGTCCGTTTCCTTGTTCACTTAATAGAACAGTAATAATCTGCAGGGTCTTGCCTAGTCCCATCTCATCCGCCAGCAGTCCACCAAAATGATACTTCATTAAGGCCATTAACCACTGGACACCATCATATTGATAGGGACGCAATGTTGCATGAAGATTTGCCGGCACGTTAAAATCTTTCTGAGGAGTTTTAACATCAGTAACTAGCTGGTGCAATTCTGAAGTAGTGCGATAATTCAATGCTTCTTGGTGGGATAAAAGATCATCAAGATAAAGAGCACGATACACCGGCAATTTAAGTTCTTCCGCAGTAAAATCACGTGATGAGATTCCCATTTTGCGCAATGTCTCAACTAATTCAGCTAGCGAAGGTTCGTCCATCTTCAAGGTTTTCTTGCCCAATTGATAGTACTGTTTATGCGGTCGGAAATCTCTTAGAATTTGCTTGATTTCTTTAGCAGTTAGTTGATCATCACCAAAATCAAGTTTTAAAAGGCCAGAATCGATGGAGATACCGACACTCACCTTAGTAAACGGCTGTTTGTATAACCCATTAAATGCAGGAGTAGCCTTAGTAATTCCTATTTCTTGCAATTCATTGACACCAGTTGCTAGCAAATTCGTTGCCTCATCAACTAACAGAACTGCTCTTGTCCCAGTTTGATTAAACTTGGTGAAATATTTAGCTAGTACCCGTTCAACTCTTTGCATCAAAAATTGCGGTAGGTCATCAATTTTCTTAATTTTTTGTGTTTTGCCATCAGTTTCAGTTGCCAAGTCACAATAAATCTGTTCATCATGATAATCCAATAAGAAAACGACTGTTGGTAATGAAGGTAAAAACTTTGATAAATCGCGATCTTGGGGCGGCTCGACTGAAAACATCGACTGAAGCTTGGGCAACACATAGCGGTAAAACTCAGCCATAGTATCAACACCAAAGACAAGATCACTGGTTACTGGAAAAACAGGGTCTAACTTATTAGGGGTTATTCCTGTAAAAGCAGTCCAGGTATGGTCATCAAGGTGGTAATAGGCTGCCTGTCCATGAATAAGGTCAGCAGGAAGGTCAACACTAACATCAAGGTGACGACTTGGATCGTCATCGGCACCATATGCTTTAATTGAAACTGTCGCTTTTAATGCACGTTCTTCCCGCTTAATAGGCACTTTCCACCGATTATAAAGTGTATTACCAGTCTTTAATATTTGATCAACTTCATCCATAATCACGCCAGCCAGGGGCAGCTCATTTTTTACGGATGCTTCGTAATACCCATCGCGCGTTAAATCAGCGGTCGAGGATAGCTTGATAATCAAGTCTAACCATTGTTTGCTATCTTTATCAAGGTTTTCGGGGATAATTTGCTGATCAAAGAACTTTCCTAAACGAAGCCGCTCACCACGGGCAATCCCATTTGTTAAGGTTGTCAAGTTTGGAAATTTATACATATGATCTGGTACACCTGCCCGGAAGTAAAGGTATTGACCACCATCGTAGTATTCACCGATATTAGCAGTAATGATCGTCTGACTATCAGGAGCGCGATCAAGAAAATTAGCTAGCATTTGCCGGGCCGCTTCATTGGTATTCTCTTCAATATTATGTTGATCAAGGTACTTTAATAAGCAATAAAGGGCAACCATTTTAGCGATCTGTTGTCCTTCTCTTGTCTTTACAAAGTTTACCTGGACGTCCACAATCGTTTTTCGATTAAAAGCAACTAGCACTGAAAAGTAATATTGTTTAAAACGCCCAGCCACTGAATAATTCCACTTAGCTCCAGGAATTGTAAAATAAGCATCTGCAGCTTTAATTAGGATCTCAGAAATGATTTGAACATCGTCAAGATTAGTAAAGACATGTTCAATCAGCCGTAGCGGAAAGACTTCTTTACTTAGAAAACTCTGCGGATCAACTGGTAAACGGTTTGGCGGAAAAGCTGATTGAAAAACCTCACCTAACGATTTTTGCGGTTCAATATTTGCCGAACCATCATCAATCGCTTCTAAAACCGCGGCCATGTGTTTACAACGATGGTTATCCTGCGCATAGGGACAATCACAATGAAGTTGAGAAAACTTTCCATTATGGTATCTACCAGTTACTTTATAAGCCCGATTTCCCTTAACGATTGCAGAAAAATTATCGTCTGCATCAAAAATTAAGCTTTTAACTCTGCCGCGATAGTAGTAATCTTTCCCTCGTTCATAAATTCGTTGTGCAAATAGATTACGCCAGTTACTCATGTGTTGATCCTTTCAAATATTGTATTTTCATTGATTATATAGACTAGCATGACGAAAAACAAATTTATTCGTACCGTCTGAGTGCTGCCCCAATTCCTGCTAGCCCAATAACAGCGCCAAGGGCAATAATCGGAAATGAAGATTCATCCCCGGTTCGTGGCAAAATATTATTTGTTGTTTTATTCTTAAAAGACTTAGCTAATGAAGGCTGGACAATGTTATTCAGTGCTGTCTGACCTTTTATTACCCCGTTTGGTCGGACGGTATGTTGCTTGGTTTGCGAAGTCACCAATATTTCTGGTGCTGAGGTTTGATTATCATCATTAACTTCCACTACCTGGGCAGAAAGATCATTCGCACGCATATTATTTTCTTGGGTACTATCAATCGTTTTCTGTGCAGGCGAAGTCTCTTTATTAGCGTCTGCCTGTTTTTCTGTTGCGGAAACAGTAACTTGCTCGCTAGTTAAAATTACCGATCCATCAGGAAAAACAATCAAGACATCTTCAGTATGCTTTCCAAGATGTTGAAGATCGGCTGCAACTTTAGCATCATCTTTCCACACTACTTTTGTTCCCTGGGGTAGCTTATTTTCTTGTTCATCGCCGGGCAAAGTAATAACAGCTTTATTCTGATGATCATCATTTTCAACCGCAATCGCTGTCGTAACTTTAGGAGCAGGAGTTACTCCTGTCGCAACAGTTAGTGGTTCAAGAGTGATTAGCGAACTATACTTTAAGGCATCAGTTTGTGCTGGAAGTTTTTCTTTTGCTGACGCTAACTTTTCTTGTGAATTTGTCTTATTGAGCAACGCTTGCAAGAGCTTGGTTTGCGCATTGATTGCTTGAGATTGCATAATATTGCGCTTATCTTTGGCCTCAGTAAGTAGTTCTTCTTGAAGTGCCAGATTTTGTTGAGCTTGTGACACTGCACTTTCGGCATCTTTAATTTGTTGAGTAGCAGTAATAAGCGGTTGGGAAATCTGCTCTAACTTTTGAAGCAATTCTTGGGCAGCAATAGATGTTTTTTCTGCCTTTTCTACGGCCGATTGCATTTTATTATGTAATTCGACTAATCTTTGTTGAATTTTATCTAATGTTTCTTCGTGGTTTTTAATTAAGTCACTTATTTGGTCAGTTGGATTATCATCATACCATCCATTAGACATTACTGGAGAATATGACAAACCATAAGAAGCGATATTCACCCACCTGATATCATCTTTAGGCTTATAATATTTTCCCTCTCTTTGCGCTGCTGCAACCTTATACAATTCCTCTAGCTCTTCTTTTATTGTTACTTTTGCTTGTTCAAGATTCTTGATATTATCTTCGAATGGTCTACCCATTTTCAGATAATTAATGGTTTTTTCGTTTTTGGCAATAATCTTTTTCAATAAATCAATGTTGCCTTGATAGTCATTCGCGAGGAAATTTTTATACGCTTGATTCTCAGAAATTAGGTTTCCTTGATTATCATAAGCAATATAATCAAGCATTGATCTTTCTTGAACTACTCCCACTTAGCT
>NZ_LN887329.1:0-2204 GCF_036621895.1 Limosilactobacillus reuteri subsp. porcinus
TATGAAAACTTGACAGATACAAATATTCTAACTAAATCGACTTAAATCGTGGTTCGCGGTACAATTAATATATTACACAAAAGGAGAATTTATTATCTATGGGGAATAAATTAACTGCATGTACAAGTATATTAATTGGAAAGGATGCTAGTATCGACGGCACGATCATGATTGGTCGAAATGAAGATGCTAAAGCTGCATGGCCTAAGCACATGGTTGTTCACCAGCGTGGGGAAATGCCCAGTCACTTCATCTCTAAGGATACCCGTTTAGAGCTTGACTTGCCAGAAGAAAGCGCTCGGTATACGGCTACTCCTGAATGGACAGATAAAGACGGGCTGTTTGAAGAAGACGGGATTAATGAATATGATGTGGCAATGAGTGCGACTGAAAGTGCTTATTCTAATCCCCTCGTCTTGGGCTATGATCCGCTAGTTGAAAATGGGTTAAATGAAGAAGCAATGATCACCGTGGTGCTACCATATGTTAAGACGGCACGTGAAGGAGTCCAACGCCTTGGTAACTTGATCGCGAAGTACGGAACCGGCGAAACGAACGGGGTACTTTTCGCCGATAATGATGAAGCATGGTACTTCGAAACTGGAGCAGGTCACTACTGGGTTGCGCAACGGATTCCGGATGATTCATACGCGGTGGTCGCCAACCAACTGGCAATTCAAGAAATTGACTTTAATGATACGAATAATTTCATGTTCCATCCCGGAATTCAAGAATTTGTTGAGAAGCATGACTTAAACCCTGATCCAGCTACTTTCAATTTCCGTAAAATCTTCGGGACATCTGACCGGTCAGATGCGATTTACTCTGAACCGCGGGTATGGGTTGGTCATCAAATGTTTAGTCCCCGGCAAGCAACGGAAGAGACCCCAGAATCAACCGAACTGCCATTTATCATGAAGCCGGACCATAAGTTATCGATTTTTGATGCCCAGAACTATCTCAGCAACCACTATGAGGGAACCGAATTCGATCCCCTTGGTCACGGTGAACACGCTCATAAGTATCGGCCAATTAGTTTAGCAAAGACCCAAGAGTCACATATTTTACAGATGAACCGACCGGGCACTAATATTCACTGGTTAGCAATGGGAGTCGCTGCTGAAAGTACCTATGTGCCATTCTTCAACGGCATTACTGATACGCCAGCCCCTTACAAGCGTGGGAAGCTACCGGCTCAGCTCAACTCTGCTTACTGGATTTTCAAGCATGCCAGTGTGCTAGTTGACAGCCACCTGCACGATTTCCTTCCATTATTACGGGACGTACAAAAGGAACGAAACGCCGCGGCCATTAAGATGATTGCCGAAACTGATCGTCGCCTTCCAAGCCTCAAAGGAGAATCACGAGCAATTTTCTTAACGCGACAAAGTGACGATTATGCGACCGATACTTTGAACGCATATAAGAAATTAAGCCTTGAGCTAATTACGAAGATGACTGATTATTGTGAATTAAACTTTAATACGGACGAGAATCTGTAAGACAAAAAATAAGCAGCTCCTAAGTTGGAATTTCCAGCTTAGGGGTTGCTTTTTGTATGCATCTAATTATTTATCTTCGTTGTGCTTTTTCTTCTTCGCAATTAACAAGAGCAAGACGGCTTCTAATGACATCAGGCCAAGCAATTCAGCCATTGTTTGACTGGCATTACCAGTTTGTGGAAGCCTCTTATTTTGCTGACTGGCCTTATTTACATTACTGTTTTCAACTGAGTTTTGGGCAGTTAAGTCAACAGTTGCGTGCTTATCAGTTACGGAAGCACTTGTATTTTCAAGACTAGAAGTATTTGTACTATTAGTGATACTCAAGCTCAACGAAATTGAACCATTTCCAGAACCGTTTGTTGACATCGAAGTAGAACCAATATTGTCAGGGAATGGCGTTACTGGTGATTGACTACCACTAGTAGATTCAGATCCATTAGATGAAGAACCACTTATAGAAGTAGAAGTACTGTCGCTAGCACTTAATGAAGTAGATCCACTATCACTAATAGAAGTAGAACCACTTGCACTTACTGAAATTGATTCGCTAGTGCTAATTGACATTGATTCAGAATCACTGATTGATGTCGATGGATTATCTGGTTGTGGATTTACCGGTGAATCGCTTGTGGAGTTTGAACCACTGATCGAAGCGGAAACTGATGCACTCGTACTTATTTCAACTGAGTTTTGGGCAGT
>NZ_LN887329.1:2399-2651 GCF_036621895.1 Limosilactobacillus reuteri subsp. porcinus
TGTCGCTAGCACTTAATGAAGTTGATTCACTAGCGCTTACTGAGGCGGAGGTGCTTTCGCTCGCGCTTACTGAGGCGGAAATACTTTCACTGGCGCTTACCGAAGCGGAAGTACTTTCACTGGCACTTACTGAAGCTGATGTGCTTTCACTTGCACTTACCGAAGCGGACGTGCTTTCGCTCGCACTCAACGATGTTGAGGCACTTTCACTGGCACTTACTGAAGCAGATGTGCTTTCACTTGCACTTACCG
>NZ_LN887330.1:0-19326 GCF_036621895.1 Limosilactobacillus reuteri subsp. porcinus
CTTAAATTGACATTTCGGGTAAAAAGAAAAAACACGACTGAAATTTTCAGGCGTGTTTTTTGATAAACGGTTATTTAATTTCCTTCTTTAGCTTAGCAAGCCAATTGGGGAGGGCTTCACTTAAGCTATCATAGGTATCTTGGAATCGGTGAGTGATCCAGGGGTCAACGATATAGCGATTTTCTTTTCCTGGGGTAGCTTCGAAGATTCTATGAACCTTATTTTCTAACCCAGCTAGTGCCATATCTTTTGCGTCCCGGACCTTCATCTGATCCATTGCGATAATATAATCGGCATCATAATAATCCCTGTCGCGCAATTGACGGGCAATCATTCCGTCGTCTTTAATGTGATATTTATCGAGAATGGCTTTTGTTCGACTATCAGCAGGTGAACCTTTCGCAATGTTACTTGTTCCGGCTGAATCAATAGTAATTTGATCAGCAAGGCCAGCTTCTGCAACCATTTTTTTGAACATTGCTTCCGCCATTGGTGAGCGGCAAATATTACCAAGGCAAACAAAAATTACTTTCATAAAAACACTCCACCTAATTATTTAGCTAATTCAGGATCAATTTTGATGATTGGCTTAATAACCTTTCCGTTTGTTGAGTCAGCGATAACTTGGTTAATATCAGCAAAATCGTAGTACTTAACAAGCTTATCAAGGGGGAACTTGCCTTGCTTGTAGTACTTAACTAGTTGAGGAATAAACTCTTGGGGATTGCTATCTCCTTCGACAACCCCAGAGATTTTCTTAGATTCTGATAAGATATCATTCATTAAGTTTAAGGTAATATCGCCGCCAACTCCTAAGAGGACACATTCTCCAGCGGTGGCAAGACTATCAATTGCTGACTTAATTACACCGGTGTTTCCGGTAGTATCGATTGCATAAGTTACACCACGCGGAACGATTTCCTTAATTGCTTTGACGGGATCTTCAGCCGTGTTATTAATTGTTTCAGTAGCGCCCAATTCCTTTACCAGGTCAAGGTGGTTTAATCATTGATCTCCCACTTGTAGACTGTAAAGAATGGTGAGTCAGGTTGAGAAATTAAAGTAGTAATTATTGAACTATCATCATGGACGATGCGGGGGTTAATTTGTGGCTCAGTAAATGGCACTGTTGTCACGTCTTTTGCTTGTTTTAAATGAAGCTGGCGTAGCTGACCTGTTTTTTATCTCGACGGTCATAGTCGTAGATCCGATAAGTGGTATCAGAACTTTGCTGGGTTTCTAAGACGATAATTCCTTTGTTTAAGGCATGGATGGTTCCGCTTGGCACATAGACAAAGTCCCCCGTTTTTACTGGCTTTTTACTAAAAAGTTTTGACCATTGATGATTATTGATCATCTTAATAAGCTCATCGCGCGTTTTTGCGGTATGTCCGTATGTTAAATAAGCTCCAGGTTCTGCATGAATGACATACCAACACTCTGTTTTACCTAGTTCGTGCTCATGTTCTTCGGCTTAAGCATCGTCGGGATGAACTTGAATTGATAGACTAGCATTAGCATCAAGAATCTTTGTTAATAATGGAAAAACAGAAGAGCGTGGATTACCAAACAGCTCTGGATGTTACTGATAAACTTTTGGCAATAGTTGGCCTTTGTATTGACCATTGGTAATGATATTTGGCCCATGAGGATGTCCAGAAATTGCCCAGCACTCCCCAATTGTCCCTTCTAGAATTTGGTAACTGAAATCAGTTGCAAGGTGTCGACCACCCCCCCCAAAAAAAAATTTTTCTCATGAAAGACTGGCTTTAAAAATAATGGTTCTACCAATGTTATCACTCCTTTATGTATCCGCTTGCATAAATTGTAACGCTTTTGTAAACCTTATTTTCTTGACAGTAAAAAAGGCTGTTGAAAAAGCAAAAAAGCTTTTTCTCAGCCTCAAACTAGTAAAATCGAAACATTTATTGAATCAACCAACCAAGCGGCCATGAGAACCACTCGAAGGCCTTATCAATCTTTCGTTGGTTGATTTTTTTATTGGTTGCTAAAACTTGGAATGTGACTTTTTCCTCTTTGAAAAGTTTTGGAGTTGGAAAAAAGCCATTGCGCCGATAAAATTTAAGTCGTCGTAACCGCTGCTGGTTATTTGCCGCTTGGGGATTAGGCTGCTCAACGTCCAAGGCTAGCGAATCCTCAGGGTAAAGGCGACGAAGTTCATTAATAATCCGTGTCCCGTATCCTTGAGAACGGATTTGATCATTAACTGCGAGGTACAAAATATAATGCATACCGTGACTGTGAATAACGTAAGCAAATCCAACAAACTGTTCCTGGTCATAGAAGGCCATGAAGTCAGCGCGTTGATACTTACTCTTGATGAGCAACCACGTCCACGGTTCTCGCTCGTATTTCGGGAATGCGCGCATATATAATTGTTTAACTTGTTTGTATTCTTTTAAACTCAACCTCACGGGCTGTATGTCTAAATCCAAATAATATCACTCCTTGTAATTAAATATTTTACCAGAAAAGGATTAAATAGACAATTTGAAATCGAACGTTTGTTTTGATATAGTAATACAGTATTTTAAGAAAAGGGATGAGAGGATGGATAAAATTATTGCGTTGACTCGTCAACAGCGAGAAGCAATTTTACAACATTTAACGGCCAATCAGGTGCAGGCGTTGAGTGAGTTTACACGTTATGCGATGCTATCGCGTTTTCATACTCATCTCTATCTTAAACAGACTGATTGGGAGTTTCAGGGAATGGTAATTAATCCTTGGTATCAGCGACAACATGATCATCCTGGCGACAACCTCTATTGTGATTGTGGTCGGCGTTTAAAGAATCAATTTATCTTACGTTCACGGACAACTGGTCGGCAACTATTTTTGGGCATCTCTCACTTCCAGCAGCATGCAAGCATTCCCCACAAAGTTGCGAGGGAGATCCAGGCAGGCATTAATGAAATTAACCTGTATATGGATAGTATTCTTTTGGCTTATCAAGCTGGTCGGCGTTTTCCAAAAAAGATATTCCAGTTTGTTGTTGCCCAGCAGGGATTTAAGAACCACGAAGGGACGATCCTTTACCAGCGATGCAACTTATTTAGTCAGGTTGACCTTCCACTCCACCAACGCGATTATCAAGATCTGCAAACCTTATATCACCAATTAAAACAAGGAGTTACCCACCGTCTTACCAAAGAAGAGATTACACAATTACGAGATGATATTGCAACGGATTGGCGACAAGTCGACCAGCAGATTACGATGTTTAATTATCTTCTTCGTCAACACGGCCTCACAGTTCAAGATCTTCACCGGATTAAGAGCAATTCAATTAACTATGCTTTACAGCGCCGGAAAACTCGTTTCATGATTCATGATTATAAGCAGTTTAAGGATGTGACTTTGACGAAGGCGCGGAGCCAGTTAGCGATTAAATTACGGCAATTATCATTCTATCTGCAAATATTCCAGCCAAATGAGTTAGCAAAAGTACAGTGTGAACAAGCGCAACAAATATTGATCGCTCATAAGATGAGTAGTCCTAAATCACATTTCTTTGGAATAAAAGAGGCACAAATTTTACTAAAAAGTAAATATACAATATAATGTTATTGATAGCGATTTTATTGTATAAATTGACTTTATTTATAAAAGTGTCTTTAAGATTAATAATCTGATAAATAAATAGGGGGGTTCTTTTGAGATTGCTTTTTCCTCATGTTATAATTTGTGATGAATATTACAATATTTTGTACGCGGGAGTGGGTTAATGATGAATCAAGAAACTAATCATGGCATTACTTATTCTTTAAGCCTTTTGTGCAATAGTGATTACTCTAAAGCTCTTTTCTGGCTAGGAATAAAACCGTTAGACTTTGATGAATTACATGAATTGTTGACTAATATTTATGATAATCAATTGATAACAATAATTGAGGAACTGCAAACCAAATATTTGATCAGTCCGATTAAAGAAGCTGGTTGCTTTGTTCTCACGGAAGGTGGTCAAGAATTTGCCCGTCTCGTTATGTCTTTGGGAGTATGGGGACGTCAACAAATGGATGAAAACGGTGGCAATGATAGCGCTCAAGTTGTTCTCCCTGATTCTTCCATGGATCAAATAGAACTATTAAAGTATCGAAATACGGTTGAACAGTATATTTAGTTTTACTAAACTCTACACGTATAAAAAATAAATCAAATTAATTACACTAATCATAACCACCCGTTTGACGGGTGGTTATGATTATTTTAAACAAATTTATAGCCAAATCCCCGTACTGTGAGAAGATGAGTAGGGTGTTGAGAGTCATCTTCAAGTTTATCTCGGAGGTGACTGATGTGAATGTCAACGATCCGTGAAGTATCAAGAATATCATACCCCCAGACCCCATTAACGAGTTGATCCCGATTTAATACCTGTCCTTTATGATCAACTAAGTAAGAAAGTAATTGAAATTCCTTGGGTGTTAAAGCAATTGTTTTATCATTTTTAGTAACAGTATAGGTTTCTTGATTAATTTCCCATGATCCAGTAGTTATTACTGGGTCATTTTTGGTTGTATTATCATCAGCTAATGAATGCATCTGTGGATAGTGGTAAGTCCACAAGCGCTGCTGAATTAAGGAGCGGAAAACACTGGGGAGGAGAGGGAATGCAATTACATCATCAACATGTGCCCGGTATAATTTTCGTTGAATGTGTTCCGTAAAGCGAGGAGTAAAAACGGTAATCGGTCCTTGGACTTGCGACCGAATAAGGGTCATGGTAGCAATCGTGGTGTCTAAGCTTACTTCCGTCATATCCCACCAAATTCCGCTAATTTGATTTTTTTCTAAGGCTACTACTAAGCCAGTCGGAGTAGTCACGAGCTCATAGGTCCAGTGTTCTTTTTTACAAATAGCTTGTAACTGGTGGACGAGATCGTCTTGCTGGCTCATTAGCAAAAATTTATTGGTCATAATATTTTCTCCAAAATTTACATAACCTTTACATTACAAAGATTAAAAATTTACATCGACTTGCTATTCTCTATTTGTACCATACGAAATATATGAAAACAACTAATAAACAGGTAGGAATAGTAATGAAAAAAACGATTATCGGGGTTGTTATCGTCGCAATAGTTTGTTGGCTAGGTGGGTCATGGGTACTCGCTAAGCAACAACCATCACAAGAAAAAATTACCATTGTCGGCTCAACAGCTCTCCAACCATTAGCTGAAGCAGTTGCAAATGATTACCGGACTAAGCATCCCCAAACCAGCATTATTGTGCAGGGTGGTGGTTCAGGAACCGGTCTTAGTCAGGTACAAGCAGGAGCAGTAAATATCGGATCTGCTGATATCTTTGCTGACCAGCAAGATGGAATTAATGCCAATAAGTTAGATGACAATATTGTTGCTGTTTCGGGGATCGTACCAATTGTTAATGAAGAGCTTGGGATTAAGAATTTAACAATGAAGCAGCTTCAGCAAATTTTCACTGGTCAAATTACGAATTGGCAAGAAGTTGGCGGACCTGATTTGCCAATTACAGTTATTAATCGTGCTCATGGGAGTGGAACCCGGGTTGCGTTTGAACAGACGGTATTGAAACCAGGGATGCAGGCAGTAAATGCGCAAGAACAAGATTCAAACGGGACAGTCAAAGAAATTATTAGAAATACACCAGGGGCGATCAGCTATATTGCATTTGCTTATCTTAATGACCAAGTTCAGTCAGTTAACCTTGATGGAGTAGCGCCAACTGCTGATAATGTTACGACAAATAAGTGGCCATTATGGTCATATGAGCATATGTATACGCAAAAACAACCATCCCAATCAACTGCAAATTTCATTAAATATATGCAAAGTGAGAAAGTGCAAAAGACGCTCGTAACAGAAGCTCACTATATTAGCATTCATGATATGAAAGTTGAAAAAACACCAACTGGGAAAGTAACTGAAAGGAAATAGTACGATGGAAGACTTACGACAACGTTTGACACAGCCCTCTGTTGAAAGTAAGCAGGAAGCCTCAGGGAAAGTAATTAGTTATCTTGCAATTACTTTAATTGGGGGACTAGTGGCAACGATCTTAATCTTTTTAACTTGGAAAGGAATTGCCCTCTTTACTGGCAATCACTATTCATTGTGGGAATTTCTAAGTGGAATTAAATGGCGGCCAAGTGATCACGTATTCGGGGCCTTACCGATGATCGCTACCTCTTTTAGCGTTACTCTTTTGTCAGGAGTAATTGCTTTGCCCCTTGCTTTAGTAGTTGCCATTGCAATCACAGAGATTTTGCCATCAACCGCATATAAGTTTCTCCAACCGACCATTGAATTATTAGTCGGAATTCCATCCGTCGTATATGGCTATGTCGGTTTAACAGTAATCGTTCCCTTCTTACGTCGCTTTTTCGGCGGCACTGGCTTTGGGATTCTCGCTGCTACTTGTGTATTATTTTTGATGATTTTACCAACAATGACTTCGATGACAATTGATAGTTTTAGGGCAGTTCCTAAACAATATCGCAATGCGTCTGCAGGGCTAGGAGCAACTCGCTGGCAGACGATTTCGCGGGTGATTATTCCGAGTGCTAAAAGCGGGATTTTAACTGCAATGGTATTCGGGATGGCCCGGGCATTTGGTGAGGCCCTAGCAGTCCAAATGGTAATTGGAAACACGACGGTAATGCCAACGGGATTGATGCATTCAGCAGCAACCTTGACTAGTGTTTTGACAACTGGAATTGGAAACACAGTCATGGGGACGATCTCAAACAATGCACTCTGGTCCTTAGCTTTAATTCTGTTAGTAATGTCCTTGGCCTTCAATCTTTTAATGCGGCTGGTTAGCCGGAAAGGGGTAAAATAATGCGTCCAGAAAAAGTAGATCGGTTGGCGACCGTGATTATTTTAACTTTAACCGGTTTAGTGGGGTTAGTTTTATTTGCCTTGTTAGCGTACCTATTACTATCAGGAATTCCCCATATTTCTTGGCATTTCTTAACGTCAAGCGCTGAATCGTTTAGAAGTGGTGGGGGGATTCGTGATCAATTATTTAATTCTCTTTACCTGGTTGTTTTAACATTAATCGTTTCGATTCCTTTAGCATTGTGTGCTGCCATTTACTTAAGCGAATATGCACCAGATAATCGGTGGACAAACTTATTGCGCTTGGCGATTGAAGTTTTAAGTTCATTGCCATCAGTGGTAGTGGGATTATTTGGTTACTTAGTCTTTGTTTTGCAATGGGGGTTAGACTTCTCCTTACTTGCGGGGGCACTAGCATTAACAATTTTGAACTTGCCGATTTTAACACGGGCATGTGAAGACGCCCTTCGCCAAGTTCCTTACCTTCAACGCCAGGCCGGATTGGGATTAGGAATGTCAAAGTGGCGAGTAACAACTAAAATTGTTTTACCGGCTGCTTTACCGGGAATTATTACCGGAGCGATCCTAAGTGCTGGCCGTATCTTTGGGGAAGCTGCTGCCTTAATCTACACGGCTGGGCAGAGTTCACCGGCAATTAGCTATACCGATTGGAACCCATTTAGTCCTACCAGTTTCTTAAATCCATTGCGACCAGCCGAAACTTTAGCTGTTCATATCTGGAAAGTTAACAGTGAAGGACTGGTTCCAGATGCTCGTGCTGTTTCAAATGGTTCAGTAGCGGTTTTAATTTTAACGATTTTAATCTTTAACCTATTAGCTAGATATATTGGTTATTTAATTAAGCGACGACTTGCAAAGTGAGGATAAAATAATGGAAAATTCAGTTGCTCTTGAAGTGAAAAATTTACAAGTATTATACGGTGACAAACATGTTGTTCATGACGTTTCAATGAAATTTCCGGCCAATAAGATTACGGCAATGATTGGGGCGTCTGGTTCAGGAAAGTCAACATTGTTACGAAGTCTTAACCGGATGAACGATGACTTAGCAACGGTCAAAGGTGAAATTAATTTTCATGACTTGAATATTAACCAGCCTAAAGTTAATGTTTACCGGATTCGTCAACAAATTGGCATGGTCTTCCAGCAACCAACACCGTTCCCCTTATCAATCTACGAGAACGTTATTTATGGATTACGGCTTGCCGGAGTAAAGGACCGGCAAATTCTTGATCAACGAGTAGAGGAGAGTTTGCGTCAGGCCGCTTTGTGGGAAGAAGTTAAGGACCACTTAAAGGAAAGCGCCCTTGCCTTATCTGGAGGTCAGCAACAACGGCTTTGTATCGCGCGGACGCTGGCAGTTCAGCCAGAAATTATCTTGATGGATGAACCGACTAGTGCCCTTGACCCGGTTTCGACTTCGCAAATTGAAGATACTTTAGTACAATTAAAGGAGAAATTTACGATTATTATGGTTACCCATAATATGCAGCAAGCATCACGTTCAGCAGACTGGACAGCTTTTATGCACCAAGGAAAATTAATTGAATTTAACCAGACGGCAGATATTTTTATGAATCCTCAACAACAACAAACAGCGGATTACCTTAGCGGAAAATTTGGTTAGGAGTGAAAACATGGGAGCAATTTTTGATGATGAATTAAAACGACTGCGGAGTCACTTCATGGAAATGGGGATTGACGCTAGTGAGCAGATTTATCAAGCAACAAAGGCCTTTACGGATCATGATGCGGACTTAGCGGATAAGGTTTTAACAACTGATACAAAGATTAACGACGAAGAAATTCATTTGGAAAAACAGGCGTTGAAGCTAATGGCATTACAAAATCCGGTTGCAACCGACTTTCGGAAAATTATCAGTATCTTAAAAGCTAGTACTGATATCGAAAGATTAGGGGACTATTCCACCCATATTGCCCGTGCTGCGATTACCTTAAGTAAATTTGAACATCATGAAGACATCGAACAGCCAATTGAACAGATGATGATGATTGTTCGCAAAATGCTTGAACGAATCCTTGATGCTTATGTTTATACTGATGAGCAGGTTGCCTATGAGGTTGCCAACGAGGACTTAAAAGTTGATTTACTTTATGTGAAATTACAAAAAGAAATCATGAAAGCACTGGTTAAAGGTGGAGAGGACGTAAAAGCTTACGAAAGCTATTTAGCCGTTATCCGGAATTTAGAACGCACTGGCGACCATATTGTTAATTTGGCAGAATGGATTATTTACAGTGGGTCGGGAAAACTGGTCGAATTAAATCCAGGGAAGGCTGATCCAACATTAGTCCGGCGAAAATTAACTGGAAACCAGTAATTAAATTAAAAAGCAATCTCAGGGTCAAAGGATGACAGTGAGGTTGCTTTTTGATTAGAAAGCTTAAATTTAGAGATTGCTTTGTAACTGTGTATTAATGAATATTCTATTTTTGGATCAAACAACAGCGCTTCTAAGAATAATGAGAAACGCTAAAAGAGAATTACTAGGTTAAAAGTATTAGTGATATGATTCCAAGCGATTTAATCGTTTTGATAAAGGAAGAAAAGTAGCTATAAAGTAAATTAAATAACTCAAATGATACCGCTAAACTTAGCTAACAAAGTAAGAACTTCTGCTCCTTTCTATAAAGTTTGATAAATAAAGTTCAATGAAACAATAGCTTATAAATAGCTATAAAATCATCGCCGCTGACCGTATGGGGTGTGATCAGGAATAATAAATTCATTTCTTTTAAATAAATTTATCAAAATTTATTTATCACCCTTATATTAGCCTTTTTTCAACACCAATTGCATAAAAATATTTATTTTTCTAAATTATAATATAATGAACTAGATATAATGGAAATTATTAGATAAAAGCAATGATATTATCTATAAAATACCGAGGAGAATTTTAATCAGAGACAGACAAGGTAATTTATTATTTCTAAATTTAATTAGAAATAATGTGATATTGTGATGATAATCACTGCTGGCAAATAAGATAAACAGTAGATAAATAAGAGATTGTTGCAAAAAATATTTAATCATCCTAAATCTTAGTTAACATTTTCACAACAGGTGTGCTATAATACTTACAAACAAGAAATCCACTTGTTTTTTAAGTTAGATAAAAGACTCTTCATTGAAACAATGCATCCCTTTATCCAATTAACATCAGCAACATTATGTTTCATCGATGAGTTTACTAAGTTAAAATCCTGATTTTTCCTGCACAGTTAAATCAGGATTTTTTGTTTACCTTAATTATTGTGCTTTTGCTTATCAACGTACAAAAATAAAACATATCTAATATGAATGTCTATAAATTTAAATATAGAAAAGAGTAATTTTTTTCAAGGGAATTTACTTGTTATAAAATGATAAATTATTTTTACAAACAAAGCATAACTCCTTATTTACCAAACTTTTAAACTAGTGAAATCTAAAAAAGGTGTGCTAAGATATTAGTTGCTAATTTATAGGAAGAAAGGGAGAACATTCTTATGATTCGGCGACATGTTGTAGAATCGGGGCTTATTGCGCTTTGTGTAATATTGACTGCAATTGTGTTAATGATGTGGTGGGCATCCCAATACGCCCATTTTATTACGACGGCCATGATGATTATGATTATTTTGGGCTTAATGGTAGGGAGTTTAGTACCAAATATCATTTTAACCTGGCTTGCAATCGGCCTAACAACGATTGGTAGTGCCATTTTATTGCTAGGTTATGTGGTAATGGATAATTCAATCAAAATAATGTTACTGTTTGCCTTTCCAATTACCGCAAGTTTGGCGTATTTCAGTCGGTACATTATTGGTGAGTGGGGCTGGCTTGACCGCAATCGTGCGGAGATAGAAAGCTATGCGACCCACTATAATCAAATAGTAAAACTTCAGACGGCATATAATGCTAATAAGATTTATAAAAAGGAACTTCAATTCATTACTAAAGAACAAATTGCTGATTTGTGGATTGATGTTACAGCGATTCACTGGGTTCATAATCACCAAATACGGCAATTTCATCATAATGATTACAACTATGCTCTTCAGCAAATTGCGAAAGTCTTAAAACGGCGACGATTACCATCTGAAGCCTTGTACTATTTAGAAGATGGTACTTTTTTAATTTTGTCATATCATTTACCAGATATTATATTTGCTTATCAGAACCAAAGCACGCGTGCAGGACTTGATGAATTACAAATTAATAGTTCAAAACCTCAGTTTAAATGGGGACATTTGAAGGTTGATGATATCAATGCGACTTCATTTAAGAATCTGGAAAGTGTAATGCGTCATATTGAAAGAGATATGGAAACAGACCTTGTCGTTGAGTATCTAAGAGGAGTTCAGAAATAATGGTACGAATTTTCTTTTGGTTAGCACTCGTGATTACCCTGATCTTTTTTGTTCAGGCATTAATATTTGCGGTTCTTCAGTGGGTGATTTATTTTCACGTTGAACAGACAACACTAAATGTAAAAAGGGAAAGGAAAAAGCAATGACCGAGTTTGTAATGATTGTGACCCTGATCTCGATTTGGAGTTCGCTATTAATGTCATCTATTACATTAGGTGGGGCAGTTCACTTTTGGCTTGAGCATAGTAGAAAAATTGTGGATATTGTCCCATTAAAACGATATCCATTAATTACGATTGTTGTTCCCGCTCATAACGAAGCAGTAGTTATTGCGCAGACGACCCAAGCAATCCTTGAATTAAACTATCCAGCAGATAAGGTCGAATTATTAATCTTTGCGGATAATTGCAATGATCAAACTGCTCAACGGGCCCGAACAGTGTTACAGCTTACAAAATATGAGAAAAGAAAAGCAAAGGTAATAGAACGTCATGGTAGCGGAGGGAAGGCCGGTGTCTTAAACGATGCCCTTAAAATGGCTCATGGTGAATATATTGGTGTTTACGATGCCGATGCAATGCCGGAAAAAAACGCCCTCTATTTCTTAGTAAGAAAAATTCTCGAAAATCCAACACGGTACGTTGCAGCATTTGGCCGGAATAAGACACGCAATGCCGAACAAAACTTTTTAACGAAGTGCATTAATCAAGAAATTGTTGTTACCCAACGGATCCAGCACTGTGCAATTTGGCATTTATTTAAGATTGGCCGGATTCCAGGAACTAACTTTATCATTCAAAGTAAATATGTCCGTTCAATCGGGGGCTGGGCAAATGGAGCCTTAACAGAAGATACTGATATTTCATTTAAGATTATGCAAAGTGGAAAACTAATCGCGTTAGCTTATAATTCGGAAGCTTTTCAACAGGAACCAGAACGTCTGCATGATTATTATTATCAGCGTCTACGGTGGGCAAAGGGAAACTACCAAGTTGTCCTTAAAAATTTTAAGTATCTCTTTAGAAAGAGCAATTGGCGAGTAAAGTTAGAAACCTTTTATTATTCCTGTACTTTTTTCTGGTTTAATGCAGCAATCGTCCTTTCTGATGCGATCTTTTTAGCGAATGTAGGCTTTTGGATTGTTCATCTTTTCAATCCACAGGTAATGATTCCCTTTACATTCGGGGAAAGTAACATCCTAATCGCCCAACTTTTGCTTTTTAATTGGTTATTAATGATAATCTTGTATATTTTACAAATTACAATAGCAGCAGCTACGCAATTTGGACAAGCGACGAATAAGCAAATCTGGTTAGCGCTTGCTTCATACTTTACCTATTCGCAATTATTTATAATTGTTTCGATTCATGCGGTAATCTCCGTAGCACTTGATCGACTATTACGGCGTGACGGGACAAAATGGGTAAAGACTAAGCGGTTTGCTGACTAATAAGGGGATTAGTTATGAAACGTCCAGTATATATTTGGCTTCTTACGCTCGTTGTTGCAGTTATTTATATTGCAACGCTCGCGTTTGTAAGAATAAAGAATCCTGAAAATATTCAATACGAAGCTTATCGGCGGTGGCAGGAGACATATTTGGTCCGCAAAAATAATAAGCAAACGTATGTTAATACCAGCAACGACCAAAAACATCCTGTTGCATTATCGGAAGGACAAGGCTACGGGCTGCAAGTAGTATCTCGCGCTGCTGAAAAGGGCTGGGCAAGTGAAAATGACTTTGATAAGTTACTTAACTATTACCTTGCACATCGCGATTATGTTGGAAAACACCATGACCAGCTAACTTACTTAATGTCCTGGCGTCAGTCTTATAATAAAGAAGGTCAATGGGTTGATGATCATAATAGTGCGACTGATGGTGATCTTTACATTGCTGCGGCTCTTCACCGGGCTGCAAAAGTTTGGCCACAAAAAGCACCTTATTATCATAAGCTAGAGCAACAGATTGCCACTGATATCATGAAATATGAATATAACCCAACCACGCACATGTTAACAGTGGGTGATTGGGTTACGAAGGATTCTAAGTTTTATTATTTATTGCGAACTTCAGATGTAATGCCGACAGTTTTTGATCATTTATACGATTGTACTCACGATTCAAGGTGGCAGATGATCAAAAATAATATGCTTGACCGTCTGACTGCATTAAGTAAACAGCACCGAACAGGACTAGTACCTGACTTTGCCTGGGCTCGACCAGGGAGTACCAAGCCAGTGGGGCCGAATACGGTTGCTGGAAAATATGATGGAGACTATAGTGCGAATGCTTGTCGGGTTCCAATGATGTTGGCAAAAAGCAATGATCCACGAGCTCAGAAAGTCTTAAATAAAATGATGAGGTTCTTCAGTGAACAGTATTATATTACGGCTGGCTATTCATTAAACGGTCACCGATTGGTTAAATATCAATCAAATAGTTTCAGTGCGCCGATTTTTTATGCGGTTAGCTGCAATCGTAATGAAGGGTATGATAATCTGTTTGCTAGCCAGAAACACATTTTCAGTAAACCCTTAACAGAGAAGAATTACTATGATGCGACCTTAACGACATTAGCTGCTCTTGAGGGGATGAACTAATCAATTCCTTCGTCAGTGCAAAGGCCTTGTTGGTGTAACACCTTCATAATTTCATCGCGCTTGGTATAGTGACGGTCGAGTTTAGCCCCTGCAATCTGGTTAGTGAAGGAATCAATTCGTTGGTTAGCATCACGAAGGTCATAGTAGGTAGTAACCTCTTGATCATAATCGCTTAGGTCACTGAGCTTGATCTCTTTTGGATAGTCATTATCAAATGCGATGAATTTTAATGGCAGGCGAGGCTTTAGTTGAGGTTCTTGGTTAGGAACACCGATTTGTAAGCCTAAAACTGGGAAGGTCATTTTAGGAAGATTAAGGACTTCGATGATTTTTTGCGGCTCATTTTTGATTGAACCAAGGGGAACAACGCCGAGGCCCATACTCTCGGCAGCAACAATTATGTTTTGGGCAGCCATGATTGCATCATCAAGGCCTTGGAAGAAAATATCAGCGGTATGTAAACGGCCATCATCCTTGCCTTTTTGCTGCCGTATTTGTTGGTTACGATAAAGGTCAACTAACAAAATGAATAGGTCACCGTTTGCGCCGACATACGGTTGTTTACTAATTTCTCTTATTGCGGCACGTTTATCTGGATCAGTAATGTGCATAATTGACATCTGCTGCATAAACATACTAGTTGGCGTATGACTAGCAACAGAGTAAAGAGTATTCAATTGTTCTGCTGAAAGGTTTATGGGCTTAAATGCCCGAATTGTACGATGGTTTAATTGGTGCTTAATCGTTTCATTGGTCATAAAAAAGACTCCTTTATATTAAATGGCTTTATATTAAATTGAAGGGAGTGGGACAAAAGTAGAAATACCTAATGCCTCACTCCCCTAGTTTTTAAAGTAAATGTTGTTCTTCCATTAATTCGCCAATCCAATTCTTCTTGATTTTCTTGAGCAGTGGTTTCTCAACAATCTTTGGAATTGGCAAGTCCATTTCTTCAAGCGGCTTTTTATCGTTCATATAGTACATTGCCCGCATTAATTCGCGAATATCATAGATCGAATTAAAGACTTCTGGTACCCCGCGATCAACGTTGAGGAGGCTATAAACAGCTTCCATTGCCGTCCGGACTGAATATTCAGTTGTAAAGACGGTATCTCGAGTTGGCGATTCGGCAAAGTTACCAATAAAGGCTAAGTTAGCGGACCCCTCAGGAATAACATCAGGACGATCGCCTTTTACCCGTGGCATAAAGTAGCTAGTAACGAATGGCATATAAACAGGGACGGTATTAACCGACTCTTCTTTTGCTAAATTGTCAATTAAAGCTTCTGGAACACCGAGATGGTAGAGCCATTCTTTAGTAATTTCTTCCCCAGTACAATCAACAATTCGTTTCTTGATGTAATTACCTTCTGTATCAGAATAGAGACCATAAATCCACACAATGGTTTCATTTGGCTTTTGACTCTTAAAATGAGGTTGCCGGTGGATGGTCCAACTCATCATCCAATTAGAATCAGTGACGGTGATAATTCCACCAGTGTTTACCTTTCCATCATGAAGGTCACGCTTAGTTAGTCGTTCAATGTACGGTTCAATTTGTGGATTCTTGACGGTCGCAGTTGCAGAAATGAACCAACTGCGGTTAGGAATGTTTTTACAAAAGACATCCGGGTGACCGAATGCTGGCGATTGTTTAGCAAGGTTTTCCCATAATTTCCAGCTGCCGCCAAGGGCTCGGGTTGGTTGTGCTACCTGGTGATGACTCCCATAATTTGAACTTTCCGTGATTGAACCATTAGTAACAAATACCAGATCATCGTCAGTTAAGTTGATGGTTTTATCTTCGCCGCCTTGCTTAAGAATAATCTTTTTAGCGTGCTTTTCACCATTCTTGGTATCAACCAGGACGTTTTGGACTTGGGTATCGTATTCAAACTTAACACCATGATCTTTAAGGTATGCAAGCAATGGTTTAGTCATTGATTCATACTGGTTGTACTTATTAAATTTAAGAGCAGTAAAGTCAGGCAAGCCGTCAATGTGGTGGATAAATCGCATTGCGTATCGCCGCATTTCTGCTAGCGAATGCCACTTTTCAAAAGCAAACATGGTTGACCAGTAAATCCAGAAGTTACTCTTGAAAAAGTCCTCAGAGAAGTAATCACTGATCGTTAAATCACCGAGCTGGTCTTCAGGTGTAAGGATTAGTTTCATTAATTCCTTAGTTGACTTTCCAAGAAGATACTTGCCGTCAGTAGGAACCTCATTGCCCCGTTTATAAGTTAAGCGACAATTTGAACTATTTGGATCATCCTTATCTAACCAATAATATTCATCAAGATAAGATGCACCGGGGATTTCCAGAGATGGAATTGAACGATACATATCCCACATGCATTCAAAGTGGTTTTCCATTTCTCGTCCGCCACGAGTGACAAATCCAACATCAGGGCGATCTTGACCATCTAGCGAACCACCAGCGATTGGTAATTCTTCAAAAATATGGATGCTTTCGCCTGGCATTTGAGCGTCACGAATTAAGAAGACAGCCGCAGAAAGGCCTGCTAAACCAGCACCAACAATGTAAGCATGTTTTTTATCCACTCCCGCCGGCTTACGGGGACGAGCAAATGCTTCATAATTTCCGTTTGAATAGTACATAAAAAGGTCTCCTTTCAGGAAAAGCAATCGGGTAATCTACAATTATATTGTAGCGCTTTCCTTAGATGATTTCTCGGGAAATAAAATAATGGTTTAGAATTTAACAAAAACGCTTATAATTAGTTGAGTAATATTAATACGAGGAGGGATAAAAGTGATTGAAATAAATAGACATAAATATACATTTCCCAAAATTCTTACATTTGGGTTCTTAATTGTTATTTTTATGGGAACGATTTTACTCTCCTTGCCGTTTGCAACACGACCAGGAGAAACGACAAATTTTATGACTGCTTTCTTCACTTCAACGAGTGCAACCTGCGTAACTGGATTAACTCTTGTTAGTACAGCTCATCACTGGACATTATTTGGTCAGATTGTGATTGCAATATTGATGGAAGTAGGTGGATTGGGCTTTATGACATTCGCGGTCATGATGTCACTTTTGGTGCGGCAGCGAATGAGGATGTCGACACGATTGCTAACTCAAGAAGCACTTAATCTTGACCACTTATCCCAATTGAACGTGGTTTATCTTATCATTCGGCTTTCATTACTTATCCAATTAGCGGGTGGAATATTTTTGTTTTTTGACTTTTATCCGCGTTATGGACTTGGCAAGGGAATATGGTTTAGTATTTTTCACTCAATCTCAGCCTTTTGTAATGCCGGCTTTGAATTGTTTGATAATAGTATGGCAAATTATGCTAATGACCCTTATATGCTATGCGTGCTCGCTGTTTTGATTGTTGCCGGATCATTAGGATTTTTGGTATGGAAAGATATCCTCAATTATCCTAAATATCACCGGCTATCCTTGCATACTCAGTTAGCGTTATGTACTGGAGCAGTCCTCTTTATTGTTTCCGTGGTTGTTTACTTTATTACCGAGAAGAATTTAGCGCAATTAAGTGACAAATTAAGTTTTTCCAACCGTATTCTTAATACTATTTTTATGGCAATCACGCCACGAACTGCCGGTTTAATTACTTTTCCTTACACTGATTTAAGTGCTGCCGGTCTCGCGTTTACGGTTATTTTGATGTTTATCGGTGGAACGCCGGGGTCAACTGCTGGTGGGGTTAAAACAACGACAATCGGGTTATTGACGATTCAGAGTTTTGCAACCCTGCGTGGTCAACGAGATACGACTTTTGCTCATCGCCGGTTTACCCAAGAAAATATTTATCGTGCTTTGACATTACTGTTTGTTGCTTTATTTATTTTGCTTGTATCAATTTTAGTCCTTGCTGAAACACAGGATTTGCCAGAACATGATTCGTTAGCGTATGTTACTTTTGAGGCGGTGGCGGCCTTTGGTACTACCGGGATTTCATTAGGGATTACAACTAACCTTAACCTGTTAGGGCAACTGATTATTATGTTTTTGATGTTTGTCGGCCGGGTCGGAATTTATACCGTTATGTTCTCAATCCTAAATGCAAGTACGGCAGCGAAGAATTATCGTTATCCAGAGGAGAGTGTGTTAATTGGCTAAAAAAGAAAGTTATGCTGTTATTGGAATTGGACAATTTGGGGCCTCAATATGTGAAGCTTTAGTTCAGGCTGGGCAAGAAGTATTGGCGATTGATTCTAGTGAAGAAGTGGTAAATGAATTTGCGGGGTCAGTTATGCGGGCGGTAATTGCGGACGCGCAAGATGAGGATGCTCTGCGTGACCTTGATATCGGTAGTTTTGACCATGTTTATATTTCAATTGGAAAAAATGTTGAGGCAAGTATCATGGCCACGCTAATTGCTAAAGAACTCGGGGCCCCGGATGTAATCTGTCGGGCTGAAAATGTTAATCATGCGCGCGTTTTAGAACGTATTGGCGCTGATATGGTTGTTCGACCAGAGCATGATTTAGCTAAGCGGCTTATTTTCCAACAACTAAATCCAAGCGTCGTTGATTATGTCACCTTGAGTAAGGAAATAACTTTGGCAGAAGTAAATATTAATAATCCAAAGTTCTTCAATAAGACCTTAGATGAACTGGATTTTCGTAATCGTTATAATGTCAATGTGATTATCATTGTTAGTAAGGATGATGAAGTTAATCAAATGCCGCAAGCTAATGATGTTATTCAACCGCACGATAAAATTACAGTTGTTGGGAACTTAAAGGATATTCGGAAACTAAACGATATTGTTAGTTAAATAATGGGTGAAGAGAATTGATAGTCGTCATTGGGATCGTAATTGTTATAATTGTTGGAATTATTGGATGGTTGATCTGGCAAAGGCAACAGGTCTGGAAAAAGATAAGTGCTGATTTATCGATACGCGGGGATGTTCAAATCCTTGATATGAGCATTGGTAATGGAAAAACGTTTATTAACCTTGCCAAGCAATTGACTGCTCCCGGCAAAATTAAGGGAATAGTTAAAAATGAAAAGCAAGCACAGCAAGTGAAAGAACTGATCAAAGAAGAGGCAGTAGCTGATCGCGCGAAAGTAGAATTGACTGATAACACTAATTTGCCTTTCACTGATCATCAGTTTGACTATGTTCTGATTAGTAATTTACAGCAGGTAAAACCGGCAATTACGCAAGGACGTGTTTTACAAGAGGCGATAAGGGTCCTCGCTTTTAAGGGAACCATAGTGATTACTGCTACTACTGTACAACGCTATCGTCAACTACTGGAGTATTATCGTTTTAAAGACATTAAAGTTAAACAAATAGGTGGACAGCGCGTGATGATTGCACGACGAAACTAAAATAAAGAAGCAGGGTTTGAACATAAATATCGTTCAGCCCTGCTTCTTTAATTCAGTTGTAAAATGAGATTGATAAAAGCGTCACACCAAAGATAAAATATTTTTAATATCAAATTACTGAAACTTGAAAGCACTCAA
>NZ_LN887331.1:0-308 GCF_036621895.1 Limosilactobacillus reuteri subsp. porcinus
ATACGAGATGATCTGGTGACTGGAGTTCAGACGTGTGCTCTTCCGATCTATTTAAGCGCTGAAATTACCTCAGAATAAAATTAACTATAATTTTAAGACGTATTATTTGTATAATTTAAATTATAAAATTATAATAAAAGTGAATTAGGAATTATAGCTATTATATTAGGAAGTAATTATTTATGGCTGATTACGCAAAACGTCAACTTAAGGCTTTGGATCGTATTGCAAAGAAGATTGCAGATGCTGAAGGACACTTAACAAAGATTGAAGATAGTGTTGACAATGAGAAGCACCGTACTGCTCAA
>NZ_LN887331.1:393-517 GCF_036621895.1 Limosilactobacillus reuteri subsp. porcinus
CCAGCAGAAAATCACTATGTTTACATGGAAGATGAAGAAGGCGTTATTAAGGACCTTAACAAGGAATTTAAGGAACTTGATGAAAAGCTAGCAGCTCTTACCGATGATGAAGGTGGCAAGATCA
>NZ_LN887332.1:0-9568 GCF_036621895.1 Limosilactobacillus reuteri subsp. porcinus
TAATTTAAAATCCGGACTACGATTTTTGATCGATCAAAAATCATAGTCCGGATTTTACTGTTAGAGAACCAAGAATTAATAGTTAATTCCCAGCCCCGATGACAAAATTGTCTTAATCGTAATCTTAATTATTCATCAAAACATCAAGCAATTCTTGAGCTGATTCTTTCAAAGCATCCTTTGACTTGTCATTACCAAGGTGAGTAAAGATTTCTCCAACGTATACATCTTGGTCAAATAGCTTTGTAAAGACCTTGTCAATAATTGGCTTAGTTAATTCTGGTTCTTGAACTGGACCAAATGGGTTAGCAAAGAATGTTTTGCTCATTCCAACTTCATCAGTTGTTCCAAGAGCCTTCCGTTGTCCAGCAATAAATACTTTTTCTGCTTCTTCCTTTGTATCAAACCGATGAATACCAACTTCATCACTATAATTGTTAGCGTATAGCCACATATCAATATGGTGATGTTTGATTACATTTTCGTAGGTATCAGCAGGAATAATAACCCGGGCATTCTTTTGTTCAGGATTAAGGTAAACACCACGGTCCATGTTATTGAAGGCTACGGCACTACTCAAATCATCAAGACGAACAAAGGCACCAGTTTCTGTTCCTTGAGCATATACCCCTGGTTCACCATCAATAAGGGTAAAGCTTCCCATGTCATCAAAGATTGTCTCCATGCTGACAATCTTATCGTCAGCTAATTCTTGTAAGGCTTCAATTGATTCTGACTTCCCGGCACCTGAGTCACCGAAGAAGACAACATTCTTTTCTTTACCATTAGTAAATTTAATCTTCAACATGGACCCGTGAATTGGCAAGCGACCATTGTAAATTTGATGAAGGTTATGAAGCGTTAAGCACATCTTCTTCATGTAACCAAAGTAAGTAGTCTTATCTGTGTAAGGAACTTCACCAACCCACAAATCATTCTTTTCGTCACGATAGTAATGAGAAACCATGCCTTCTGTTTCTTTTAGACCGAAAAGAAGAATCATATCAGGTTTTTGCCCCTTAATCTCATCAGGTGATGCAATTTCAAATAAGTTTGAAAGAGCAATTCCGTTTACCAAGTAATCAACATTGAAGTAAATAAAGGCTAAACTTTCACCAATCTTGGCTGGGTAACAATACCACTTACCACGTTCGCCATGGAAACGTTCGATTGGATTATCTTTTACTTCAGAAAAGACGCCTTCCCGTTTGTTACTCTTAGTGTGCATCATCATTGGTGGACGAAGCATCACGGTATTAATAAAATCAATATCCTTTAGTTCTTCATAACCAGCTGGAATCTTCCAATCTTGTTGTTGAACTAAAATGGTTGCGTTAGTTGCCGCATTAACTTGCCGGTATGTCCGATTTTCAAAACCTTGAAGCTTTTCCTCGAGAATCCGATATGCCTTTCGTACCAAGTCATTAAATTGAGTATCAATAGTCCGGAATTCGTTACCGATAATCTTATTATCACTAAGATTAATTACTGATACCCGTAATAGTGAACGATAGTATGAGTATAATTCTTCAACACTCTCAAGAATATCTTTAGGGTCATATTCATCAAATGCACTATCATCATCAAAAAGAACTTTCTTTAAGATATCAACAAACTTGTTAACAGTGGCATTATCAAAAGCATCATCATCATTATCAGGGTTACGTGAAGCTAAATACAGACGAACAATTCCCTTTACTTCATCACTATTAATTAATGATGGAATATCAGTAAAGTAATTTTGACTATAGTTTAACGTTGCAACACCGCGGTCAGGATTTACATATAATGATTTTGTATCAATAATCTGACTCTCTTTTGACATGGATCTCATCCTTTCATCACTTGAATAACTCTATTATAATATATTTTTTAAGATTAGGATGAAAATAATATTAACTTTTTTCATTTTACTAAAAAAAGAGGAAATCATCCCTTTATTGAGACAATTTCCTACTTTAACAATTAATTATTAAATTTTAGTACCAACCATGTGATTGCCAGAATGATTGAGCGGCACTCCAAGAGCCATAACGGTTAGCTACGTATTGATCAGCTACACGTTCTTGGTTAGCTTCTGAATAGTCACCATTTAAGTATGATGATGACAATTGGTACTTACCAACGTATTGGCCGTTACGTGCACTGTAACTACCACCAGATTCACGGGCAGCAATCCAAGCCTTAGCCGCAGCATCATTACCACTTACACTTGAGCTGTAGTTTGAGCTAGTAGCTTGAGTTTGTACTGGCGCACTGTAGCTTTGTTGAGCAGCAGAAGCAGTTGATTGTTGTGGTGCTACTGATTGTACTGGCGCTTGTTGTTGCACAGATGCCTGAGATTGTACTGGAGCCTGTGATTGAGCAGGTGCAGAAACTGGTGTAGCTGATGATTGTACTTGACTTGTTGCTACAGGAGCCTGGCTAGCAACTACTGGAGCTTGGCTAGGTTGTTGACTTTCAACGCTAGCTGATGCTGGAGCTTGAGATGCTTCCGGTAAGGTAGCAGCTTGTTGAGCAGTTGCTTGGGTTACTTCACCGCCATCTTTAATTACTAACTTTTGACCAACATAAATTAAGTTCTTATTGGCAATTTGATTAGTTGAAGCTAAAGAGTCAACATAAGTTAAGTCATGACCTAACTTATAGGAAATACTTGATAAGGTATCACCACTTTGCACCGTGTAAACAGAATCAGCATTAGCAGTAGTTGCGGTAGCGAATGTTCCCAAGGCAACAGCACCTGCAACGGCAGCAGTGATTTTCGCGATGTTTTTAGTTAACTTCATAAAGAAAAATCCCATCCTTTTCATAAAATTCTTTTTATTAGTTAGTTATTTATTAGTTTAATTTAGTTTATGTTGTTGAGTCCTCATATCTCTCAACACCTATTACTATACTCCCTCAAAATTACATGCGGATTACTCCGAAATATCAATTCAGTTGATTTTCGTAATACTTTGTAATAAAAATTTTAATAGTTTGTCAAGTAAATTAACCTCGGCCACGTCCTGATGGCAACTTAGGTCTAACTAACTTTTCACCAGAATTAGCCAAAATTTGTAACATAATAATAAATAAGTCGCTGAATTTTTCTTATCAAGAAGAATTTCAACGACTTATTTTTCGTTATTAATGATTTCTTGTAACATTGCTGTAATTAACTTTAAGCTTATTCAGCAGTCATTATTTGTTTTAACCAGTTATCACTATTAGCCAATTCTTTTAATGGATGGATATCTTCGCTAATTGTCAGTGGTTCACCGGCTTTTACTTTAAAAGGTGCTCCAATGACCGTTTCTGGATCCCGATATTGGATAAGTGTGGCAGAAGTTCCCTTACCAAAACCATCGACCATTGCAGTTAAATGCTGTGTTCCGTCTAAGGCAATTACTGGCGCCCACTGAGTATTTTGACCATCTAGAAAGCTATAAAGGTCAACAGTCGCTTTAGTTTGTACTTGGCTCGCTACCTCAAACTGCAGTGTTGAACCATGGGCTTGGTATGCATAAATTACCCGATAGATATTTTTACTAGTTGAGCGATTTGCCTGCCGGTACGTAACGTGCGCGTTAGCTCCGACTAAAATCTCCGTCCCTTCATATGATGGTAATAACGTATCATTAACCATCCGTTCTTCAATTACTACGTTAGCTCCCGCGCTGACGACAATAATATTATGGGAGTTAGTAGAATTAAGGTGGGGACCATAAACAATTGGACGCTCCCGAATAACCTGTGGACGCAAATATATAAACTGCCCACAATCAATATTTGCAAGGTGCATGGCTGCTAACTGGCTATCCTGCCAAAAGATCGCCTTCTCCATCAAATTTTCTTGTAGTAGTGTTGAGTATTCATTAACCGCTTCTTCAAGAGGCATCGCAGTTAGGCTATCTTCCTGTAAGGAAAGCCACCCCCTGCTCATACCAGTTGTCCCCTTTTGCAAGGAATCTCCCCATTCTTCTTGGGTAGGTAAAGTTGGGAAACGTGATTGCAGCAGAACTGCTAGTTGACGTTTTTTCTCTAACCATGCTGGCTCTTGCTTCCAAATTTTTGCCATCGTTTTCTCCTCTAATGAACAAGCTTATCCCAAATAACCACTTTCCCCGTTTGAAGAGATTGCGGAACGTCAATAATTCGTTGGTTAGAACTCCCCCTGAATTGAAGGGTAAGATCTTTTTTAGTCAGCAAGAATCGACCATCGACTAAAATATCGAGGTAGTGCAAAAGTTCAAGTTTATCGCTCGACTCCTTCATCAATTCTTCCCAAGTATAGCCAGACCAAGACCAAATATCCTTTTCATGCCCGAACTCTTTCCGGACGCGTTTAACTAACTTTAGGCAAACCTGAGTATTAAGAAATGGTTCGCCACCCAATAAAGTCAATCCTTGAACATAACTCTGCGAAAGATCTTCAATAATCTGATCTTCTAAATCTTGGGTGTATGGCTGCCCGTAATGAAAATTCTGCGCTGCTTTGTTATAGCAACCAGGACAATTAAAAAGGCATCCACTAACATATAAACTACACCGGACCCCTTCCCCATCAACAAAATTAAAGGGCTTATAGTCTGCAATATATTGTAGTGAATGATCCTTCGCTAACCATCCTTGTGGTTTAGGGTTACGGGGTAATCGTGTTTCTGCCATTTCTTTTTCCTCCTATATAATAAAAGGCCGGTAGCTTTGCGGGCAACTGGCCTTTTGATAATTAATTAAATTTGATCACCAGTAATGTGAGCATGGGCTTTATTATCCATTTGCCGCTGTTGCTCAAATTCAGCTGCATTCTTGATCATTCCAGCATTCATATGTTTAACCCGGTGAATAATTTCCTCATGCCGTCCATGAACCATTGGCCGCTGCTGAGGATTACCAAGATAACCACATGTCCGCTTAACAACGTCACAAGTTGCCGGGTCATGGTTTCCACACTGCGGACACTTAAAACCGCGAGCAGTTGCTTCAAATTCACCTTTGAATCCACACTTAAAACACTGATCAATTGAAGTATTCGTCCCAAGATAGCCAACATGATCATATGCCCAGTCCCACACTGCTTCTAAGGCTTTTGGATTTTGGCGTAAGTTGGGATATTCGCAATAATGAATAAAACCACCAGCCGCATACTTAGGAAAAGCCTCTTCAAATGATAGCTTTTCAAATGGTGTCGGATGTTTACGAACATCATAGTGGAAACTATTTGTGTAGTATTCCTTATCTGTTACATCTTCAACCCGACCAAACTTCTTCAAATCATCTTGGCAGAATGTATCTGTTAACGATTCAGCAGGAGTGGAATAAAGACTAAAGTGATATCCTTCTTCTTTTTCCCATTCAGCGCATAAATCATGCATTGCCTTAGTAATTGCAATCGCAAAGTCATGCGCTTCTTTATTATGCTCCCAATTTGACCCATAGAAAGTCGTACATACTTCATATAAACCAATATAACCCAGTGAAACGGTTGCCCGACTATTCTTAAAGACTTCATCGACACTATCAGTCCTCTTTAGCCGTTTACCAAATGCTCCATACATATACAGGAGGGGAGCATTTTCTGGCTTGGCTTCTTTAGTACGCTTAATCCGGTAATCCAAGGCAATCTTACAAATATTCATCTTCTCTTGAAAAATTTCCCAGAATAGTTGCTTATCGCCATGAGCCTCCAGGGCAATCCGCGGTAAGTTGACTGTCACTACCCCTAAGTTCATCCGCCCTGAGTTTACTTCTTTACCAGTTTCTGGATCTGTCCATCCCTGTAAGAACGAACGGCAACCCATTGGTGTCTTAAAACTCCCCGTTAGTTCCTTAATCTTGTCATACATCAAAAGATCTGGATACATCCGCTTCGTTGAACACTCAAGCGCTAGTTGCTTGATATCATAATTAGGGTCTTCAGGGTCAAGATTTAAGCCCCGTTTAATAGTAAAAGTTAATTTAGGAAAGATGGCTGTACGATGTTCCTTACCAAGGCCCTTAATCCGGATCATTAAAATAGCCTTTTGGATCTCCCGGGCAATCCAACTTGTTCCTAAGCCAAAGTTAATGGTCGTAAATGGAGTTTGACCTTGACTAGAATAAAGGGTATTAATCTCGTATTCTAAAGCCTGCATTGCATCGTAAATATCTTTTTTGGTCTTCTCACGAGCAAATTCTTCCCGTTTCTCTGGTACTATCCACTCTTCGGCATCTTTCATATGCTTTTCGTAATTTAGCTTTGCATATGGTTCTAATAATTGATCAATCCGATTAGCGGAACATCCCCCATATTGCAGTGAAGCCACGTTAGCAATAATTTGCGACATCTGAGCAGTAGCTGTTTGAATCGAGCGTGGTGAAGAAACCCAAGCATTACCAATCTTAAAACCATGCTTAAACATTTCGTCAAAGTCAATTAAACAACAGTTAGTTTCAGGCGTTACCGGTGAATAGTCAAGGTCATGCCAGTGAATATCACCACGAAGATGCGCCTTGGCTACAATACCAGGAAGCATCCGCAATCCTAACGCACGGCTCACAACCCCTGCTTCAAGGTCGCGTTGAGTATTAAAAACATGGCTATCTTTATTAGCATTTTCATGCACAATCCGTGAGTTTCGGTCGAAAAGCTGCTCTAACTTATTTTGGGGATTAGTGGCTTCGGCAAATGCTTCTTCATCATGCTGGCGATAATCACGGTAAACTTTTGCCAATTCTTCATGATTAGCATTGACCAGTCCTTGAACAAAGAGATCCGCAATCTTTTTAGTAGTGACAGTTGTTTGATTAAGCAAGGCATCCAATAAGGTAACATAAACACTTTGGCTAGTCTGCTCATCAGCATTGAGCGCATTTAAAACAAGGTTAATCTTATAGGAATAGAATGGTGTTACTGTTCCATCACGTTTAACTACTTGAACACTTGTTAAACTTTGAAGATCCTTCTTATCAATTATTTGCACTTTCATTTTTATTTCCCCTCTCGTAATTAACGTTATCTATCATAGCTCAAAATACAACTTATAGGAAGTATTGACATTCGAAACACTATATGTTGTGGTCAAATTACTTCTTTAAATATTCTGTTTATATTCTATTCTGATCTACCAGGAATAAAATGAGGATACAAGTAACGACGCTATTTTGCGATTATTGTAAGACCTTTTAAATCATTTATTTTTAAATTCCTATTATCACTGAATAGAATTTTTTATCCCGAAAAGCTTAAATTTGAAAACGCTAAACCTAACTTAATAATCTTAATCAATATACTTAAGATTATTAGTTATTAAAAAAATAACTTACGAGCAGATAGCACGATTTGCTAGACTAATCCTTGTGCAATTTTTAGGGTAAAAGGAGTTTTTATATTTATGGAAAATGCTTTACAAGCTCGTAAGCAAGCAGCGCACCCAGGATTAATGATGGTTAGTATGCTGCTGGGAGCTTTTGTCGGAATGTTTAGTGAGACTTCATTAAACATCGCCTTGCCAAAATTGATGACTGCTTTTCAAGTAAGTACGTCAACAATTCAATGGTTAGTTACTGGATATATGTTAATTATTGGGATTATCTTGCCACTGTCCAGTATTATTACTAAATGGTTTACGACCCGCCAAGTCATTATTTTTGCATTAATTGACTTCATGGTTGGGGCTAGTATTTCTGCCTTAGCGCATAATTTTACTATTTTGTTGATTGGACGAATGATTCAAGGGATCGGAACAGGTTTAATTCTTCCATTAATGTTTGCAGTGGTAATGCAAATCTTCCCACCGAAACAAATTGGAGCAGTTCTAGGAATGTGTGCCCTCGTAATTATGTTTGCCCCTGCAATCGGTCCTACTTTAACCGGGCTAATTCTTGCTAAGTTATCATGGCAATGGATCTTCTGGTTATTTATTCCGTTTTTATTTATTGCCTTGATCTTTGCTATCACTTCATTAGAAAATGTTGGTGAAATTACTAAGCCACATGTTGATATGCTCTCAATTATTGAATCGGCAGTAGGTTGTTCAGGACTTGTTATTGGTGCTAGTTTGGCTAGTGAAGATGGTTGGACTTCACCTACAGTTCTCAGTGCGTTAATAATCGGAATTATTGTCTTAATCTTTTACACCCATCGCCAACTTCATCTGGAAGAACCAATTTTAAATCTTCATATCTTTAAGTATCCGGCTTTCACAATTGGTTCTTCAATCGTGATGCTTGACTTTGGAATTATTCTTTCTACGATGTATCTTTTACCGTTATTCTATCAACGAGGGCTCTTAGTTTCCGTTGCCCTTACTGGACTAGTAATGCTCCCTGGTGGAATTATTAATGCAGCCACTTCTGCAATTGCAGGTCGCCTTTACGATAGTATTGGGGCTAAATATCCTGTTTTAATTGGTTTTGTCCTTGCCTTATTCGGTGCTTTGATGCTGGCGTTTACCACACCGCATAGTCCCATTATCTACGTTGTATGCGCGCATGTTATTTTAATGATTGGTTGTCCTTTAGCAATGTCTCCTGCACAAACTAGTGCTCTAAGTACGCTTTCTGGATTCGAATCTGGAGACGGCAGTACAATCATGAATACGATGCAACAGGTTATCGGTGCTCTTACAACAGCCCTAGCTACTAGTTGCTTAGCTTGGGGGAGTTCTTCTATTAGTGGATCTGAAACTGTTCGCTTTACCAATGGTTTCCACTATGGCATTTACTTTGCAATTATCTTAATTGTGGTAGCACTGCTCTTATCATTCAAAATTAAAGATCGAAAAGACTAAAAAAATCCTCACTACTCATGCAGGTAGTGGGGATTTTTTTACTCTTTAATAATCTTATATGGTAAATAATGGCAGCGATGTTTAGTCAGATAATTATCCATTAACTGTTGGTAAAATTGTGGATTCACGCTTGATTGTATACTTAAAAGATCAAATTTTTCATTATCCTTTTCAACGGTATAAAGACCTGTTTTGCCAAAACCATTTTGGGCGTAGAAACGATGCCGTCTGATTCGTTGTTCGTTATTAGGTGCTTGAGGATCTGGGCGTTCAGCGCTAAGTGTAATCTGCTTTCCTGCATATCGTTCTTTGATCGCGGTTAGCGTCGCACTACCCAAGCCCTGTCCATGATAATGAGGATCAATTGCCAGAAAGAAAATATAGACGATGCGCCTGTTGTAGACTGTGTAGAAAAAGCCAACCCATTTTCCCTCTTCATTATAGATGCTACAAAATTCTGCTTTTCCTGCTTTAGCACGCATTTTAAGTAAAGATAATGGTAAAAGTTCATTTTGTGGAAACACGGTATTATAAACCCGCTTGATGTTTTTGAAATCATTTGACTTTGTAGATATTTGACGAACTTTAATCATTTAAAAATCCCTCCATCTATGTAATAGTACCTAGAAAAAACTTACCAGACAAGAAAAAAGAGACTAGCTTTAATTTTAATTAAGCTTCAATGAAATCTTGTTCTTTCGCATGTATGTTTTTACAGCTAGTCTAGCTTCCCGTCGTGCCAACCTCTTTCCAATGTGAGCCATTTCGTGCTGACAATCTGGACAGGTGGTCGTTTTTAAAGAAACAACTTC
>NZ_LN887333.1:0-305 GCF_036621895.1 Limosilactobacillus reuteri subsp. porcinus
GTTCACGTCTTAATGTTTTACGACGAGGAAACCAACGGGGAAGCATTAAGGAGCGAAATCTGGAAAATTTGGAAGAAAATTGCCGAAAAACATGATCGCAAGGTGAGCAAAAAAGCCTTTGGCTACGAGAATTCTTACAACCCTAAAGATGCTAAAAATGAAAAGGCTGCATTGATTGGTTCGATCCTTGAAGCACAGAAGTATGCGATGAAGCCTGATATTGTCAACGAAATGATGAGCTTTGATGAGGGTGTTGGCATTGCAAGTAAGAGAAAAGAATTCAATTTAGAGGTTTTTTCCGAAAT
>NZ_LN887334.1:0-4251 GCF_036621895.1 Limosilactobacillus reuteri subsp. porcinus
CTCGCAAATTTATGGATAAAACGTTGACCATAATCACGCGTAACCTGTTTAAAAGGAAATAGGGTCCCCTTTATCGCTAAGGATAATTGATAATACCTATCATGAGGTAAGATGTACAGGTCACTCGGTTACTTGCGAATTATTCTTGTTAATTCTTCTTCAAAACTCGGCATATTTTAACCTCCCTATTATTTAAATACGGATAAATTCTAAAAATGCACTAAAAAAAAAAGAGGTTAAAAAGCGTTTTGCTTTTTAACCTCTCAATAACAATGATTGAATTATTCTTCATCGTCATCTTCGTCTGGTAAAATACCAGTTTCGTAAATATCAGCAACATCATCGTTTTCTGTTAATTCATCAATCAAATGACGGTATTGCTTTGCCTTATCTGCAGGTACCTCTGTCCGGTTTTGAGGGATCATGGTAACTTCGGCAGTATCTAATTCGTAGCCTTGTTCTTGAAGAGCATCACGAACATCTGTCATGTTACTTGGATCTGTGAAGATTTGGAACTTTTCTTCAGTTGCCTTCATATCTTCAGCTCCAGCATCTAAAGCATCCATTAACATATCATCTTCGCTCTTATCAAGACCATCACGGAGAATTTCGATTAATCCTTTACGGTCGAACATGTATGAAACTGATCCACTAGCACCTAATGAACCGCCAGAGTGACTAAATGCTGAACGAACAGCAGATGCAGTCCGGTTCTTGTTATCAGTAAGAGCAGAAACCATTACTGCTACCCCACCCGGTCCATAACCTTCATAAGTAACTTCTTCGAACTTAGCTCCACCAATACCTGAAGCTTTAGCAATAGCACGGTCAATATTTTTCTTAGGCATGTTGGCCGCGTGTGCCTTATCGATTACAAGCCGTAATTGAGCGTTGTTCGCTGGATCAGGATCACCTGCTTTAGCTGCTTGGTACAAGTCACGTGAAATCTTTTGGAAAATCTTACCACGCTTAGCATCTTGGGCGTTCTTACGTCCCTGAATGTTATGCCATTTTGAATGTCCTGACATTACTGACTCCTCTTTTCTTTATTAATGTAATACAAACAGATAAATTTTAGCAAATATTCATCGTTAATTCAAGGTTATTGGCGAGGTTGCCATTTTCGTTTTACAAATTGCAGAATAAATAACACAATACTAATGACAATTAGCATCATCGAACCATGAAATCCAGTCTGCTGAAAATCATTGGCAACCTGGGAAATAAAGGGGCTTATGTCTGGTTGTTCTGCTCCCATTTGAAGGGCAATCGCATGAATAGTCATAACGATTCCTGTATATAAAACAGTTCCCCACAAACAAATCCACCTAAAACTACCAATTAAGTGGTGCTGCCATAACCCCTTAAGGATCAATAGAACGAGACTGATAATTGAAATCACTAAAATAATATTGACAACCGTTTTAGCAATTTTAATCCCATTAATTAACTGTGCAACTTCGGGAGTATTTAACTGACTGTTAACAATCGAATTAATGTTACCAGCAATTGCTGAAGAACTGCCTGCTGGTAACATGGACGTCGACAAACCATATTGAGCTAATTGGGAATTAACAGACGTGCCCACATTATTAACTATAGGTGATAGGTCAAGATTAATTTTTTCACCTGCATATACTTGATCAATCGCCTGGTTAATTAGCTTATCAGTATCACTTTTCTTTAAGACAGAAGTTGAAATCCCATACTGAGTTAGACTACTGTTAACCTGACTTAACATAACTGATTCAAGCGACGAACTTGTAACTTCTTCTTTTACAAAGTTAACATTTAAGAGTGTCGAATTAATTAGTAATGTTAGCCCGAGTAAAGTCACATAGATTACACCCCATAAGCAGTATAGAAAATGACGCTTTTTCGGTATTTCTTCTATTGGCTTCTCAACTTTTTCTTGTCGTTGTGCTCGCAATTCACTTCGGGTTGTCACAACAAATCACAACCTACTTACGAGTTGATTGGCGTTCAACAAAGCCATGATCTAAAATAACATTCTTTTCATCATCATTACTGTCATCGCCATCCATTAATTTTGTCAACAACCGCATTGAAATGGCACCAAGATCATAAAGAGGTTGAGTGATCGAAGTGATTGTTGGCCGGACAACCTTTGTATAATTGGTGTCATTAGAAGAAATTAGTTCAAAATCATCTGGAACGCTAATACCAGCATCCGTAAGCCCGTTTAAGAGACCAGCAGCTAAACTATCATCTGTTACATAAGCAGCCTTTAATCCCTTTTCGATAACTTCTTGTGCCTTTGCATATCCTGCTTGGTAAGACCCATCCGTTTCAATTACTAATGATTCATTAAATGCCACATTATTATTTGCCAATGCTTCTTTATATCCATTAAGCCGGTCTTCGCCATTAATTGAGTATCGTAATGGACCAGTAATATAGGCAACTTGTTGATCACCATGTTTTAGCAGAAATTCTGTCGCCTCCTTGGCGGCTGCTTGGTAGTTAATCCGAACGCTTGGTAAAGCATCATCATTAACAACAGAACCAGCTACTACAACTGGTGTATTTGTGCTTTCAAATTCATTTCTAAGATCATCAGAAACATCGTGACCCATAAAGATAAGTCCATCAACCTGTTTAGCAAGCAAGCTCCGTACCACTTTCAGAATCTTTTCATCATCAGAATCAGAATTGGTTAAAATAATATTATACTTATACATTGAAGCAACGTCATCAATCCCCAATGCTAATTCCGCAAAGTATGGATCAGTTATATTAGGAATAACTACCCCGACAGTCGTTGTTTTTTTAGAAGCTAATCCCCGTGCAACTGCATTAGGACGATAATTAAGCTGCTTAATTACATCTAAAACTTTTTGTCTAGTTTCTGGTTTTACATTTGGATTGCCATTTACTACCCGTGAAACAGTGGCCATTGAGACACGAGCTTCTCGGGCAACCGTATAAATTGTTACTGATTGTTTTTCCATAAGATAGCCCTTTCTTTATTGGTATAATCTGTTTTCATATTTTTTCACAACCTAGTTAATATAGCAGATTTAGTTTTAATTAGCAAACGTTCTTCATTATTTTTTTACTTTCATAACAATATGTTATAATATTCGCAATCTTTTTTAGGAAGTGAATGCAGTGACAAAACTTAATCAACTACAAAGCGCGCTTACTGAAAAAGGATTAGATGCTGCTTATATTAGTGATCCGATGACCATTAATTACCTAACTGGTTTCTACAGCGATCCAGTAGAACGGGTATTAGCACTAGTCCTTTTTGCCGACAGTGAGCCATTTCTGTTTGCACCAGCTCTTGAAGTAGAAGCAATAAAGGATACTGGTTGGAAATATCCAGTATATGGGTACTTAGATCATGAAAAACCTTTTGAGCTTATTGCTGAACATATCAAAAATCACGCTGGTTCCCCAATTAATTGGGGAATTGAGGGAGAATCACTAACTGTTGACCGTCTTCGTGCCTTAGAAGAAGTCCTCCCTAATGCCCATTTTAATACTGATCTCTCTCCTTTGATAGCAAAAATGCGGATGATTAAAAGCGATGATGAGATCGCTAAGTTAAATGAAGCCGGAAAATGGGCTGATTTCGCTTTTAAAGTAGGATTCGAAGCAATTCAAATTGGTAAAACAGAGCAAGAAGTGGCTGCCGATTTAGAATATGCGCTTAAGCAACACGGGATTAATAAAATGAGCTTTGATACTCTGGTCCAAGCGGGTCCTCATGCTGCCGAACCTCATGGAGCTACCTCCAGTAATAAGATCCAAAATAATCAGCTCGTCCTCTTTGACTTAGGAACAATTGTTGATGGCTATATTAGTGATGCTTCCCGAACAGTGGCTGTCGGAAAGTTAAATGACAAACAAAAAGACATCTACAAAGTATGTTTAGAGGCTCAATTGGCCGCTCAAAATGCTGCGAAGCCGGGAATGACTGCTGAAGAATTAGATAAGATCGCTCGTGATATCATTACTGCAGCTGGTTATGGCGAATACTTTATTCACCGCCTCGGGCACGGAATGGGTAGCAGTGAACACGAATTTCCATCAATCATGGAAGGAAATCAGCTAGTTCTTGAACCTGGCATGTGCTTCTCCATTGAACCCGGTATTTATATTCCAGGTTTTGCCGGCGTCCGGATTGAAGACTGTGTTCATATTACAGAAGATGGTTGTGAACCATTCACGCATACAACTAAAGAATTACTAACTTTCCCTCATTAAAATCATAACCACCCGTCA
>NZ_LN887335.1:0-3232 GCF_036621895.1 Limosilactobacillus reuteri subsp. porcinus
AACTTAATTTTACAAACCGCGTGTTTAAATCCAAAAAGAAAGCTGAAAGAAATAACATTTTCTCTCAGCCTTTAACTATTATTCATATACAGAACGCTTTAACACACCGACAAACGGAAGATTCCGGTAAAGGCCATTAAAGTCTAGGCCATATCCGACAATAAATTCGTTTGGAACTTTAAAACCAACGTAATCGGCTTCAACATCAACTTCACGACGGTCCGGCTTATCGAGTAAGGAACAAATCTCAATACTCTTTGCGCCACGATCAGCGAAAAGATCAGCGAGATACTTTAATGTATGACCAGTATCAATAATGTCTTCCATAATAATAACTGGTCGACCCTTAATATTGTGGGAAAGATCTTGAATTAATTTAACTTTTCCAGTGGATTCTGAACTTTCTTCGTAACTAGAGACGTCGACATAATCAACGTTTAACTTGAAATTAAGGCGCTTCATCATTTCGCTAGTGAAAATCATTGCCCCTGTCATTACGGAAACTAAAACTGGAAATTCATCTTGATATTTTTCAGTAAGTGTATTAGCAAGTTCATCTAAGCGTTGGTTGACTTGATCTTGAGTATATAAAACTTTTTCGACGTCGTTATTCATTCTAGCTCTCCCTTGATAATGTTCGTTATTTACGAACTATTTTTGCGGTTTTTATTTATTGACGTTAGAATTTTAACATAAATCGAATGAGTTTAAAGTGTTTTAGTAATAAAAATCAGATTTTTATTCTACTTTGTAAGATGGGGGATAAAATTTGTATAATACAGGTAGATATTTTTTCGAAAACGGATGCCTGGAAGGAATACTTATAATTATGAAAAAAGTTAACTTGTATATTTTTTTGACGCTTTGTTCCTTTGCCATCTTCTTATTGACCACGCCATCAAAGGTAAAGGCAGAAGTAGTTGACAAACAAACGCAACATCAACTTCAAGATTATATGAAGAACCATCATATTAATGGGGTGATGCTAGTTAATGGCAAAGATGGGAAGCCAGTTGTCATTGAAAATAATGAAACCACAAATAAAGATCAAATCGTAAAGGCGGATCGACTATTTCCCACGGCATCGCTTCAAAAGATTGTAACGGGAACCGCTGTTTACCAATTAAAACAAAAAAAGCAATTAGCTTGGGACACTTCGCTAAGTAAGTATTACCCACAGATTGACGGCAGTAAAGAGATTACAATTCGGGAATTAATGAACCATACTAGTGGCTTGATTAATAATGATCGTCCATTTGAACCGCTTAGAGGCCAAAAAGCCCAAATTGCTTATATGTTTAAACATCTCAAGTATGATCATACACACACATGGGATTATCAAGATGTTGATTATGAAATATTGGCAGCCATTGTTAGTAAGCAAACACATTTAAGCTATAATGCCTATATTCAAAAAAAATTTGCTAAACCGCTCCATCTTCACCAAATTAAAGACTTTTCTGAAGTTTCAAAAAAGGAAATCCCACAACCTATGGATCCAACGGTTGATTGGCACCGGGTAACTGTAACGACTTCTTCAGACTTTGGAGCAGGGAACCTATTTATATCGCCAAATGATTACTGGAAGTTTGTATATAATGAGGTGCTGAAAGATCCAAAAATGATTAATGAATACTACCAACAGGCGCAGCATCAAGAAGTTGCCTATTTTGGTGGAGTCTACTTTGATGGGGACGTTATTCGCGCAAATGGGAGTATTCCTGGATATAACAGTTGCTTTGTCGCTGATTACAAGACGAAACGAATGATTATGCTATTCTCTAATAATATCGATTATCTAAAATTAAAGGCAACGTCGGATGATATTCTCCATAATTATATGGAATAACGATGAATGCCTTATGAGTAAACAAATGAGTTTTGCTCAGAAGGCATTTTTTTAGATATTAGTATAATTTTACGGGTTGCTTGCTAAGGCTAAAATCCGCTGCTTAATCTCATCGCGGACTTGCCGGAAAATTAGCAGCTGCTGCTCAGGAGTTCCGGTGGCTTGTGCTGGATCTGGCAAGGGCCAATGAATACTGCGCGTTTGGGGAGCGGTGACGGGGCAATGGTCTTTAGCATCACCGCATAAGGTAACAATTAAATCGGCAGCCTGAAAGTAATGAGGGTTAATCGTTTTAGAATGTTGGTGACTAATATCGACATTATCTTCTGCCATTGCTTTAATTGCCAGGGGGTTAACGCCATGAGCTTCAAGACCAGCACTTTGGATTTCGTACTTGTCTTTTAGAAAAATTCTTGCATAGCCTTCCGCCATTTGACTGCGACAAGAATTGCCAGTACATAAGAAATAAATTTTATTCATTTTAGTAATATCTCCTGGGATAAAATTAGGATCAAGTAGGCTGAGGGACTAGAGAGAAGCAGAATTATTGATATAATAACACGAAAAAGTTAGGAATTTAAGTTCATGAAAATGGAGAATTTAAGTTGAAAACTAGTAAAAGTGAACACGAGCTTAAAATAGACTTATATATTGCTTGTTACTTATTCCTAATAGGTACGTTATGTCACAATGTAATTTCCTGACGGGGGATCACCTTATTTCTGAAGGTGGCTCTGTTTTTTACTTGAACTTATTTGCTATTAGTGAGAACATTACAAGACAAAAAACTCCCCCCCAAAAAAAGAGGGAGCTAATCGCGATAAGTAATCGACTGGTGGTTACAAATCAATAATTTCTGGTTCAAAATCAATCTGCTTAAGAAATTTGAACAGGTCATCTGTCTTAATAAAAATTGTATGAGTATTTTCATTAGGATGGAAGGTCTGAATTGGTTCGTCGACAATGTCCTTGTCAAAATACACCTTTACATTATGAGCTTCATTATTTAGCAAACCAAATGGAGAAACAATTCCTGGTTCTAAACCAAGCTGTTCTTGCAGATATTCCGGTCGAGCCATTGAAACCCTTTTAGTTCCAGTTAGGGCCATGAATTTATGAAAGTCCATTGGTTTTTTATCATCCATAATAACCATATAGAAATTCTTTTTCTTCCCTTTCAGAAACATGGTTTTAGTGCGAACACCTTCATGACCAGCGATATATGCATCAGCTTCTTCGGTGGTGTGAGCAGCAGGGTGGTTAATCACAGTATAGTCAGTTATTCCCAATTTTTTTAATGAATCCTTGACTTGCTGATAAGTTCCTAATGTCATAATTTTGCTCCTTAACTAAATTTTTTGTCACCCGAAATGTCAATTTAAG
>NZ_LN887336.1:0-2087 GCF_036621895.1 Limosilactobacillus reuteri subsp. porcinus
CACATTCTATAGATATATACTAAATATATCATAGAACAAAAGAAAAAGCACTAACGTGCTTTAAGAGAGCGATTCATCCCCTACTTATAGAAGTGGGGTATTCTCGCAAATTTATGGATAAACTATCACTCTTAGCAATTTCATTATTTATAATGATGTCGGCAGTAATTTCGCCAGCACTTCCTTTAATGATGCACGCATTTCCTACAATTAGTCATGTAAATATTGAATTGCTCGCTACTATTCCAAACCTTGGTATGATTTTTGGATTATTAATTAGTCCTTTTCTCAACAGGAAATGGTCACCAAATTGGCTTGAACAACAGCTTCATCAATTTGTATTTCCACTTTGTTTAGCATTTAATGCTGGCGGCTTCTTCTTGATTAGTACCGCTCACCATTTCTGGATATTAGTAACCGGGTGTATTATTCTCGGAAGTGGTTTTGGCCTTGTAATGCCATTTATTTTCAAATGGATTGATAATGTTAGCGATAAAAATGCCGTTAATTTCTCGACAACCATTGTCTTAATCATGATGGATATCGGATGTGCGATTTCTCCGCTGACAATTGCCCTGATTGATCGTACCGCAAGAGGAGCGTTATTCTCATCTGCTATTTTCTTCACATTATTAACAATTTATGGCTTATTTAGGAGCCTAAAACACACTTTTATTAGATAACAAAAACGGTTAGCGAAAAAATGCTAGTTTTTTCCTGACCGTTTTTTCTTAGTATATTTTTTACACACTAGTGCCTCTTTAATACACGGATAGTGACGAATAAGGATTAATGTGTATGTACCAGTTGTAACCGTAAGTAATAGCCAAATTACCCACCCATTATCTGGCAAAAATTTAAAACGTTCTCGTAAAACTTCATCTAATAATTCAAATAATAGCCCTTTAAAAGTCATCTTTAACCCTAAAAGGTGATCCGTTGCAATTTCAACCATAAATACGAGGGCAATTCCATATAAATAGACCCAACCACGCCGATATTTAAATATATGATTACCATATTTATCTTTTTTCGCTGTTTTTACAATGCGAACGCTAAATGTTTGAAACCAGCCAAGCATAATACCAATTAAAATTAGAACAATCGTAACTAGCAAATGCCATTCCTGTTGCTCCGTAAAGATCGAAATAATCGTCATGACTAACGCATAAAGCAGAATAATTATAAAACTAGTCTTAGTCACAGTTTCTAATTGAAATGTTCCTTTAATGAAATTATATAAAATCAATAGACAAAAAATTATTAAGAGAGTCATTAAACATCCCTCCTAATATAAATATAAGATAGATTTTAATAACTCTCCACTATTACACTTTTAATCGTCTAAAGTAATTCTTTTTTCAAAGCTAAACATTTCATTATTACTATCCTGAATTTCGAAATTAGGATCTGGATGGCTTTGGTTATAAAATTCTACAGCAGCAAAGCCACAACGATTGATATAAAAATAAATATTTCGTTTATCAAAATACGGGGTACATGTCTCCCCAAGAACTGTTTGTAGATATTTCTGCTCTAATGCAGTCCAAATTTTATAACCAATTCCTTTATTTTGATGTACAGTATCAACATATAAGAAGTCTAAATGATTGTGATGAGTTTGATCATCGATTTGTACAATTGCGCCACCCACAATCTCATGATCTACAACCGCTTTAAATCCATGGGCATTATCACAAGTAAGAGATGCATAAATATCTTCAGTCGGTAATACATCTTCTAATGAGCTATCCTGTACTTGAGCTGCTTGATTAAATGAATCTTTCATTGCAGGAACAAAAATTGGTAAATCTTTTTTATTAAGTGGCATAAGCTTAAAATCCATCGTTTTACCTCCTAAAATACATAAAACTAAACGACCAATAATTTAAGGAATTTTACCATCTACTGCGAATTTTTGACCACTTATTACATATATAATGTAAGTAATGGCAAATATAATATACTTAGCTTAGAAAGGAAGTGGAAAATGGGGCTGGGAATTAACTATTAATTCTTGGTTCTCTAACAGTAAAATCCGGACTATGATTTTTGATCGATTCAAAAATCGTAGTCCGGATTTTAAA
>NZ_LN887337.1:0-667 GCF_036621895.1 Limosilactobacillus reuteri subsp. porcinus
TTAATGTCTTTAGACCTGGTTGAGTGCGCGAGCAGAGCGAGTGCACGAAACAAAAAACCACCTGCTATGCGGGTGGGCGATAAAAATTATATAAAAAAGGCCTCTTTTGCCTTAAGATGTAGGTGTTCAAGCCAAAGTCAATAAGGGAAAAGAGGTTATATAAATATGGCTAATAAATTAAATAGCTTAGCCCATACGAAGTGGTTATGTAAGTATCACATCGTATTCATACCAAAGTATAGACGTAAAGCGATCTTCAATCAATACCGAAGAGACCTGAGAGATTATATTCGTTTGTTGTGCAAATATAAGGGAGTAGAAATAATTGAAGGTCATATGATGCCAGATCATGTGCACTTGTTAGTAAGTATTCCGCCGAAGCTAAGTGTATCGCAGTTTATGGGATACTTAAAAGGGAAAAGTGCATTAATGATGTTTGATCGACATGCAAACTTAAAATACAAATATGGGAACCGACATTTTTGGGCTGAAGGCTACTATGTAAGTACAGTTGGATTGAATGAATCCACGATAAAGAAGTATATCCGAGATCAAGAGAAACATGATATAGCAATGGATAAGCTAACAAGTGTGGAATATTCAGACCCTTTTAAGGGTAAGTGAGGTAGTACAAACACCGCTTAAAGCGGTGGCAAAGTAGTCAGAG
>NZ_LN887338.1:0-1110 GCF_036621895.1 Limosilactobacillus reuteri subsp. porcinus
CAATTATCTCCTACTCGATTTATATTACAAATTTAGTAAAAGCGTTAAGAAAAGGTTTAATTGATGCTATGATGGATTTGTGTAAATAGAAAAAGAATAGGATGGATTTGGTGAGTTAATTATGCGAGTAATGAATTTAATGATAGTATTAGCAGTTATTGCGATTATTATTTTAGCTGCTCAATATTTTTCTCAGTTACGGAAGAACCGCAACGGTAATAATTTCGTGAGTGGGGGCCGTATCTTTTTTAACTGGACGCTGGTCGCTGTCTTAGTAATTTGTGTTGGGGGAATAATTTTTGGTAGCATTCATTCACATCGCCAAGAAGCAAAGCCAGCTCAAACTGATAAGACCGAGAATGTTGAATATGCTGCTTCCGACAGTGATAATTTGGGTAAGGTTTCGATTCAGTTTGATCGGAAAGTTACTTTAAATGATAATGGAGAAGCAAAAGTTAAGTTTAAGGTTTCTCCACAAACTACTTTGACAATCCGGGGACATAAGAGCAAAGAGATAGTTAAGACATTTAAGGCAAGTAAGGGAGAATCATTGGTTAACCATACTTATACATTTGATGTAGCTGGCACCTATGATATTATTGCTGAACGTGGTGATCAAAAGATAACCAAGCAGTTAAAGGTTAAGGGAAATGATAATGCCCAAGAAAGTTCATCAAGTAGTAGTTCAGTAAGTTCTAGCTCTTCTTCAGTTGCTTCCTCAGCAAGTAGCACAGTTCCCTCGTCTTCAAGCTCGACTGCTTCCACTGCGCAAAGTAACAGTGAAAGTTCAAGCAGCACGACAGCAGCTTCATCGAATAACGGAGGAACTTCAAGAAGCTACAATACTTCTCGTCCACGATATAGTGGCAATGGTGGAGGAAATAGAACTTCTAGTAATCCTACACCGACTGCTCCTGCACGAGAATCAAGTGCCCCTGCTTATAGTCAAGAAGATAATGGCTACGTTAGCGACGGCCCGCAATACTAATTGTGTTTTATAATCAAATATCTAATGATAAAAGAATAAACTGTTTTTAAAGGAACAAAAGATGATTTTTTTATATCCCGAAAAATTATTCTTTTGTTCTTTTTGTGCGCCCGGCATGGGTA
>NZ_LN887339.1:0-337 GCF_036621895.1 Limosilactobacillus reuteri subsp. porcinus
GCTTTCCAAAAAGTTTTGCATGATTACTTGTCCTAACTCCAATACCCCTTTTAAAATAATCTGTTCAGCTTCAAATAAACTGCCTGATTTCACCAAATTCTGCTCGATTTCTGTTAAAATATCCATGAGGAAAGACCTGCCTTTGCTTAGTATTCGACACACTAAAGGCTACTGGTCTTTTCTTTTTTTGTAAATAAGTAAATTGGTCTACAAAAAAGATTTCCACGACCAGATGAATTATTCATCCAACCTATGAAAATCTTACACTAACATATTAGTTCAGGACAAAAATAATTATTGTCCTGGACTTTTTTGTTATTCTGAAGATAGAGCTAAG
>NZ_LN887340.1:0-198 GCF_036621895.1 Limosilactobacillus reuteri subsp. porcinus
CTACATTCCTGTGGTCTGGAATTTTGGAGTTACAAAAGAGGCTTTAAACGTTGGTATATTCGTGATTAGGACACTTTGGAAAACATATGAAATTTTAAAATATATATGTGTATCAAAGGTTAATTACTTACGATCAAAAGGGTGAAATGGGAGGCTTCAAGCCGACCATTTCGCCTATGCCAACGCAGTGAGCGTGGC
>NZ_LN887340.1:362-726 GCF_036621895.1 Limosilactobacillus reuteri subsp. porcinus
AAGGCGGAGTGCGGAGCTTGCGACGCACAGAGCTTGCCCTTAGAAAAAAAAGTTTAAAAAATACACAACTGGCTTCAAACGCACAAAAAGAGTGCATTCATCGGACTTGACCGAAAAAATACACTCTTTTGTGGACTGCAGTTACTATGTCATCTGGTGACACAAACTGCTATAATAATTATAAATTAATTTTAACGAAAAAATTCGTTGGTTAATGTTTTTAGCGGAACTTACCAGCGAATTCTACCTGCCTCAATCAAGTAGGCTAGGGATATTATAACATCAATAGATGTTAACTGCATCTTTTAAATTAGCATTTTAATTTGTAAACGTTGTCTGGAAAGTTAAAATTTTAATTTAAAGG
>NZ_LN887340.1:855-1045 GCF_036621895.1 Limosilactobacillus reuteri subsp. porcinus
TGACGGATAAGCAAGTCGATAATTTAGATTTTCTAGAAAAATTTGGGTATATTGAACTGACCCCGAAAGAAACTAATAAAGGTATTAAGACGGTTAGGGCAATTTCTGATAGTAACCGCAGCACATTGAAAGTGCCCATGGTAACGGCTAATCTGGCTCACACACCAATTAAGGAAATGAATAATACCGC
>NZ_LN887341.1:0-26710 GCF_036621895.1 Limosilactobacillus reuteri subsp. porcinus
ACCGGATGATGAATTGTTCAAAAAATTCATCATCCGGTTTTTATTTTGGACTAGGAGTTTTTTCCCAGCCTCTTTTTAAGTTTAGTTTTAATATAATTTAAGCAAAAATAGTTAAAATACTTCCGGCAACAATAAAGATGATTCCGGCAATTGTAAATGACATTTCCCGCCGAGTCTTGTGTTCATGAAGAACTAAGATACCACCAATTGTTGCAATGATAACGTTCATTTGCGTGAAGACAAAGGCCGTATTAATTCCTAATGCCCGTCCAGCAAAGATATAAGCTAAGGCCGCAATTCCCCAAGAAATACCACCCCAGATATTGAGGTATTGTTCCTTTTGCTTGAAGGAATCAATATTTCCTGAACAAATAGCATAAATTACAGATCCAAGTAAAATACCAAGCATTTCTGGAAGGAAAATTCCTAAAGAACTATCATTAGCAACCATTGGCATCTTGGGGAATGCTGAGTAAACCCAGTAACCAATTGTAGTAATAAGTAAGAAGAAGAAGTTTTGAACAGTAATCTTCTTCCCAGTACTTTCATCAGAGACAGAGGTCATCAAAGCCCCAACAATAACGATTGCTAAAGCGATAAATCCAACAGTAAGGGCACGTGCTCCACGCCATTCTCCAAAGATAATAACCCCAATCAAAGAGTTACCAACTAATTGAAATACTGTCGATAGTGGAATAGTGTTTGAAACACCCATCCGCTTAAATGAAACGAATTGTCCAATTTGACCAATTGTCCACAAAGCCCCACACAGTACTGAGAACCAGAATCCAGTCGTTGTAACAGTTGGATGACCGATAATAAACGCAACCAACCCAACAATCGTAGCACCGGCACCAATACCAAACATTTGGTTAATCGTTGAACCACCGATCTTACCAGTGATCAGCGGCATAATTCCCCAACCAATCGCAGGGATTAAAGCAAGTAAGTAGTTCATAAAAAATTCTCTCCTATCAATCCGTAATATTATTACGAGATATAAGTGTATCATATGGTAAACGCTTTCACAAGCGCTTTCTTTAAATTTCTTTAGATTATAAAAATTGGTCTACAAAAAAGAAACGCTTTATTATCACAGTTAAAGCGTCTCGCTCAAATTATTGGCTTACTTTTTGTCTTTATTATTTGTAGGTTGAATATTATGCGGAGCGTATTCACGATCAGGGAAAAAGATTGTAAATGTCGTCCCCTTACCATACTGACTTTTTACGTCAATTTTTCCGCCATGAAGAAGAACTAACCGCCGCACAATTGCGAGTCCTAAGCCAGATTCTCCGTACTTAGTATTCATCCGTGAACGATCAGCTTTATAGTATCGTTCCCAGATATTTTCAAGTTGTTCAGGAGTCATCCCAATTCCATTATCTTGAACTTCAAATTGACTTCCCTTTTCCACACGTTTTCCTCGAATGTCAATAATTCCGTTATCAGTGAATTGGATTGCGTTTTGAATGATATTGAACATAATCTGTACAAACCGATCATAGTCTGCATATACCCGTAAATGCTTTTCTACATCTAAGTGCAGAGTATCCTTTTTCTCTTTTGCCTTTTTCGCTAACTGCTCTCGTAAATTTTCGAGTACTGCGGACGCATCAAATACTTTCCGTTCCATCGCAATTTGGTTAGTGCGAATCTTTTCATAATCCAAATTATCATTAACCAAGCGAATTAAACGCCGCGTATCATTTTGCATTAACTGGATACTATGCTTTTTATCCTCTTCTGGAATCGCATCATACTGTAACCCTTCAAGAATTCCATTAATGGTTGTTAGTGGCGTCCGCATTTCATGGGCTGCATTGGCCATAAATTGGCGTCTCCGCTCCTCTTGCCGGCGAATTTCTTGTTGCGATTCACGTAACGAAGCGGTCATTTGGTTAAAACTCCGACCAAGGTCTGCCACTTCATCACGCCCATTATCGTCCACTTCAACATTGTAATTTCCTTGCGCAATTTGGTGAGTAGCCATCCGCAATCGATCAATTCGTTTGGTAATTGACCGTGCCAAGAAGTAACTAACTGCAAGCGTTACAAGACTAGCAGTCAGTAATGCCATTATTAAGTTAATCTTTATTTGATGCATATTTTGCTCAATTGTCGAGACGAAAGTTGCAATCGAAACTACCGCAATCATCTTTCCTTTATAGAAGTATGGTCGTGAAACTTCGGTCATTCGTGGAGAAACACCCTTTGATACTCGTGAATTAATTTTAGGAGTAATTAGTTTAGTACAAACAGTTTCTCCCTTTTTTAACTTTTTCCAATCACTTTTACTCATACTAGGAGCAAAGCCGTTACTGGCAAAGATTTTCCGGTGAGTTGTATCATAAATTGCAAAGTGAACATTTTGCCGTGTTAAAAGATTGGCATTGCTATTTAATGATTCTGTAGCAAACCCTTCAAAACTTTGGGTTGCCATATTGTAACGAATAGAATCCTGAATTAAACTATCAGAATAACTTTTCAATTGTTGCCACGTATTGTGATACATAGTGTTGTTAGTCACATTGATAAACGAAATACTAACAATCACCATTAGCGTCAAAATAATCGCAAAAAATGAAAGCATCAACCGATACATTAATTTCATTAGTCGTTACCCTCGTCATCAAACTTATAGCCGACCCCCCATACAGTCTTAATTACTTGAGGTCCAATATTTTCTAACTTTTGCCGTAACTTTTTAATATGAGCATCAACAGTTCGCTCATCACCATAATATTCATAATCCCATACTAATTGTAAAAGTTGTGAACGGGTGAATACTTGACGTGGTTTAGAGGCAAGCGTCTTTAATAAGTCAAATTCTTTCGGTGTCAAGTCACCGACCGGTTTTCCATATAAGAATACTTCTCTTGTCTTAGTATTCATCTTAAAGTTCTTTGTTTGAATATCGAATGTATCATCACTATCAGTATCTTGAACATCCTCAAGTTTGTTTAAATGTGTTCGCCGATAAAGGGCCTTGATCCGCGCAATTAAAGTAATTGTACTAAATGGTTTGGTTACATAATCATCAGCACCAATTTCCAATCCCAATACCTGATCACTTTCAGTATCACGGGCTGTCAACATAATTAAGGGAACTGTTGGTGATACCCGTCGAATATCAGCTGCAACCTGCATTCCATCCTTTTTAGGAAGATTGAGGTCTAGCAAAATAATATCCCATTTATGAGGGTCAGCGTTAAACTTTTCTTCTGCTTCCACGCCATCATAAGCAAATTCATAGTGCCATTTTTCTTTCTTAAAAAACATTGCCATCATTTCACAGACAGAATGATTATCCTCAATCATTAATATTTCCATTTAATTCATTCCTTTATATTTTATCTGAACTCTATTTACTGATTTTTACATGAGAATATCTTCTTATGAAACCCCACTAATTATCCTAATATTTAGCATTAAAAAAGACTGCCATAAACCAATGGCAGTCCTTATAGGCATATAGTGGAGATGACGGGAGTCGAACCCGTGTCCAAGCATATCGCCATTTCAATCTCTACGTTCATATCTCAACTATTTAGATTTCACTAACCAAAACGCCGTTGATCAGGGCAACCATGGTTAGCTAGCTTGATTAATCTCTTCTTATTACTTCAAACGGGAGTAATAAGCGTAGTCCACTAATTATAAAACCCATTACCGCATCATGGACGAACCCGGAATGGATCTACGCGCGCTACTTGTTAGGCAGCGTATGCGTAAGAGTTTGAATTATTGTTTGCAGTTATAATTTAAAACTGAGCGTTTTTACGAAGACGCAACCTTCGAAACGCAATTGAAACTCGACCTATACCTGTCGAATCCATAAACATCCCCATAAGAGGTATACTTATTATACCACATTTGTACAAAAAAGCGAGACTATGAAGATCAGCTTCTTAGTCTCGCTTTTGCTTGTTAGTTTAAATTTTAGTACCAGCCATTAGCTTGCCAGTGAGCCTGAGCATTTTGCCATGAACCGTAACGACTTGCAACGTATTGGTCAGCAACCCGTTCTTGGTTAGCTGCTGAGTAGTCACCGTTAAGGTATGATGCTGATAATTGGTACTTACCAATGTATTGACCGTTAGTAGCACCGTAGTTACCACCAGATTCACGAGCGGCAATCCAGGCCTTAGCAGCAGCTTCTGAACCTGAAGCATTTGAAGTATAGCTTTGGCTAGCTTGACTTTGAGCTTGTTGAGGTTGTGCAGCTTGTTGTTGAGTAGCTTGAGTATTGTTATTAGCGACGTTTGCATTAGCTGCGTTTTGAGCGTTGTATTCTTGAATTTCACCATCGCTCTTGATGATTAACTTTTGGCCAACATAAATCTTGTTAATATCTTGAATATTGTTCTTCTTAGCAAGATCATTAACCATACTGTTGTCTTTTGCGAATTTGTAAGAAATACCTGAAAGTGTGTCACCACTTTGTACGGTGTAAATAGTGTCGGCGTTAGCAGCAGTAGCCGTTGCACTAACACCTAAGGCCACTGCACCAAGAGTAGCAGATACTTTAGCAAAGTTTTTCTTAGAAATCATAAATTAAACAACCATCCTTTATTATTTAGCAAATTATCTTTTCCGTTTCAACACCCTATATATTACACTCTTAATATTACTAAGCTGTAACAGCACCATTTCTATTTACTACTCTCCGTTGGCTTTTTGTAATATTTTGTAATATAAGTTGTCAATTAATATGATTATAAAATCTGTAAGTCCTTGTACTAGTTAGCTTTTAGGGTCCCATAACTTTTATTGAAAAGTCATTAAATTATACATAAAAAAGAGTATTTTTTTAGCAAAAAATTCATATTTGCGCCAAAAATACTCTTTATTTTACTTTTTATAACAATCTTTATTACAAAAGTGTTGCAAAATAACGTTCACAATACTTTGCAACCCCGTCATTATCATTTGTATCTGTAATTGCTGTTGCCACTGCTTTAACGTTAGGAAGCCCGTTTTCCATTACAATTCCTTGGGCAGCTGCTTCAATCATTTCAAGATCATTATCAGCATCCCCAAATGTCATCAAATTACTAAAATCATCCCCAAAATGATCTAGTAGCGCCTTCAGTCCAACCGCCTTATTTAATTTTTTAGGTAAAAATTCCATTATCATTGGTTGGGATTGAACTGCATGATACTGCGCTTTAAGATTAGCTGGAAGTTCTCCTATAATAGTAGACAATTTTTCAGGGGTGATTGCCATTACAGCTTTACTATAAGTTTTTTCCGGCATATCACTCATTGGCAAAGATTGGAATTCAATATTCTTTAACACTGTCCGATAAATAGATCCTGGATAATCATTTAATTCGTATACCCGTTCAAAGTCTAAAACATTGAGGGGAATCTTTTTTCGTTTAACATAAGAAAATAGTGGCAGTAAATCACTCTTTTTCATCCCTAATTCAAAAAGATGTTCACGTGATTCATTATTAATAACTAATCCGCCATTAAACGTAACTGTGTAATCATCTGAATCAGTTAAACCAAGCTGTTCAATATATGGCCAAATTGCATTGATTGGGCGGCCAGTACAAAGCACTACCTTAATTCCCTCTTGATGTAATTGCTTTAGGACATGTTCATTACGTTGACTAATTTCTTTATTACTATTTAAAAGCGTATTATCTAGGTCTAGCGCAACCATCTTAATCATTTTCTTATTCCTTCTTTCGGATATTCCCCTGAATTATTTGTTGATTAAAGTCTTCAAAAAGTGTTAAAAACTGATCAGCACGATCTTCACCATAAATCTGAACCCAATTGGCAAAGCGGTGATTAATCCTTTGCCAAATCTCACTTTCAGCATCTTTGCCTTTTTTTGTTGCAACTAAGAACATTCGCCGTCGATCGGCTGGATCAGCTTTTTGTTCAACATATTTTTGTTGAAAAAGAACTTTTAATTGGCGAGAGACGGCACTCCTTGTTACTTGCCGTTGCTCGGCAATATCCATTAGTTTGATATTAGGATGGTTAATTATTTTTCGTAAAATCAAGAATTGTTCAAAAGATAAATTATATTCACTCGCTGGTTCGGAAATAAAGCTTTCGATGCCCTTTAATCCTGTTAAGTAAATATTGATAGCTTTGTCTAATAATTGATCTTCGTGTGTCATTACTAACCTCCTATTTTTTTGTCAAGATCCCCTTTGCAATTAACCGTGCAAAATGATCATTTCCGCTTGGTCCCATATGTACATTGTCACTTGCAAACCAATCAGAGTGCCCTTGACTTGCCTTATTCCAATCGACCACATGGATATTCTTATGCTTCTTGGCTAAATCTTTAATTTCATTATTAACTGTTTGCTGCCATGGCTTTGTTGGAACATGGGCAGTTACCCAATAGATTTGGTGTCCAGAGCCAATTGCACTTAAAATATCATCCAACGTATCTTGAGTCATCGGACCGTTTGTTCCCAAATTTAAGATAACAATCTTGTTTAAATGCCCATCTGCCTTTAATTGTTTGATAACATCAGGAGCGGCAGAACCTTGACGTCCAACTTGTGCATCAACATAGGCATTCGGCATTAATTTCTGAATACTATCTGCGGCATCAGCCATCACCGAATCACCGATGGCCGTTACCTTTAACTTCTGCGCTGCTTTTATTTGCGCCGGAGTTAAATCATACTGTTTCTGAAGCTTAGAAGTATTACCACTAGCTTCTGCAACATTATCACCCTTTGCAATCTTCTTATTGTGTTCTTCAGCAGCCTGATGATTTTGCTCTATCCGTTGCTGAACCGCTGTTTTCTTTGGTGCACGGTTTGGCTGGCAAAAACCGATAAATGCAATAACAACAACTAATGCACTTACCATCATGTTAGCCCCGCTTTGCCAACTAAAATGATGCGTTTCTAACACATGCTGAAGATCAGCTGGTAATTTTGACCACTGATACTGGGCAAATGGGCGTTCAATTAACCGGTAAGAAACTTCACTTACTACTAAAATAATAATAATTTCCACGAATGCATTGAGAAGTGGATGATTGCCGACATTGATCAATCGTTCATAAAAGACCATAACGGGATATTGATAAACATAAATCCCATAAGAACGCTGCCCAACCCAATGAAAAACCGGATTTGTAAACCACTTGTTCATCCCCGCACCTGGGTGAATGATAGTAGCCATTAATATCATTCCAATAAAACTATAGAGAAACATTCCCCCGCGGTAAGTAAAAGATGACTGTCCATTCAATGAGAAAAAGCCAACAATGGTCAATACTGTTGCAATAATTCCTATAGTATTAAGTAAACGGCGACTATTTGCCTGTAAATTAGGTCGAAGTCGATTTAATGGCCACGCAAGCCCTAACCATGAGCCAAGCAAAAGAGAAAAGGCCCGAGTATCAGTTCCATAATAAACTCGATTGATATTTGCTGGGTCGTAAAGAACAGCCATTTCTATTGCTGACAATACAGCCAATATAAAAACTACCCGCCGCACATTCTGTAGCTTCTTAAAAACCACAAATAACAACGTAATAATCAGGGGCCACAGAAGATAAAATTGTGCTTCAACCCCTAATGTCCAAAGATGGGTAAAAGGTGAAACGCCACCAAATTGATCAAAGTAGGACTGCCCGTGACTTATTTCCCACCAATTATATACCCACGTTAAATTAGTAACGATTACCGCCCGAATGTTATGGAGTAATTCTCGCGCAAATAATGTAATATACGCTGTCGTTAAAATTAGCATCGCAATTAATGTCGGATATAGTCTCCGAAATCTCTTTAGATAGAAATGCCCTAAATTAATATGACCACCATATTTAAGCTGCCGACTAAATTGATAGGTTACAAAATATCCAGAGACTAATAGAAAAAGTGGCACTCCTAAATAACCACCCATCAAAACATTGGGCAATAGGTGGTAAATAATAACTCCTAAGACAGCTAATGTTCGTAAGCCGTCTATCCCTGTAACGAAATAGTGCGACTTCATCCCCTGTGATGGATTAAAATTTGGCTTCATTGCCTAACCTCCACATTTTTATATCCATTTTTAGTACTACCAAATAATTCAGCTTCCTGATTTACCCAATATGATTTTCTTTTAAGATCGTTTGAACAACCTCTTCAATCTCTGGGGGGCGTTTCCATTCTTCCCAATGATCCATTGCTTCGGTTTGCATCTTATAGTGAGTATTTATAAAGTGTTCATATTTAATAACATTTTTAGAATGAGGGATATTTAGTTCTAAAATACGAACCTCTTTAATAAAATTCCGTTCAGCTGCTAATTCTGCACGACCATTTTGAACCATATTACCAATTTCATAATATTTTGAGCCGTCATTACGGGTAATTTCCTCAATTAATGTTAACGTTTCGTGTTGTTCTTCCACGTTGTTCTTCCCCTTTCAACCCTTATCATTATAGCGAGTTTAAATAAAAAAATCACCGTCTAAAAGACGATGATCGGCATAAGAGAGAAAGAGAATTGATTAGAAGGTAATTACTTTATACCTTGCAACTATTATGATAGCGTTTCCATAAATGCAAGTCAACCCTTTTATTAAACAAATTTAAAGAAAATATCAAATTACTTTAAAAATAAAAAGAAGTTAGGAAACCAACTAAAACGTTTCTAACTTCCTTTATAATTTTATTGAACTGTAACAGACTTTGCGAGGTTACGTGGTTTATCAACATCAAGTCCCTTACCAAGACTAGTGTAGTAAGCCAATAATTGGGCCGGAATTACACTAAGAAGTGGCGTCAACACTTCATCGACATCGGGAAGAACGAATGTATCGTCTTCTTTTGCAAGGTGCCGTGAAACAATTGTAATTGCATTCGCCCCGCGAGCTTGCGTTTCTTCAAGGTTACTCCGTGTTAAACCAGCAGTCCGATCTTGGGTAATGATTCCAATCACTGGAGTCTGATCTTCAATTAAAGCAATTGTTCCATGCTTTAATTCACCAGATGCAAAGCCTTCCGCTTGAACGTATGAAATTTCCTTTAACTTCAAAGCAGCTTCAAGTGATACTGACCAATCCATTCCCCGACCAACGTAGAAGGCGCTTGGAGATTTAGAGAGATAACGAGAAGCAATTTCTTCGACTTTCTTTTTGCTATCAGTAATTGATTGCATACCATTAGCAACTAATCCTAATTGATGCTTTACATCAAAGTCTTTAGCTGCTTGCTTATCCATGTAAACGCCTAATGCTTGAGCAAGAATAGCTTCGACAGCAATTTGGGCAGTATAGGCTTTTGTTGAAGCCACGGCAATTTCTGGACCAGCGTAAAGTAATTCAGTGTAAGTAGCTTCACGAGAAAGCGTTGACTTGTCAACATTAGTAATTGTTAAGCTTGGCCAGTTATGCTTATTAACATTAACCAGTACTTCCCGACTATCAGCTGTTTCACCACTTTGACTTAAGAAGATAAAGAACGGCTTCTTAGAAAGGAGTGGTTGCTCATAAGCAAATTCTGATGAAATGTGAACAGATGTAGGAATTCCACAAAGTTTTTCAAAAATGCGCGCACCTACTAAACCAGCATGATAACTTGTACCGGCACCAACGATGTAAAGGTGGTCAGCATCTGCCATATCTTTTAACATCTCTTCATTAATCTGTGCTACATCATTGTCACCAAAGTATTCTTGAACTAACTTCCGCATAACAGCTGGTTGCTCGTCAATTTCCTTTAACATGTAGTATGGGTAAGCACCCTTATCTGCGGCATTAGCATCCATATCAACCTTAAATGTTGGCCGATCAATCTCATTACCATCAAAGTCTTTAACAGTAACGTGATCTGGCTTAACGATTACCAACTCGTGGTCACCGATTTCCATAAAGGTATTAGTTTCCTTAATCATTGACATTGCATCAGAACCAACCATGTTGTAACCATCAGCAATACCGACTAGTAATGGACTCTTATTTTTAGCAACAAATAATGTATCTGGTTGTTCTTTATCCATCAATACAAATGCATATGAAGAATCTGGGCTGATTAAACGAAGAACCTTAAGAAGGGCTGCTTCTGTTGACATTCCAGATTCAACTACAAATTTATCAACTAATTGAACAATTACTTCTGTATCAGTTTGACTAACAAATTTAACGTCAGATAAGTATTCTTTCTTTAAGTCAGCATAATTTTCAATTACACCGTTATGAACTAAGTAGAACCGTTCGTCTTGAGAGTATTGAGGGTGAGCATTGGCTTCGTTTGGTTCACCATGAGTAGCCCACCGGGTATGACCAATACCGGCTAAACCATGGACTTCTTCTCCAAGAGCCGCTTCTAGATTAGCAATCCGACCTGGCCGCTTCACAAGGTAATCATGTCCTTGTTGATCATTAACATAAACTCCTGCAGAGTCATATCCACGATATTCAAGACGCTTTAATCCATCAATTAGAATTGACAAACTCTTGTCAGTTCCTGTAACTCCAACAATTCCACACATAATTAAATTCCATCCTTTAAATAAAATTGGTATAGATAACTAGTGATTATCACTAAATCTAATCAACTGTATTGTATAGTACAGTTTTTAGATTATCTTGTCAATTATTTTATTAGATTGGTCTATATGATTTAAAATTTATTAAAAGATTAAAAAGCGAGACTAGAAGAATAAATTTTCTTCCAGCCTCGCTTTTTCACTTCTCAAGTTATTCTACTTCTAATTCCGCGCGGGCAACATCACCGATCCGTTCAACGTATTCATGAACTAATTCTGGCGTAGCTGCTTCAGCCATAATGCGCAAAAGAGGTTCAGTTCCACTAGGACGAACAAGAACCCGTCCGTCGCCGTTCATTTCCTTCTCGACTTGCGCAATAATTTCCTTTAATTTTTGATTTTCCATTGCAGTAGTTTTATCTGCTACCTTAATATTCAATAACTCTTGTGGATAAGTTGTTACATCATTTGCCAATTCAGCGAGTGTCTTCCCAGAGTCTTTAACTACAGACAAGAGTTGCAGTGCGGTAAGCATTCCATCCCCAGTTGTATTGTGATCTAAGAAAATAATATGTCCTGATTGTTCACCACCAAGGTTATAACCATTTTTCAGCATTTCCTCAACAACATACCGGTCACCAACCTTAGTCTTAACACTCTTTAAGTTGTGTGCTTCTAAAGCTTTGTACATTCCCAGATTACTCATCACAGTTGTAACTACTGTATCTTTCTTAAGTAATCCCTTCTTATCCATGTACTTACCACAGATATACATAATCTTATCACCGTCAACAATATTTCCCTCATTATCAACAGCAATACAACGGTCACCATCCCCATCAAATGCTACTCCAAGATCAGCATCATTTTCCACAACTGCTTTTTGGAGGCTCTCTGGGTGAGTTGATCCACAATTTAGGTTAGTATTTAAGCCATCTGGTTGATCATTAATTGGAATAAAGTCAACATTCATATCAGCAAAAAGATTAGAGATGAAGCCGCTTGTTGCACCATTAGCAGCATCAACTACCACTTTTAATCCTTCAAGATCATTTGAAACAGTTTGTTCCAAGAATGAAGTGTACTTTAATGCTCCCTCATGATAATCAGCAACTGTTCCTAAGCCTGCATCAGATGGTCGTGGCAACGTATCTTCTTCAGCATCTAGTAATTGTTCAATTTCATATTCCAATTCATCTGATAATTTAAATCCATTACCACCAAAATATTTAATCCCGTTATATTTAATTGGGTTATGACTAGCAGTAATCATAACTCCAGCATCAGCTTCTTGTGCCCGAACAAGGTAAGCAACCCCAGGAGTAGTTACTACGCCTAGTCGTAGAACTTCAATACCAACGGACAATAATCCAGCGATCAAAGCATTTTCTAGCATTTCACCAGAAATTCGTGTGTCACGAGCAACTAATACTTGAGGTTGTTTTCGTTCTGAGTGCCGAGTAAGGACATATCCACCTGCGCGACCAACACGGAACGCCAATTCTGGACTTAAATCTTGATTTGCAACTCCACGAACTCCATCAGTTCCAAAATATTTTAACTTCATTTCACTTCTCCTCTATGTGTATCTTTATTATTGATTTCGACTACTTGAACTTGAATCTTTATTGCTTATACTACTTGAAGATTGGGATGTTTCAGATGAAGAATCTGAAGAGTCATTTCGCGATGTTGCTCTTGAATTACTCTTTGCTTCTTCACTCTCTTCACTACCACTACTACTTGATGAACTATCATTTGAACTGCTGCTTTGTGAACCCGCAGAAATAGGAATAGAAACATTAGTAGTAGTTGGTGAAATCACAACATTAAGTGTTTGACCATTCCGATCAATTGCTTGTAGTGTTACCTGTCGTGCAATATTATCCTTTGCATCGTGCGGAATTGCTACAAAAGCAACAATTCGATTTACTTTATTAACTTCATCTCGTGAACCAGTAACTTGGACAGTCTGAATATCACTATGTGGACGTCCAAGCTTATAGCCATTATCCAAATCTCTAGTACTCAAACGAATAGTTACTTTCATTGTAATCGTCTTGCGTGGTTGAATATTAACATTAATATATTGTGGCTCAATTTTAGAAGTTAATTCTGAATTTAACCCACTCGTTTTTAACTTTACTCGGTGTTTACCAGGAGTCAAGTCAGACAAATCCGCATACACCTTAAAATTTTGAGTATTAGAGGTAGTTGTAACCAATGCGGAAGGACCGGTTACCTTAACCTTAACATATTGAGGATACCCGCTGACAATATACTTATTATTATCAATTGTCACATCAAGGGGCATTCGAAGGGTAACGGATTTATTCGACATTAAAGCACTACTCTGGTTATTATTCCGAGTATTTTGACGAAGGAAGCCGCTTTTGCTCCCATTTACATACATGAATAGAAAGAGTGCTAGGATTAACGAAATAATTCTCAAAAACCATTTCCGGCGAAAGAAGCCTTTAGTGTCCTTGCCCATGACGGCCACCTCCTTTACGTTGAAACTTAGCATAAAGTTCTGTTACCAAGTTTTCGTGTTGAGGCTCATGCGTATACAACTGAGCACGTAAGAACTTTAGGTATTCATCTCGCGACATGTTTCGAATTAATTCATTATCTTTCGTAATTGAAACTTCGCCGGTTTCTTCTGAAATAACAATTGTCAATGCATCTGTCACTTCACTAATTCCGACAGCAGCCCGATGTCGTGTCCCTAATTCTTTAGGAATCAATTTACTATCAGACAAAGGAAGATAAGCAGCCGCTACTGCAATCCGATTATTTTTTATAATCACTGCTCCATCATGCAAGGGCGTATTAGGAATAAAAGTATTAATAAGTAATGCCCCTGAAATATCAGCATCGAGTGGAATACCTGTTTCAATATACTCTTCTAGACCAGTCTTCATTTGAATACTCATTAAAGCACCAATTCTTCGCTTTGACATGTACTGAATCGCTTGGTCTAATTGCTTAATCATATCTTCTTCTTTCTCATTTGCTGTTTGATTATGAGTAAAGAAAGTTCCTCGACCAAGGTGTTCCAGTCCGCGCCGAATCTCTGGCTGGAAGATAATAACAATTGCAATAACACCCCAGTTGATAATCTGGTCCATCACCCACGAAACAGTACTTAACCCAACATACCAACTAACAATCTTAACCAAAATAATGATCAAAATACCGCGAAATAGTTGGACAGCTCTTGTACCACGAATCAACATTAATAACTCGTAGATTAAAAACCAAATTACTAAGATATCAATTAAGTGAATCAGATTCTGCCATGTTAGAAGCGAAATTATAAATTGCATCGCATTCACCATCCTCTAAATCACGTTCATATTATATCATTTCATTTCGTATTTAGCCTAATCTAGAAAAAATTACTTTAAAGTTTTGGAAATAAATAAAGGCTCAGCTGATTAAATAACCGCTGGGCCTTTAATATTAAATTATTTCCTGGGAAATTTTAGTGTTCTTGCACTTCATTTGGATGAGCCTTTTCCCAACGGTGCTCAGTCCAGAAGTAAATAGTGATAAGTGCGAAACAAATTGCTGGGACAATGAATGATAACTGCATTGAACCAGTTAAGTCTGATACCTGTCCTTGAATTGTTGGAACAATTGCCCCACCAATTAAGGACATAACGATAAATGCACCACCAGTTTCGGTGTACTTCTTTTCATGAATTTGATCAAGAGTATGAGCATAGATCGTTGGCCATTCTGGTCCAAAGAAGAAACTAGTTGCGATTGCCGCAATTACCGCTGTGATGTTAGGAACAGTAAAGGTAATTACCAATGAAAGTGTTCCAAGCAATGAGAACCAAGTCAATACCTTAGTAATTGAGTAACGGTCAAGGAACCAGTTTGCAACTAACTTACCAAAGAACCAAGCGATGTAACTGTAGATCATGAAAGTTGAAGCAGCTGCATCAGAAATATGAGAATCAAGGCGTAATGCTAACCGAATAGTGAATGACCATACAGTCGTTTGCATACCAGCATAAATAAACTGACAGAGAACCCCTTTCATGTACCGCTTATTGTGGAATAAGTAGTTGAAAGTTTCGCCAAGTGATGGTTGGTCTTCTTTAGTTTCAGAACCAGTTGAGAAGGTCTTAGCGCGAGGCATCTTAGTAACTGCCAAAACGATAAAGATGATGATTAAAACAATCAAAATATACTTATAAGGTTGCAAAGTCAATTGAAGCAAGTGTTCATTGTAAGCTTCTGCCTCAGATTTTGACATCTTAGCAACCTTGTCGGCAATATTTCCACCTTCACCGAAAATAAGGTACTTACCAAGAACGATTCCCATGATATCACCAAGAGGAATCAAAACATTAGCAACATTTAACCGTTTGTTAGCAGTTTCTTTTGGCCCAAACATCGTTGCATATGTATCACAACTAGTTTCAAGAAAACTCAAACCAATAGCAATAGCAAAAATAGCAACTAAAAACATACTATAAGTAGCAACATGTGAAGCTGGGAAAAACATTCCACAACCAATAATATAAAATAATAGCCCAATAAGAATTGCTAACTTATATGATGTCTTCTTAATAAGAATTGAAGCTGGAATTGCCATTAAGAAATAACCACCGTAAAAGGCACTTTGAACAAAGGCTGTTGCAGTATCATTTAAGGTGAAAACCGTCTTAAATTGTGTAATCAAAATATCATTAAGACTGGCCGCTGCCCCCCCATAACGGGAAGATTAAACATAAAATAACAAATTGGAACATTGGTGTCCGACTTAAATAACCGTCTGAAAGTTGAACCCAACTTTGTCCATTCTCTTTTTTTACTTCATTTTCCATAAAAACTAACCCCTAATATTAAAATGTTACTCCTGATTCAAGGATAATGTTTGAGTATGGCGTCATTTCCCCTGTCCGAATGAAGGCATGTGTCTTGGCAAGACTCTTCTTAAGCTCACTGTGAGGCATAAATGCAACCTCAACATCTGGTAATGCCTTCTTAATATTTTCAAGTTGTTCTGGATTTTGGTCCTTGATTTCCTCAGCTAAGTAAATCTTTTGAACCTTCATTTCCTTAAGAACATTATTCAATACGTCCATAAAGCTTGGCAATTCCTTATCAACAGCCAAATCAATCTTCTTAGTACCAAATGGAACGGGCATTCCTGCATCACCAATTGATAACCAATCCATATGTCCCATATTAGCCACGACAGCTGAAACTTCTGAATTAATAATCCCTGTTTTCTTCATGATAGTACTCCTTAATTTTCTGCTAATGCTTTTATAACCGCATCATGGTTTGGAATAGAAGGCATTGCTCCCATTTGTTGAACAGTCAAACTAGATGCTCGTTGTGCGTAGACAAGTGCCTTGTCAACATTTGATAAGTCCTTTTCTAATTGTGAACTTAATGCCCCAAGGAATGTATCACCAGCTGCTGTAGTATCAACTGCCTTAACCTTAAATGCTGGAACTAATCCATGAGCTGTAGGTGTGGAGTAAAATACTCCTTTTGAGCCTAAAGTAATTAAAAGGTGTTTAACTCCCCGTTCACGGAAGTAATCAGCACTCTTTAACATTGATTCTTCATCAGTAATTTCAATACCTGTTAATAAGGCGCATTCACTTTCATTGGGAGTGATAACATCTGTATATTTTAATAATTCAGGTAAAATCTCATGAGCTGGTGCTGGATTTAAAAGAGTAGTAACACCATGTTTTTTAGCTTGCTTAAATGCATCTAAAGCAACTTCTTGTGGTGTTTCAAATTGACTAATTAAAAAGTCAGCATCTTCTAAAACATCATCAATGCCGTTAAGAACATCAGTGGTCATTGCTTGGTTGGCACCGCCATATACCATAATGTCATTTTGACCATTAGCATCTAAAGTAATCGCAGCACTACCAGTACCGTGTAACTCATCAATCATGATGTGGCGTGTATCAATATGATCATCAGCCAATGATTCAAGCATGTAAGCTCCTTCTTTATCAGAACCAACTGCTCCAATAAAGGCCGTCTTGACACCAGAGCGGGCTGCTGCAACTGCTTGATTGGCACCCTTACCACCAGGAGCAGAACTCTTACTTACTGCTGAAATGGTTTCACCAGGTTGAGGGAAGCGATCAACGTGATAAGTAGTATCAACGTTAATACTTCCTAAAACAACTACATTATTGCTCATAAATATACCTCATAAATATACTCCTTACTTTGTGAATTTTTTTCAAAAAATGAGACTTAAATATCCTATCATATTTTGAAAGTGATTACAAAGCTATTTTTATCAGCCAGTGAATCGGTATACTTCAAAATCCTTTGAAATCGCTTTTTATCCATAATAATAATTTTTCAATGAGTAATTTGTGAGATTTTTTCACAATTAACAAATAATAAGATCAATCAAATTACTTTTTCGCTTTTTAACGGCACCTAACTATTAAGTTAAATTCATTCATTACTTCACTATCTTTAAAATAATAAAAGTGCAAGCTTATTAATAATCCTTTAATAAACTTCCACTTTATATTTTTAATCTTGCCGACCGATAATCCTTACTTCGGTTTCAAGATCAACACCAAATTTTTCTTTAACTGTCTTTTGGACATGATGGATAACATTTACGTAGTCTGCTGCGGTTCCATGGTCAATATTAACGATAAAGCCAGCATGCTTAGTCGAAACTTGTGCTCCACCTGAAGTATAACCTTGCAATCCAGCATCATGAATCAGCTTTCCGGCATAATATCCTTCTGGCCGTTTAAAGACACTTCCACAAGATGGGAGATCTAATGGCTGCTTAGCCTCTCGCCGTTCATTTAGGTCATCCATCCTTGCTTTGATATCATCATACTTACCCGGTTCCAAAGCAAACGTAGCATCTAACACGACGCCATTATTATCTTGAATACTGCTATGCCGATAACCGAAGTCCAATTCTTCATTAGTAAGGTGTTTAATTGTTCCATCAGGCAGCATTACGGTTGCCTCAGAAACAACATTTTTAGTTTCACCACCATATGCACCGGCATTCATGAAGACAGCCCCACCAATACTGCCTGGAATACCAGCAGCAAATTCTAATCCAGTAAGTTCACTATCACGAGCTGCCTCGGTTGTTGCAATATAAGATGCCCCTGCCTGTGCAGTTACCTTATTATCATGAACTTCAATTTTATTAAGCCGCGTAAGAATAATTGTTAAATCATCTATACCGCCATCGCCAACAATCAAATTACTGGCGTTTCCTAAAACCGTTAAGCCCATTTCATGCTCACGAACATAATCAACCAATTCTTTTACCTGGTCAATCGTTTCGGGAAAAGCCAACCAGTCAGCTGGACCTCCTGTTTTAGTATAGGTGTAATTCATTAATGGTTCATCTTGTTTAATTTCAATATCAGGAAATTCGTTCATCAAATTAGCCATTCTCTATTTCTTCCTTTTTTGTATTTACTTTCAAGAGCTATTGTATCATTTTTCAAAAGTAAAAGTTTTGAAAAATGATTAGTTGATTGTAAAATAAAATTATCGACTTTTGCAAGGAGGATGTATGATGAATTTTATAGCAATGGACTTTGAGACTGCTAATGGCAAGCGTTACAGTGCATGTTCGCTCGCACTCACAATCGTTCGGAATGGACAAATTGCCGACGAATTTTACACCCTAATTAATCCTCATACTAAATTCTTTTGGCGTAATACACAGATTCATGGCATCCACGAACGTGACGTCCAAAATGCGCCTGATTTTCCAGAAGTATGGGAACATATCAACCAATTCTACACTCCTGATAAATTAGTTATTGCCCATAATAATCGATTTGATAATAGTGTTTTAAAGAATACGTTAGAACATTACGATATCGAAGTCCCCGCCTACCAGACACTCGATACTGTTGCTTCAAGCCGCCAGTTGATTCCAGGACTAACAAATTATAAACTTAATACTGTTTGTGACGCGTTAAATATCGACCTTCATCACCACCATAATGCTCTTGATGATGCTCAGGCTTGCGCTAACATTCTGCTTTATCAAAGCAAGCATTTTACCCCGCAACAGATTCAGCCCTTTATTAATTTAATCGGCTAAAGGAGAGAATCATGACAGATATTAATCTTAAAGGTGGAAAATTAAGTATTGAACAACTTAATACTATTTTTGAAACCATCCCCGTAGAATTCGATTTCATTGATGAAAATGATATCATTCGCTGGTCATCAGCTAATCGGCATCGTTTATTCAAGCGAACGAATGCAGACTTAGGTAAACATGTGCTTGAGGTTCATCCCGGGCATAGTCAAGGCCATGTTAAGCAAGTCCTCCATGATATGCATAGCGGAGACCGCGATTCAATTAGCATTATGATCAAGCATCATGGTCAACCTGTAAATATTGCCTTTTATGCCTTACGTGATGATCAAAATAAATACCTTGGATGTGTAGAGGTAACGCAAGACGTTAGTAAGCAGCAAACAAAGGGATCCTTCTGGCGAAACATTATGCAAGTCCTACATAAAAAATAAACATATGTACAAAGAAAGAGGAAATGATGGCTTACTTTTCCATTGTTTCCTCTTTTTTATTATCGTATTGCATTTGCAGGACATTACGACCCTGCTCAACTGTTTTTCCTATTGTAACAAAGTGTAATTGCTGATAAAGATTAATTGCCGGAATATTATCCTCAAAAACTGTCAGGACCAAATTTTCTAAACTACTATAAGTATTAAACCAATATTCTGCTTCATCGACTAATAAGCGACCGATTCCGTTTCGCCAATACTTTTTCCGTACCACGACTCCTAATTCACCGGTTGTCGGTTGATGATCTAATACCATTACAGTAACCATCCCCACAATCTCTTCGCCGAGCATCGCAAGTAAAATAACACAATCATCAAATTGATTTATTAAATCGATATTTTTTGCTTCTGTCTTTTCACTAATCTCATTTAGATGCGGAACTAATACCGCGTCACTTTCAGTTGCAGTTACCCGTAAAAATTGCAAAACAGCCCCGGCATCCTCACTCGTTGCTAGCTTTATCGAAATGTCATCTGCCATTATTCCACCACGCTTTTTACAATTTGGTCAAAATGCTGTCCATGAGGTTCAAATTCCAGAACACGAGTATTATCATCATCTGTTCGCTTGAAGTGGATAGCTAAAAAGTCAGCTGGCAATTCATCTTCAACAAATTCAGCCCATTCAACAACTGAAACTCCATCACCATCAAAGTATTCTTCAAGTCCGAGATCTTCTGCTCCCCCATTTTCTAAGCGATATGCATCCATATGATATAAGGGGAGACGGCCATCTTGATATTCATGAATAATTGTAAAAGTAGGACTTTTAATGATATCAGGAATTTCTAACCCTGCAGCCAATCCCTTGGTAAAAGTAGTCTTGCCTGCTCCTAAATCACCGTCTAAGACTAGCACATCCCCGGCAACTAATTGCTGACCAATTTTCTTTCCAAGGGCAATTGTTGCGTCACGATTCGTTAACGTTAAGCTCTCCATAGTACTCTCTCCAAGTTTAAAATACTAGCCTTATTGTACCCATCTCATGTTTAAAAAGCAAAGGAAGTGGGACTAAACTCGCTTGCGAGTTTTTAGTCCCACTCCCTCTATCAATATTTACAATGCTTGTGCTGCGGTAATCATTGCAACCTTATAAGCATCATCTTCACTACATCCCCGTGAAAGGTCTGCAATCGGTGCGTTAAGTCCTTGAAGAATAGGACCAACTGCTGTAAACCCGCCAAATCGTTGCGCAATCTTGTAACCAATATTACCTGCTTCCAGACTTGGGAAAATAAAGACATTGGCATGACCAGCAACTTTTGAATCAGGGGCTTTAAGTTCACCTACTGATGGAACAACAGCAGCATCAAATTGTAGTTCACCATCAGCTGGTAAGTCGGGATCCAATTCATGAACTAGCTTAGCAGCATCCGCAACCTTGGTAACCATTTCGCCCTTAGCAGAACCCTTAGTTGAAAAACTAAGAAGCGCAACCTTAGGATCAATTTCAAATAAGCGAGCTGTTTCTGCACTTTGAATTGCCACTTCAGCCATTGTTGGCGCATCCAATTCAATATTAATTGCACAGTCAGCAAAGATATAACGTTGATCGCCTTTAATCATGAGGAAAGCCCCACTAATTCGATGGGCACCAGGCTTAGTCTTAATGATTTGTAATGCAGGCCGAACAGTTGCCCCAGTTGAATGAACAGCACCAGAAACCATTCCATCAGCCTTTCCCATGTAAACAAGCATCGTTCCAAAGTAGCTCACATCTTCAAGCATCTTTTGAATTTCTTCAGGAGTATTCTTCCCTTTGCGCCGTTCCATTAATGAGTCAAATATTGCTTGCTTATCGTCTTCTGGATAAGTTGCTGGATCGATAATTTGAAGGCCAGCGAGATCAAAACCGTTTTTACTTGCAACTTCTTTAATCGCTTCTTCATCACCAAGTAAAATTGGCTCTACTAAATTATCTTTCTTTAAACGGACAGCAGCTCCTAAAATCCGCTTATCTTCACCTTCAGGGAAAACAATTGTCTTGTTTTGTCCCTTAATCTTTGCAGCAATCTCATCAAATAATTCCATAATGCAAGTACCTCCTTATGGTCATTAAACATTTTAAAGTTGTGACTAACAATCACATCTTTAACGATAATTTGGTTCGGCAGGCAGTTGCCAATCAATTGGCTGTTCTCCCATTGCCTGAAGTGCTTCGTTTGTTTTAGAAAATGGTCGAGACCCAAAGAATCCACGGTTAGCAGATAATGGACTCGGGTGAGCTGATTCAAGAACGATATTTGTCTTCGTATTAATTAACTGTTTCTTATTTCGAGCAGCTCGTCCCCACAAGATGAACACCACTGGTTTAGGACGTTCAGATAAAGCATGAATCGCCGCATCTGTTAATTGCTCCCAGCCATGTCCACGGTGAGAATATGCTTGCCCTGCTCGTACTGTCAAAACCGAATTTAACAACAGGACACCTTGATCAGCCCATTTCTTCAAATAGCCGTGATTTACCGGTGTACAACCTAAATCACTTTGCAATTCTTTGTAAATATTCTGTAATGAAGGCGGGACCGGTACCCCAGGCAGTACTGAAAAACTACACCCATGAGCTTGGTTTGGTCCATGATAAGGATCTTGACCAAGGATAACAACTTTAACCTTACTAAAAGGAGTCCATTCAAATGCTTCGAAAATATGATGCATTTCTGGATAGATCGTTTGATGGGTATATTCTTCTTTTAGGAAATTATGCAATTGCGCATAATATGCACTTTCAAACTGGGGCTTTAAAACTTCCCACCAGTCGTTATGAATTAATTGTTTCACGATTATTAGCACCTCGCCTATTATTTTAGCATAATTAAACATCATCATGGGATAAATTGGAAGCGTTTTTTAACTTAGAAGTTTCTTCACCAAATTTGCTAAGAAGCTGGTAAAATAAAAGGTAGATTATCAAAGAATGGTGGTGGCAAAGTGCGACAATTATATATTCGCGATCGTTCAAGTGATTTACATGGAACGACCGTCATTCGCGATAAGAATGGTAAATCGTGCTATCTTCTTGTCGGTAAATGGGGAATGAGGTACGATGTCCTATCATTATATGCAATTGATGGAGCCTTATTAGCTGAAGTGAAGCAATTAACTCTTGGACTGTTACCCAAATTCGCGTTATATGTTAATCGGCAACGCGTTGGAACAATCGGAAAAGGTCTTGGGTTTGTTCAACAGGTTATTTATATTCGCGGTATTAACTGGATCGTTGTTGGTTCACCATTAGCAAGCCGCTACCGTGTTTTTTCCGGTAGTCACTTAGTTTTTTCAATTCAACCTGTTAAACTATCAAGTGGATATTGTCATGAATTAAAAATAAATAAAAAAGAAGATGAACCTCTAGCAATTCTAATCGCTAGTATTCTCAACCATTGGGCTCGACGAAGCGAACAGGAACCATTATTAGCACGGTTGATAAAACGTTCCCCTAATCTTAATACCAGCATGTCATTTTCAATTAGCAATCAGTTAAACTTTAACTGTAAAGAACGCAGAAACAAATAGATTTTAAAGTGAAAAGCCTAGGTGANNTCACCTAGGCTTTTCACTTTAATAATGTTTCATAACTCGTTCAATTTCACGGTTTTGTTCACGACGCTTAATTGCTTCACGTTTATCGTACTGGTGTTTACCTTTGGCTAGTCCTAATAAAACTTTTGCATAGCCGTGTTTAATATACATTTTCAAGGGAATAAGCGTAACTCCCTTATCCTGTAAGGCTCCTACAAGCTTATTGATTTCCTTTTTGTGCAATAGCAACTTGCGATTTCTTAATGGATCTTGATTGAAGTAAGTCCCATTATCATACTCACTAATATGCACATTCATTAACCAAGCTTCACCGTTACGAACTTGGGCAAATCCATCTTTCAAATTCACCCGGTGAGCACGAACAGATTTTATCTCCGTCCCCGTTAAAACTAATCCTGCTTCAACAGTATCCGTGACAAAATAATCATGACGTGCCTTTTTATTTTGTGCAATTAAATTGTCATTATTTTCTTGATGGGATTTTTTTGCCATGATATCCCTCCCCGCTCTTAATGGTGGCGACGAACGCCTTCATGATCACGTGAATTATTGTGGTGACGAGTTTGTCCCCGATTTATTTGACGATTATTTTGACGACCATTTTCTTGGTGAGTTCGACGCCATTTTCCTTGAGTATTACGGTAATGATTACCGCTAGTGTTCTCATGACGGGAATTATTATTGGCACGTCCTTTGCGGCCACGACCTCGACCCCGATATTCATCATTACGTGGGACCCGAATCTTTGTCTTTGGTGCTTCTTCAGGGTTAACAATTTCAAAATCAACTTCACGAAGATCTTTATCTGCCCGAACTAACTTAACCTTAATAGGTTGTCCCATTTGGAAAATTCGATGAGAGTTTCGTCCAATTAAGGCCATGTGTTTTTCTGAATATTCATAATAATCATCATTCATGACGCTAATATGAACTAACCCTTCAACTGTATTTGGCAATTCGACGAACAAACCAAACTTCATCACTGAACTTACGACGGCATCAAAGGTTTCGCCAACATGGTCTTCCATGTATTCGGCTTTCTTCATACTATCAACATCACGTTCGGTATCAATTCCCCGCCGTTCGGTAACCGAAGTATGTTCAGCAATTTCTGGAAGCTTATCACGCCAATGGTCCTTAGCTGGTTCGTTTTTACCATGTTCTTCGTACCACTTAATCAAACGGTGAACCGTATCATCAGGGTATCGCCGAATTGGTGAAGTAAAGTGAGTGTAGTATTTAGCGCCTAAGCCAAAGTGACCTAGCTCTTCATCCGAGTATTTAGCTTGTTGCATACTACGTAACATCATCACTTGAACCATTTGCTCTTCAGGAGTACCAGCCACATCCTTCAATACTTTTTGAAGCATCCCTGGTTTAACATTCTTAATATCACCATGAACCTCAATTCCAAACACAGCTAAAAAGTCCACAAATGATTTAATACGTTCACTATCTGGTGTTTCATGGATCCGGTAAAGGAATGGAACGTGTTCCTTAAAGTAGTGTTCAGCAACTGTTTCATTAGCAGCTAACATAAAGGATTCAATCATCCGTTCAGAAAGTCCCCGATCTCGTAGTTGAATATCAGTTGGGTGACCCTTTTCATCCACAATAATCTTTGCTTCAGGAGCTTCAAAGTCAATAGCACCACGTTTTTTCCGATTCTTAAGCAGTAATTTGTGAATCTCCCCCATTGTTTCAAACATTGGAACGAGATCTTCATATTGCCTCATCGTTTTAGCATCATGCGACTCCAGAATCTTATTAACTGCTTTATAAGTCATTCGGGCATGTGATTTCATAACACTTTGGAAGATTCGGTGATTAACAATTTTCCCTTGCTCATCAATTTCCATTTCGCAACTCATAGCAAGACGTTCTTCATTAGGATTTAAAGAGCAAATTCCATTAGAAAGCCGCTTAGGAAGCATTGGAACTACCCGATCAGTTAGATAAACAGATGTACCACGCTTAAATGCTTCTTGATCAAGCGGTGTACCTGGCTTTACATAGTGAGTAACATCCGCAATATGAACCCCAAGGTGGTAGTGCCCATTATCCATCTTCCAAGCTACCACCGCATCATCCAAGTCTTTTGATTCAATTGCATCAATGGTAACAAGCGGTTGGTCAGTAATATCCACCCGACCCTTTTTTTCTTCTGGGAGAACATGAAGCGGAATCTTATTAGCTTGTTCCATCACTTCTTTAGGGAATTCATGAGGGACGTCGTGAGCATAGATTACTGACATAATATCAATACCCGGCTCATCCTTATCACCAATCACTTCAGTAACGGCACCCGTCATTACTTCCGGTGCCTCATCACTAGGATAAGTCTCAACAGTAGCTGTTACTACTTGGCCGTCAAGTGGTTTTAATCCCTTGTCCGTTACATAGAAATGATACTGCGATAATTTCTTATCTTTAAGCAAAATTTCACCAATGTAATCATCGCCGATAGTCGCTTGCTTAAATTCACCAACTACATTTTCATATTTATGTTCAACAATCCGGGTTACTTGACCTTCTGGACCCTGATCACTACCTGCTTTTGCTGGACGTAATATTTTAACTTCTACCTGGTCCCCATTTAATGCATGCAAAGTATGATCAGGATTAATATACATGTCTGGAAGATCAGGGTCATAGTCTACAAAACCGAACCCCTTATCGTTTCCGTGGAAAGTTCCAATAAGTGGTTGCTGTTTAATAACTGCTTCGAATTCACCATGATCAGTTACTTGAACCTTTTTCTCTCTTTCCAATTGAGCAAGAGATTGAACGATCGGTGTAAACTGCTCAGCATCATCCATCCCTAATTGATGAGCAAGTTTTTCTGCTGAGTAACTCACACCTGCATTATCTGTTAAATGTGTTAATATTTTTTCTTTTAAATTATTTGTTGTCATTAGAAGACACCTCGAATAAATTTTGTAAATATTTTTCTACATCGGCAAATAGTTGACGATGAGCGGTATTAACTGTTAATAAGTGAGTAGCGGTTGGGTAGTAATGGTAATCAACTGCAACCCCATTCTCCTGTAATTTTGTTTTTAATTGCAGTCCAGACGCTGGATCAATCATTTCATCTGCGCCTCCTTGTGCAATAAAGAATGGCTGATGAATCTGATCTAATTGGTCACAAATTTGATGCGCCATTGTTTGAATTTGTGCTAGTTGTTGGGGGAGTCGTTCAGTCAATTTAGCAACCTTTTCCTTAGTAATTAATGGGTTGATTTTTTGCTGACGATAATACTTTGCCGCAATTTTAGGGAAGTATTCCGGAACATTTGATTGTCCCCAGGTGGTAATTGGGGATGCAAAAACACCACCACCTAATAATTGCGGATCATTCTCAAGAGCTCTTGTTGCAAGTAAACCACCAAGCGATAACCCCAAAATTGCAATTTGATCAACTCCGGCATCTCGTAAACGAAAAATTGCCATCCGGGTATCATCCCACCAATCATCTGGGCCATTGCTTTCCAGCACCTTTTGCGGATCACCACCATGACCATGCAAAAGCGGTGCGAAAACCGTATATCCCTGCCAGTTAAGCTGACGTCCCAGCATTCGAACATCATTCGTATTTCCTGTATATGCATGAAGCAAAATAACTCCATGCCGTCCACTATGGGGAAAGAAAAAAGACTCACCAGTATACGTTATCACTACATCATCCCCTGCACTCCAACCGTAGCGTCAAAAAAGCCCCCTGGAATCACAATAATTTCAGGAGGCACTTTAAATTTAATGTGATGAAACGTAAATCATCGCTAATGCCAGAATAAAGAAGAGTGCTCCACAAATTGTTGTAACAATCTGCATAACAGCTTCAAATCCCCGCGCTTTACGACGTGAGAATAAGTCACCTGCACCACCTGTCAAAGCTGACATTGCATCATTATCGTTTTTTGCTGGCTGCATCATTACACAAGCAATTAATACAACGCAATCAATTAAGAATAAAGTCATTAATGTGTTATACAAGGATTTTTCCTCCTAATACTTTCACGCTTTTATCTTAATTATCATATCATATTTATTGTTCTATTGCTATCCTTGTGCATAATGCGTATCTGTCAAGTTTTCATAG